>WQYD01000003.1 GCA_009781445.1 Bacillota bacterium | reverse complement strand
TTTGCCCTGGATATCCATAAGGCGGTTGCGCAGGGGGTTAAGGATTTGGATCCTGTGGTTGAGGATAATAGGGCTGAACAGGGGGTGCAACCCTTTTTTGCGGTTGGGGATACTAGGGCTGAGGTGGCATTGCCCTTACCACAGGGGGGCGGGGGCGGGGGGGTTGCATTGCGGGGTTCATAACCGCTTGAGGCACATGCCCCGAAGCCGTGGGGAAATTCTGCCCCGGATAAGTGTGGGGGCGGTTTCCTTTGGGAACATAGGTTACCTGCTTAATGCGCTTATTGCGGAAGAACAAAGGCATAAACATTACAAGTGCCATTATCGGCAAGGAAAGAAGTGCTAAGATATTTGCGGAAAACACGCCGTCTGATTCCATAAACGCTTCCCAACTCATGCTGAAATACGCACCGAATGATTCACTTACCGCTTGACTGTCAAGCGAATGAAGTTTGGCGAAAATGGGGCATAAGAATAATAGAACGCTACAGATTATTATCAAAAACGGCAAGAAATGGAATTTCCTTGTGCTGTAAGTAAACATTCTTACAAACAGTGAAATGATTTGAATCATAAGCAGAACAAACACGATTATGAAAAGATAAATCATTCCGTAAGTAGCAAAATAGTGAATTACCGCAAGCCAATCAAGGTTTCCTTGATCGTCATACTTAAAGCCCATTTCGTCTTCACGGTGCATAACGAACGCGCGCCAATACCATGAGTGGGTGCTACCTTCGTCCTCAAGCAACCTTTCCACAAAGCCGATACTCATTGAACGCATGGCAGGTGTGTAAAAGAACGCACGCAAAATGTCCTTAGTGCTTATATAAATTGCTTCTATTCCAAGATCGCCGTACAAGGTAACATCGCTTGGTTCAACGCCTTGCGCATTCACAAATTTTTCGCCGAATAAAAGAATATCGTCCTCTTCTATGCCCTCACGGTACACCACATGCTGAGGCCAATGCCCGTCATTAGGTACGCGGATATCGGTAACACCGTCAAGCCGATAGTAACCCACGGCGGTAAAGGAAAGCCTTGGGGCGGTTTCGTCTATTTCATAAAATGTGCCAAACAAGGATTCTTCCAATGTAACCGATGCCATTGTAGGCACGAAAAGGCTGAAAAACATTAAAAAGGTGAATAAAAGCACCAAAATAAGCGTTACCACGGGCATTGCCGAACCGTAATAGCGGTTTTTGCGGAAATATGAATCAAAATTGAAGTTAATTTCTTCGTAAGATTCCACATATTTGCGCGTACCGCCCTCGCGGATTGCCTGCGGATTTGATTTTGCAATCTGATAGCTTGCCATTTCTGCGGCAAGAATCGCGCTGTCGTATCTGCCTGCTTGCACTTTTTCGCGGATAACTATGTACTCAATGCGTTTTTCTTTAAGCCTACGGCGAACATAGGGCGATTCGCAGTTCTTCATTTCAAACTTTAATTCGTCTATCTTGCGATCAAGCAAGTCAAGAAAAACCGCCTCGTCCCGTTCAGTCCAAGTTGCGTTAAATAATTTGGGGTTTGTTAGCTGTTGTTCGTGAGCCATTTTTTCTCCGCTATTTTATATACATATTATATTATATAACACTCGCGCGAAATAATCAAGCATTATTTTAAGGCAATAGCCCAAAGGGCTTAGGCCATAGGTCATAGGCCATAGGGAAGGAATCTAAATCTCATTATTGATTAATTCATATTTAATATTTTCCGCCCCTATACCCTATGCCCTATAACCTATGCCCTCAAAATGCGTTCCGCATTTTGCGCTAAACATTGAACCTAAAAAGAAGCACATCGCCTTCTTTAACCACATATTCTTTGCCTTCGCTTCGGACTTTGCCTCTTTCTTTTGCCACGGAATATGAACCGCATTCAAGCAAAATTTCCCAATTTATTGCTTCGGCGCGGATAAAACCTTTTTCAAAATCTGTGTGAATTTTGCCTGCGGCTTGGGGGGCTTTTGTGTTTAGAGGAATAGTCCATGCGCGGGTTTCTTTTTCGCCTGCGGTTAAAAAACTCATTAACCCCAAAAGGTTAAAGCAGGTGGTAATAAGGCGGTTAAGCCCGCTTTCGGCAATGCCAAGTTCTTGCATAAAAAGGGCTTTTTCTTCCTCACCCAAAACTGATAATTCCGCTTCAAGTTGAGTGCAAAGCGTAAGTACACCGCTACCCTCAGATTTGGCATATTCCTCCACTTTTTTAACGAAGTCTGAACCCTCGCCACCCTCGCAAATATTGCAACAATATATCACGGGTTTTGCGGTTAAAAGGTTAAGCGTTTTAAGATATTCTCTTTCTTCCGCCGTTAGCTTTGTTTCCCTTGAAGCACGCCCGTTTTCAAGCGTTTTGTAAATTTTATTTAGGGTTTCAAGTTCGTCAAGTAGCTTTTTATCGCCACTTTTCGCGCTTGTCCTTGTTTTATCAATTCTTCGCGTTAGGGTATCCAAATCCGCGAAAATGAGTTCCAAATTTATAGTTTCTATATCGCGGACGGGATCTATGCCACCGCTTACATGAATTATATTTTCATTGCTAAAGCACCTTACCACATGAAGGATTGCGTCAACCTCACGGATATGGCTTAGGAACTTATTTCCTAAGCCTTCACCCTTGCTTGCACCTTCCACAAGCCCAGCAATATCCACAAATTCCACAGTGGTGTGAACCACCTTTTTGCAGTTGTAAAGTTTGGCAAGTTTATATAGCCTTTCGTCCGGCACAATGGCTATTCCCACATTGGGTTCAATGGTGCAAAAGGGGTAATTTTGCGCCTCTGCGCCTGCCGAAGTTATAGCGTTAAAAAGGGTTGATTTTCCCACATTGGGTAGCCCCACAATTCCAAGTTTCATTTGATTACTTCCCTTAATTTCTTTTTTGAAACGGTTATTAAATTATCCACAGATTTTGTGCTTATTCCCATTTTTTCGGAAATCTCTTTGTACGAAAAACCCTCAAGGTAAAAGCGTATCGCCTCAAATTGATTTTTTGAAAGATTGTTTTTAAGCGTTTGCAGTAACGATTCTGTTTCCTCTTGAACCTCTAATGCCCTCAAAGGATCAGGCATGCTTGCTTCGGGTTCTTCCCCTGTGATTGTTGCCGTGGGGGCAGAGGTGTTTGCAAGGCGAACCGCCCCTATAATCCTGTTCCGCACGCAGGTTGAGGCGTAAGCGGTAAAATTTTCATTTTTTTTGGAATCAAACGATTTAAATGCTTGCCAAAGCGCAATATATCCCTCTTGAATTAAATCTTCGGTATCACCGCCGTGTTTTAAAAAGAAACCACGCGCGATTTTAAAGATAAGAGGGCGGTATTGGATTAAAAGCTGTTCGTAGTCACAGAAATTCATTTGCCTTCCCTTTGCCTAACTGCCTCGTAAAGCAAAATCCCCGTTGCCACAGAAGCATTTAGCGAATTAACCTTGCCAAGCTGTGGAAGTGAGATTTTTTTATCCGCCAAATTCGCCGTTAAGTGGCTTATTCCAAACCCCTCACCGCCTATAATTATGGCGGTATCTTTAGTTAAATCCGTGGTGTACACTGATTCGCCACCCATATCCGCGCCGTACACATTCACAAAATTGTTCTTAAGTTTGCGGATAACATCGTTAATATTTCCCTCTTTTGCCACAGGAACATGGGACGCCGAACCTGCGGAAACCTTAATAACCGTTTCGGTTACGGTAACACTGCGGTGCTTAGGGATAACAACCCCGTCTGCCCCCGAGGCGTCTGCTGATCTTAAAATCGCGCCCAAATTATGCGGATCTTGAATTCCGTCCAAAAGCACAAGCAAAAGAGGTTTACCCTTTTTCTTGTTTGCCAAAAGAATATCCTCAAGGGAAGTATACGAAAATTCGGTAACAAAAGCGATAATGCCTTGGTGCCTGCCAGTGGCACTCAATTCGTCAAGCCGTTTCTTTTCCTCAAAGGATACGCGCACACCGCGTTCCCTCGCAAGCGACACCGCTTTATTAACGCGCGTGGAAAAATTGCCCTTTTGCACGGCAACTTTTTCTACCGTTGCACCGCTTTCAAGTGTTTCAATTACTGTGTTAATGCCTTCTATTATCATGGTGGTTGGATTTTTTCAGCGCACAGCGCACAACGCACAGCGCACAGTGGTGGAATGATTTATTTAGGTATAAAGTACAATTATGGATTGATTATATAATGATATTTAGATTCCTTCATTGTGCGCTGTGCGCTGTGCGTTGTGCGCTGACACATAATGATATTTAGAATCCATCATTCTTCATTTTCTTTTGGCTCATTGCCATGCGCCAAAAGTTCCCCCAGCCTCTCACTCGCCCCAGTAAGGTACAAGAATCCGATAAGCCCCTCTAAGCCCGAAGCGGTTTTGTAATCCGTTACGCTTGCGTTTTTGGCGTGGTTTTCGCCTTTTGAGTTTCGGCAACGCTTAAAAATGTTCTCTTCGTCCTCGGTTAGGTGGGGGCGGATTTTTTGAAGAGTGATTGCTTGCGAGGTTGCATTGATTACGGCTGAGGCTTTTTTGTGAAGCGTTCCTGCGCTTCCAAGAGTGTTTACTGCAAGTTCGGCACGCACAAAAAGCGTCTGCACGCTATCGCCCACAAAGGAAAGAACCTGCGGGGGAAGCAATCTTGCCTGCTTTTCGCTAAGAACGCAGGATAATTTTGGTAAAAAGCCGTTCATTCTACAAAAGATTATACACTAAGAGTAATATAAAAGTAAAGTTTATTCACACATACATTGACACATACGCGCGTATGTGTTAAGATAGCTATTACAAACATGAAAAAAGCCTTACTTATTTTAATCTCACTTTTATTTTTCTTAGTTGCACTTACCGCTTGCACGGGAAGAACTATTCCTGTGGAAGATGTGGAAGTGGCGAGGGCTACTCTTGATCTTGCAGTATCGGGCGAATTTAGTTCCCGCGTGATAGAGGCGCGCGCTTTGCCCGAAAACGCCACAAACAAGAGGCTTAGATTCAGATTCGTGGAAGCAGGGGCGGCGGAATTTTTTAATATAGACGCTAACACAGGGCGGTTAACTTCTAAAGGGTTCGTAACCCCCGAAGGCACTGCATTCACCGTTAGGGTGGAAAGTGTGGAAAAAACCAGCATTTTCCGTACGGTTAGGGTTCGGGTAAGATCGGGCGAAATTGAAGAAATCCGCTTTAACACCGCAAGAGAAACTGTGCGCATAGGAAGCGAACCGCTTAAGATAACCCCAGTGATAATTCCCGATTTTGCTATCGGCAATGTAAGGTTCAGCATTTTAAATCCCGAACTTGCGTCTGTAACGCAGGAAGGGCATACGGGAAGCGTTACCGCACTTAAAAAGGGTTACACCTCACTTCTTGTGAGGGCGCAAGATGTGGATAATGTGGAAACAGCACTTCCGCTGGACATTTTGTTTCAACCCCTTGATTATAATATTTCCTTGCAAAGCGAACGGGCAGGCGTGCCTGCAACCTCACTATCCCCCTATAAGCAGATAATGGGGGAATTTGAAAATTTCCGCATAACCGTTTCCACTTCTAACGCATATTCAGATACCGAACCTTTTAATTTAAAAGGTAGCGATCCTCACCCCGATATAACTTGGCAAATGAACGGCAGTGTTTTCGGCGGAAATGATTTTAATAACCAAAAATCAATAGTAGTTAATCCTAATGATCCGATTTTAAAACTCGCAAGCCAGAACAACACAAGCGGTTACACAATAAGCGCAGTGCTAAAATCGGGTTCAGATGTGCAAACGCTTACCCTTAATCCAATTTTCGTTTATAACCCTCTTGTTACCCTTGATGTGAGAAAAACCACCAGCCAAAACAGCTTTCAAGTGGGTGAATTAGTGGAATTTAGGGCGCAAGCACCAAGTGATCAGTATCCGCCAGACGGCTACGCATGGTTTCTTTATAACCGCGAAACAGGGGAAAGAAAGGCAATCGGACACCCCACCCCGCCTGTGGTTATCGGCAACGCACCCATGGGGCAACTTCTTTTTGCATTCCCCACCCAAGGAAATTTTGACATTATTTGCGTGCCTATGATTAAGGGCATAGAACTAAAGAATCAGGACGGACACACATTTGAACGCACGGTTGCGAATATGAGTGTGGACTATTCAGACGAAGGGCAAGAAATCTTTAATGTGTTCTTTGACGGCGCGATTTTAAGCGGAAAGCCTGTGCCGTTCGTCCGTTGGGACGCGCTTGCTTACGATAGCCACTTTGAAGTAAGAATCCAAAATACCACGCGTGAGGGAAGCGCACTTCAAACCCTTTCTTCAAGAACGCACCCCAATCTTTTCACAAAAACAGGGGTATATATTCCCGAAGAAATTGCCACGCTTTGTGAGGGCTTTACGATAACAATTAGGGGGGAAAGATATATTCAAACAAGTCCTTTCGTGTACAGCGAAGGGCAAATCCCCGAAAATGTGTATATGAACGGTTCTAATGTTAATCCGTATTACCTGCAAGCAGAAAATTTTGGCTTTGGGTTTAACAGATATATCGCGAATGTGAAAGAACTTGGAAACTTTTTAAATTATATCCTTAAATTCCGCCCCGAAGAGTACAAAAACGGCAAAACGCTTACAGACGGAATTCAAGCAGGAAGAGTGGGCTACGAACGCGAACTTTATATCCCCTTTGTGTATGACGATATTAGAAATCTTTACACTAACAGCGGAAGAATTGTGCCTACGGGCTTAAGCGGAAAATCAAGCACGGAAGAACTTCTTTCACTTGCCTTTGATGTGTACGGCGATACTTCTGCTTTCAGCCGTCTTGTTACCGAAAACACAAGCGTAACATTTAAGGTGGAAATTTATGTGCTTCCCGAACTTTCCCCCAAGGATACCCCTGGGGGGGCAACCAAAACCCACAAAACTTCTCATGAAGATCCTCATTACGGTGCGGGTATAGACAAAGAAATAAAATTACCTTATGAATCAAACAGCGAAACAATAAGCGTGAAAACAAGCAATGAATTATTTTTTGCCATTTCACTCGGCAAACGCCCTGTGCCTGTTTCGGGCAGTGAAGCGTCAGTGGCACTCGCGTGGGCAGAAGAGACAGTGAGGGCAATTGCGGATATAACCATGAACGATGCCGAAAAGGTTCATGCGGTTTATGATTATTTAACCAAAACCGTAAGCTATGATTACAGGGGGGCAGACTGGTCTTCAGAACCGAATGCAATCGGGGCAGGGGATTGCCTTTCATTTTACAAAGCATTTAATATTGAGGGCGTTATGGACGGTTCAGCCGTTTGTGACGGAATTGCCAAAGCCTTTAACCTCATGTGCTGGATGCTTGGGGTAACCTCAACCAAGATAAGCGGAAGAACGCTTCAAAGCCCCACAAGCGGTGCGTACGGGGGGCATACTTGGAACAGAACGCTGATTAACGGCGAATGGTACATTTCCGATGCCACTTGGGGCAATATGGCAGGCGGACATTACGGTGGCGAAATTCAAACTCACCGCTATCTATTGAGATCGTACAGCGATATGAATGTTATCCGCGGTGCATATTATGAAAGGATAACTTACGGAACGGCTTTTGAATCCATGGCTGAAAATAACTATGATTTAAATCAAGATATTGAAGAAGAAAAGAAAATTTGGGTTCTTGCCACCGTGGAAGACGCGCAAAAGCAAGACGGCTATGCGCAGAAAATTGCAGACGCGCTTACCAAAGGAAATCCCACTGAAAACCGCGTAATCTGCTTTGAGTTTATCTTGGCAGGGGATTACGAGGGCGAACCTCAGCTTGGTGCTTCCGCGGTTTTTGAAAAAATAAACGACTATATGCCCACGCAATGGCGCAATTTGCAAGGGCAAGCATTCCCCAAGTGGGAAGCGTACACAACCCCTGTAGACGGGCATCTAATGATGACTTTCAGGCTTAATGTGAGTATTTGACGAAGTAGGATAAAAACAAATGACATTTAACGATTTTAATTTTGATAAGAGGCTTGCTGAGGCAATCAGCCTCAAGGGATATAAAGAACCCTCACCCATTCAAGAACAGGCAATTCCGCCCGCGCTTTTAGGGAAGGACATTTTGGGTTGCGCGCAAACGGGAACGGGGAAAACTTGCGCTTTCGCAGTGCCGATTTTGCACAGGCTTGCCAGCGCACCGCCCAAATACGGCAAAAAGCCCAAAATGATTAGGGCTTTAATCCTCACCCCCACGCGTGAACTTGCCATGCAGATAGACGAATCTTTTGAAGCCTACGGCAAACTTATGCCACTTAGGGCAGGGCTAATCATGGGCGGTGTGGGGCAGGAAGGGCAGGTAAGAATGCTTAAAGCGGGCGTGGATATTTTAACCGCAACCCCCGGCAGGTTTATAGATCTTGTGTGGCAGGGGCATATTGATCCCTCTTTTGTGGAAATCTTGGTGCTTGACGAAGCGGATCGTATGTTGGACATGGGCTTTCTGCCCGATGTCAGCAGGATAGTAAGCCTTTTGCCCAAGGAAAGGCAAACGCTTTTTTTCAGCGCAACAATGCCCCCCGAAATCCAAAAGCTATCCAAAACTATACTCAATGATCCTGTTCATGTGGCGGTTACCCCTGTTTCAAGCACGGTGGATACCATTGAACAATGGATTTTATTCACAGATAAGGATAAAAAGCCTGATTTAATTGTGTATCTTTTAAAGAATTTGCCAGTAACTTCTGCGTTAATTTTCACAAGGACAAAGCACGGTGCGGATAGGCTTACGAAAAAACTTGGCACTTCGGGCATTCGCGCTTCGGCAATCCACGGCGATAAATCTCAAACCGCACGGCAAAATGCGCTAAGTAGCTTCAAGCGTGGTGCAACCGCAGTTCTTGTTGCCACTGATATCGCCGCAAGGGGCTTGGATATAGACGATATTTCCCATGTTTTCAATTACGAACTTCCTAACGAACCCGAAACCTATGTTCACCGCATAGGGCGCACAGGCAGGGCAGGCAGAACTGGGGTAGCCGTTTCACTCTGCGATTATGACGAAAAGCCCTATCTTGCAGGCATAGAAAAGCTAATCAACAAAAAAATAGATATTGAATCCGAACACCCCTACCCCATGACGGTATTTGTAAAATCCCCGCCGAAGGAACAGAGAGGAAGGCGGAAGAGATAATTCAGAATTCAGAATTCAGAATTCAGAATTATTGATTCTAAATATCATTATAGATAAGTACGAAGTACAAGGTACGAAGTACGAATTATGGAATCTAAATCTCATTATAAATAATATTCCGCCACCAACCACCAATCACCAACCACCAATCACCAAAAGGAATTCCACAATTCTGAATTCTGAATTCTTAATTAAACCTCAATTCGTACTTCGTACCTAATCAATTCAATCATGAAACTAAAGCAAATCTTCAACAGCGAACTTCTATCCCTTTCCACCCTAATCGCAGGGCTTACTTACGGTATGTTTTATTTGGATATTGAGAATCCTTTTAAGGTTTCTTTAAGCCAAATGGGCAGAAGCAACCATGCGTTGTTTGCCGTGTGGTGCTTGCTTTCGGGGCTTGCGCTTTTGGTTAACATTCCTTATTTTTATAAGCGCACACAATGTAAATCCCGCCTTGGCTTAGGCTTTCTTGTGGCGGGGTTGGTGTGCTTAATTATCACAGGAAGCGTAATGGGTGAAGCCCCTGCGCCTTACTATACCCACATGGTAACTTCTATTTTATTTGCGATATTCTGCTTTTTCGCTTTGCTGTTTCCTATATTTAAAATGCTGTTGAAGCGGGATAAAAGGTACATAATTTTATCAGTGATTTACTTTACGCTAATGCTTGCAAATATAATTTTAATATCCATATTTAAGCAAATGGCGTTTTATGAATTCGTGGCATTGATCCTGACTTACTTCTACTTGTTCTTTGTAAACTTCACACGCGTTTTTGATATAAAGGAAACCGAAACCACTGCTTTAGATACCTAAAATGAATAATTTTAAAGATAAACAATTCATATTTTTTGATTTAGACGGCACTCTAACGGATTCTCAAGAGGGCATTTATAATGCGGTTATTTATTCGCTTAAGGATTATAATGTGCCTCTGCCAACCCTTGGCGATTTAAAGCAGTTTATAGGCCCGCCGATTAGAGAGGTTTATAAAAACCATTATAAATTTAGTAGCGAACAGATTGAAGAAGCCGTGGCAAAGCACAGGGAATATTACAGCACTAAAGGCATTTATGAAAACAAAACATTTGAAGGCATAAAAGAACTTCTTTCCGCGCTTAAGGAAAGGGGCAAAACCCTTGTGCTTGCCACCACAAAGCCCGAAATCTTTGCAGAAAACATTTTAAAGCACTTTGATTTATATAAATATTTCACCCTTGTGGCAGGCGTGCTTTTTGACGGCAGTAGAAGTGATAAAGCGGTGCTTATTGAGTATGCGTTAAACACATTAAAAATCACAAACCCCGCAACCTCAGTAATGGTGGGTGATAGGAAATATGACATTCTTGGCGCAAAAGCAAACGGCATGGAATGTATCGGTGTGCTTTACGGCTACGGCGAAAAAGAAGAACTTGAAACCGCAGGCGCAACTGTGATTGCGGAAACGGTGGGGGAACTTAAGGATTATTTAATTCAGAATTAAGAATTATTTCCAGCGCACAGCGCACAACGCACAGCGCACAATGGTGGAATTATTTATCATGGGTAAGAAGTACGAATTATGTATTGATTAACCAATAATGAGATTTAGAATCCTTCATTGTGCGCTGTGCGTTGTGCGTTGTGCGCTGATTCACAATAATATTTAGAATCCACAAGCAAATATATACTTGACAATATACTCATTTGCGACTATAATGCAATTAGATTGCATATCGGTCGGAGGAAAATATGTATATTAAACGCCACATTGAAGAAACAATAAATAATATCGCCAAGCGTAAAGGCGTTGTAATTCTCACGGGCGCAAGGCAGGTGGGCAAGTCAACCATGCTTCGCAGGACTTTTAATGAGCATGAATATATCACGCTTAACAAGCCTTCGGAATTTATGCTTGCAAAAGAAAATCCGTCTGTTTTTTTGAAATCGCGTGCAGGCAAAGTGATTATTGACGAAATTCAAAAAGCCCAAGAGTTATTTGAGTATATCAAGGAAGATATTGACGAAGTAATTTTTAACGAGATAGACGCGGAAAATAAGACTTACGGCGCAAAGTATATTCTCACTGGTTCGCAAAGTTTCCGCCTTATGAAAAATGTTACCGAAAGCCTTGCGGGGCGGGCAGGAATTGTGCAAATGGCAGGGCTATCAAGGCGCGAGATTAACAAAAGCACATTCCGTGAACCGTTTCTTCCCACACACGGGCAACTTCTGAAAAAGAAAGATGCACCCGCACTTGATTATAATAAAACCGCCGAACAAATTCACAGAGGTTCATACCCCGAAATGAATTCTGGCGGGTATGATTCTTTGGCTTGGTCAAATTTTTATGAATCTTATGTTAAAACCTATATTGAAAAAGATGTCCGTGAGATTGTAAACATTCAAAACGAAGTCGCATTTATGAAATTTTTGTATGCGGTGGCATCGCGCACAGGGCAAGAATTAAACCTTTTGGCACTTGGCGAGGTTTGCGGTAAGGAAATTAACACTGTAAAAAGCTGGCTTTCAGTGCTTGAAGCAAGCGGACTTGTGGTTTTGGTGCAACCTTATTATAATAATGCTACAAGCCGAATGATTAAAACGCCCAAAATGTATATGCTTGACACGGGGTTGGTTTGCTATTTGGGGGGTTGGGATACCCCCAAGCAAATGACGAACGGCGCAATGTGGGGCGCAATTTTTGAAACCTATGTGGCAAGCGAGATTTTTAAATCCTATTATAACAGTGGCAACAGTTCCCCAAAGATTTATTTTTACCGCGATAAAGATAAGCGCGAAATTGATTTAATAATAGAGGAAGCAAATGTTCTTTACCCCATTGAAATAAAGGCAAGCGCAGATCTTAACAAGGCAATGTGTTCTTGCTTCCACCTCTTATCTCAATTCAAGGATAAGCAAGCGGGCAATGGTGCAGTCATTTGTATGACGGATAAGCCGTTGCAGTTAACGGATACCGTTTGGGCAATCAATGTGGAATTGATTTAAGGAATCCACCAAGGAAATATTTAATTCAGAATTCAGAATTCAGAATTATGGATTAAATAATAATGATATTTAGATTCCAACCCTGCAACCTGCACCCTGCAACCTGCACCCTAAAAAAAGTCGTAGACTTTTTTCTAAATAATTGTTAAAATAAATGTAACCCTCGCGAAAGCGGATTTTAAGGAGAAGCAAGTGATTAAAACATACGAAGATGTAATTGCATTGATTAAGAAGCACAACATTAAAATTATTGATTTTAAAGAAATTGATTTAGACGGCAGGTGGCATCACCTTTCAATCCCTGTGGAAAGGTTTAATAAGGATCTTTTAGAAAAGGGAATCGGCTTTGACGGAAGCAGTTACGGGTTTTTAACTGTGGAAAAGTCTGACATGGTTTTTATTCCCGATATAACTTCTGCGTTCGTTGATCCGTGCCAAGAAACCCCCACAATTTCCATGATCGGGGATATTTATAGGATAAATAACGGCTATGTCCGCTTTGAAAGCGATCCAAGGTTTGTGGCAGAAAAAGCAGAAAAGTTTATGAAAGATGCCAAAATTTCGGATAATTGCCTGTTCGGGCCTGAATTTGAATTTTATGTTTTGGATAATATGGAATTTAGAACCGAAATGAACCACATAGAAGTTCACCTTGATTCCGCCCAAGGCGCATGGAACAGCATTAACAGCCCTTATGACGAATTCGGCAAAAACAAAGGCTATAAGGTTATGCGCAATAAGGGGTATCATGCGGATATTCCCTTTGATGTAAGCAATAATTTAAGGAATAAACTTGTTAGGATTTTGGAAGAAAATAATATCCCTGTTAAATATCACCATTCCGAAAACGGCGGGCCTGGGCAGGTGGAAATTGAGGTTGAATTTGCCACGCTTAAGGAAATGGCGGATAGAAGCCAAAAGCTAAAATATATCCTTAAAAATGTGGCTGTTGCAAATGATAAAACCATTACATTTATGCCCAAGCCCTTCTTCGGCGAATGCGGTAGCGGAATGCATGTCCATTTCCAAATGTTCAACAAAGGTAAGCCCATTTTCTATAAAGAGGGCGGATATTCCAATTTAAGCGATATCGCGCTTCACGCAATAAGCGGAATTTTAGAACATTCCTCTGCGCTTACCGCGTTTTGTTGCCCTTCCACAAATTCGTATAAAAGGCTTGTCCCGGGGTATGAAGCCCCTGTAACAATTTGCTTTGCCACTGCCAACCGCAGTAGCGTTATAAGAATCCCGGGGTACGCAATTAAACCAGAGGACAAACGCTTTGAATTCCGCCCCGCAGATGCCACCGCCAACCCTTATCTTTGCTTTTCGGCAATAGCAATGGCGGCGATAGACGGCATTCAAAAGAAATCCTGCCCCACTGCACTCGGTTTCGGGCCTTATGATAAAAATATGTACAACCTCACAGAGGAAGAAAAGAAAACCGTTAAATCTCTTCCCAAATCTTTAGACGAAGCCGCAGACGCATTAGAAAAAGATCACGAGTTTTTATTAAACGGCGGTGTTTTCAGCAAAGAACTAATCACAAGTCAGCTTAAAAAATTAAGAAAAGACGCAGAAGAAGTTAACATGATGCCACACCCGATTGAGTTTAAGAAGTATTATGATTTATAAGAGGGCATAGGTTATAGGGCATAGGGCATAGGGGTGGATTCTAAATCTCATTATTATTTAATCCACAATTCTGAATTAGAAAATTCAATTTATTATTTAATCCACAATTCTGAATTAGAAAATTCAATTACTATGGCCTATGCCCTATGGCCTATGGCCTAACACATAATGCCCCGCATTATGCGTTGCTTTTTGGTACAGGCTTACTATCCCCATGCTTCACAAGCATCATTAGCACAATTCCCACCGCGATTGCGAACACTGCGTAAAGAAACATAAATTTATTGCCCCACCTATCCATAATAAGCCCTGCAATAAAGGGGGTTATTGCTTGCGAACTCATAGTTGCGGTGTAATATAGCCCAGTGTATTTTCCTATGCTTTTTTTATCTGAAAGTTCCACAACCATAGGGAAAGTGTTCACATTCGCAATTATCATGCCGAATCCCGAAATCAAGAAGAACGCGGTAAACAGAACGGCAACCGCGGTTACAGGCGCGGAAGCAAAGAAGAAAATCAATATAAATGAAACGAGTGCCAAAAAGAATCCTATTATAATTGATTTCTTTCTGCCGATTTTCCCTGCAAGCATTCCCACTGGGATAAACGCCACTGCGGATATTCCCATAGAAACCCCTGTGATTATTCCGCCGAACCCCGGTTCAATGTTCAGCGTTTTGGTTAAATATATGGATAGGTTCGCGTTTATCGCTTGGTATCCCAAAAACCACATGAAAATGGACGCAAGAATCAAGCAAAACGAAACAAGTTTTGCGCGTTTCTTTGTGTCCTGCCCTGCGTCTGCGGATATGAGTTCGCTGTTCTCACTTTCTGCTTTTTGTTCTTCTTCGTCAGTTAAGTTATATTCAAGGCATAAATCCTCACATTCCTTAACCATTTTCGGTTCATTAACGAATTTCACAAAAAGCGCAAGCAAAATTAGCATAACCCCCGCAGTAAGCCCGAAAACAAGGGTGTACCCCGTGGGGTTAAATAGGAAAACCGCCGTGTAAATTATGAAAGCAAGCGCACCGCCAAGCCCCCCTGCAAGGTTGATTATTGCGTTCGCGGGGCTTCTTAAAGGTTTGGGGGTAACATCGGGCATGAGGGCAACGGCAGGGCTTCTAAAGGTTGCCACCGCCACAAGCGCGAAGAATAAAATCACCATAAACCCCGCCACACCGCCACCGTTGGTTTTGGTTAGCTTTTCAAAAACTTCATCGCTTGCGTAAGTGTTTATGCCTGTTTTCACGAACTTATCGTAATCCCCCGAACTTGGGTTTTCTGCAATAGCAAGGTACTTGGCTAAGGAATCAATGCCGTTGTTTTTTAAATATGCGTAATCCGCATAGTCTGAATTTTCCGCGCCTTTTTCGTAAATCATTGTGTAAAGTTCGCTTGCGTTGTTATAAGTTTTTCCTTTGCTGTCCGTATACGAATATCCCTCAACTGCCGTATTTGTAATCTCTTTTCTTAAATCAACCGCTTTATTTAGTTGCGAAGTTGCCGAAAGCGGAACAAACGCCATAAGCAAAACCGTTACGATTGTGCCTATAAATATGTAAGGCGTTCTTTTGCCGAACCTTGCCACCTTGCCTTTTGTGTTATCCGAAAGTTTGCCGAATATAGGCAAAAGAATAAGCCCGATAAAGCTACCCGCGCCCATAATCAAACCCCTTAAGGTATTTGAAAATCCGTAAGCATTTTCAAGAAGCAGGGGCATTGCGAAGTTATAAGTCGTCCAAAATGCCATGCAAATAGCAAATGCTATGCCCACTTTAATAGTTTTAACATAATTTAATTTCATTACCGCCTCCAAACTCTCTTTAAAGTATATCATACAGCGTGTTGTTCGTGTTAGAATAAATTTGTAAATGAATGATACGGTTGCGCTAAATGATAAAAATCCCCTCGGGTATGAAAAAATCACAAGGCTACTTGTGCGTTTTGCTGTGCCTGCGATAATTGCAAACCTCGTTAGCGCGCTTTATAAAATTGTGGATCAGATTTTTATCGGGCATGTTATCGGCAGTGCGGGCAACGCCGCTATTGCCTCAGTTATTCCGCTTGCCACGCTTACCACAGCCGTTTCACTTCTTTGCGGAATAGGCACAACTGCATTCTATAATTTGGAACTTGGCAGAGAAAACCGCGAAAGCGCAGGAAAGGCGGTGGGAAACGGAATCGTAATGCTTGGCGTTTTAAGCGTTCTTCTTGCCATATTTTTAAGCGTGTTTCTTGATTCGGTGTTGGTTGCGTTCGGCGCAACCGATATTACTTTTCCGCTTGCAAAAGATTATGCGCGCATTGTGCTGTTAGGCTTTCCGTTAATAACTTTTACGGTGGGCGGTAGCGTGATAATCCGTGGGGACGGTAGCCCCAAATACGCAATGTTCTGCGTGCTTTCGGGCGCGGTGCTGAATGTGATTTTGGACGCAGTTTTTATTCTTTGGCTAAACCTTGGCATAAAGGGCGCAGGGTGGGCATCGGTTATTGCGCAGTTTGTGTCTGCTTCGTTCACGGTGGCGTACTTCTTTAGATTCAAAAGGGTTAAACTTACTAAAAAGCATTTTAAGCCTGATTTTAATTTAATGCTAAAAATCGCAGGGCTGGGCGCAAGCCCCCTTGTGAACCAAACTTCGCTTATGGCACTTCAAATTGTTATGAACAATATGCTTAAAAAGTACGGCGAAGCAAGCGTGTACGGCGCGGAAATCCCTCAAGCGGTTTTTGCAATTATCACAAAAATTAACATAATTTATCTTTCCATAGTAATCGGCACGGCGCAGGGCGCGCACCCCATAATCAGCTATAACTTTGGGGCAGGGCAGTACGAACGCGTAAAGCGCGTGCTTTTTGAGGCGTTTATTGCCGTTAGTGCCGTTTCCATAATTGCTTTTTTGCTGTTTCAAATTTTCCCATTGCAAATAATAGGGATTTTTGGGGTAAAAGGGGAACTATTTAATGAATTTGCCGTAAAATACTTTAGAATATTTTTAATGCTAACCGCGCTTAATTGGGTTCAACCCCTTGGCGCGCACCTATTTTCGGGCATAGGCAAGCCCATTAGGGGGGTAACGGTTGCACTCACACGGCAAGTTATATTCCTGCTACCCTTAATTCTAATCCTGCCACTCTTTTTTGGAATAGACGGCGTGCTTTACTCTGGCGCAGTGGCAGACTTCGCCGCCGCGATAGTTGCGGGAAGTTTGATTTTATATGAGGTGAGGAAAATGAAACAGTAAGAATTATGAAGTACAAATTATGGAAAAATCCGTAACTGCCCCCAAGCGGGCAGAATTTGGATAACCATGGGTGAAACCCGTGGCTAAGGACGGTACGGCAAGCTAACCTACACAAACAAAACCCACCTTTCTGCCAATGGCAGAAAGGTGGGTTTTGTGTTGCTACCCACATTCCTTTGCCTTACCCCAAGCTTCGCTACCGCTTGCATGGGGTTATGCACATTTCACCCCTGCGGGGTTCTGTTAGGAATTAATCCACAATTCTGCATTCTGAATTCTTAATTCTGAATTAATCCTTAATTCGTACTTCGTACTTACTGCTTTTCCCCGATAAACCTCTCAAGTTCCTCAATCCACACATTTAGCGGTGTAATTTTTCCGTCCTTATAGTAATCCTTAAAAAATCCACGCATGGCAGGGCTAAGCGAAAGCCAAATTTTTATGTGAAGAGGGGGGTTTTTGCCTGCTTCGTCTGCGTTCATTGGGTAATGAAATTCACGGCTACCCTCGGCGTCTATCTCTATATTATCCTTATTATAATAGGGGGTTTTAAGCATAAGGATTTCAAATATAATTTTATTTATCGGGTAAAATTCGTCCTTTAATTCTCTTAGGCTTTGCTTTAGTTCCTCTTCCGTTAATTTCCTTTCTGTGTAATCTCTGTGGTAAACGGCGCAAGGGTAATCCTCTACTTGGAAACTTCCCGTGTCTATAATATAAACTTCCTTATTTTGCTTAACAAGGATATTATCCAGCTTCATATCCCCCACAAGGATATTTTTCTTGTGAAGATACGCAATATTTTTCAAAAAGTTTTTAACGATAACGAACCTATCAAGCGTTTTAAAAGACGCAAAATTTTCGTCCCGTAGTTCGTCTATAGAACGGCAATCCTTTAATTCGTCCATAACATAGCCCACGAAATTATTTTCGTAAAAAATTAAATCTTTGGGCCAAAGGATAAAAGGATTCCTTATATCAATCTCAAGCATGGCTTGAAGTTTTTTAAGATTAGTGTACGAAAGGTGGCTTGCGTGATATAGTTTTAAAAACAAGTTGTTATAAGTGCCGAACAAAAACGCTTCACCGCCCCTTATCTTCTTATTTTTATTTAACTTCAAATACCCATATCGTGGCGAGAAAACATAATCAATGTTTTCCGTGTCCACAGGGTTTATATAAATGTCTTTTTCAATATAGAATGCTTTCATATTTTAAAACCAATACCCCAAATATGCGTAATTAACTATTACAAGGATTCCGATAACAGCTATTTGGGAACCCACATATACGATTAGTGAGAATCTGCCGGGGATAGTAACGGGCAAATGCCAAGCGCGATCAAGAGAGGGAAGAAGGGATTTTTTATTAGGATATATAATGGCGGATAGCCCTGCGCCGAACATAAAAAACCCAAGGTGCGGAAGCAGGGGGAAGTAATCCGAACTTATAAGCCAAAAATCTCTTGTGTACACAAACAGCCCCCCCAAGAAGTGGCTTGTTACCACATATTCAGCGGAAACGCTTACATTTCTATAATTCACATTATAAACCGCGTTAAGGATAAGCACGGTTAAAGCAATTGCAAAGGAAATTCCTGCTTTAATGTACTTTTTAACATTTTTGTTTTTGGCAAAAAAGTTAACCGCAACCTCAATAAACGCATAAACAATTATGCACACCGCAATGCAGTGGATAACCCCGAATACTATTGTTGAACCTTCGGCAACGCCCGAAGTGTCCAGAAGATAAGTAGCGCCAGATAGTGCAAGGGCGACTATGGAAAGTTTAATTCCGCGCCAAAGGTTATTTCTGCTAAAGGCAGTGCAAATGCCCGACACGCAAAAGAAGATAAAAATAAAGATAGGCCACCAAAAAAAGCGCAAAGCTGATTGTAGATAGCCAAGCGAAAAGGCTTGCGCTTTTTCAAGCGCGGTAACCCCAGAATCTTTCCAGCCCCAACCGAACAGGTGCGCCATATCGTAAAAAGTGTGATCCATTGCAACCAAGAGAATGGATAAACCGCGCAAAAAGTCCAGTTCCCATGCGCGCTTTTTTCTCTCTTTTTTAACCTTTTCGGCGGTTATATTTGAATCCATTAGCTAACTCTTAAAATTATTTAAATTCAACCCTATCTATATAAGGTTTGCCGTTTCTTATTTTATAAACCTCAAATCTATCCTTATATTCATGCACAAGCGTATCGGGTTCGCGTGCGCTAAAATAGATTTGTGGCATTTCTCTTTCAGGCGCGTAAGATTGCCCGCCTTGCGGTTTTGGCCTTTGAATCTCTTCGCGCTTGGGTGGCACTTTTCCTTTGGGGGCGTTTTGAGGTTCTGCCTTTTGATTAGGCTTTGCGCTTTCCTTGCTTTTGGTTTTTTTCGCACCCTTTTTATCTTCGCTTTCCTCTTCGCCCTTTTTCCAAACAGGGTTTTTATAGCCCTTTCTAATATTCTTAATAGGCTTAACGAATAAATTGTTTATAAAAATTATTATTGTGGTAACAAGGCACAGCGCGAATCCCACCCAAAAAAGGCGCGAATTTCCGCCGTCCTGAAAGGGATCAAACCCCGAAGAATAATGCAGAATAACGCCGAAAAGTGCGTAAAGCGCAGGCGCCCAAAGCCCGAAAAAGGTAATTATTTTAAATAAAACCTTAAAAAAGCCCACAATAACGCGTAGCAAAGAACCGAGTGCCTCACCCGAACCCGTTTTTTCTTTCTTTTCAGCTTTTTCTTTATCTTTTTTGGACATATTTCTTAATTCAGCGCACAATGCACAGCGCACAGCGCACAATGGTGGATTCTATATATTATTATTGAGGGTGCAGGTTGCAGGATGCAGGGTGCAGGGTTGGAATCTAAATATCATTATTAGTTAATTAATCCACAATTCGTACTTCGTACTTAATAAATAATTCCTTCATTGTGCGCTGTGCGCTGTGCGTTGTGCGCTAAATCCTTTCCGCCCCCACATATTTCCTCAGCACTTCGGGGATTATCACACTGCCGTCTGCTTGTTGGTAATTTTCTAAAATTGCCGCCACAGTTCTGCCCACGGCAAGCCCCGAACCGTTTAAGGTGTGGGCAAGGCGCAATTTTCCGCTTTCGTCCCTGAATTTGATATTTGCACGCCGTGCTTGAAAATCCACAAAGTTAGAACAGCTTGAGATTTCCACATATCTTTCATAGCTTGGCATATAAACTTCTAAATCGTAAGTTTTGCAACTGCTAAACCCCGTATCGCCCGAACATAGCATAACAACTCTGTAAGGAAGTTTTAATAGTTTTAGGATTTTTTCAGCGTCTGCCGTTAGGCTTTCAAGTTCTTTAAAACTTTCGTCCGGGTGCGCAAACTTCACAAGTTCCACCTTATTAAATTGGTGTTGGCGGATAAGCCCCCTTGTATCTCTGCCAGCACTTCCAGCTTCCGCGCGGAAGCAAGCCGTGTAAGCGGTGTATTTAATTGGAAGTTTTGCGCCGTCTATAATATCATTTCTGAATAAATTCGTTACGGGAACTTCGGCGGTAGGCACTAAATAAAAATTAGTGTTTGCCACGCGGAACATATCTTCCTCAAATTTGGGAAGTTGCCCCGTGCCAATCATGCTTTCGCGGTTTGCAAGGAAGGGCGGAAAAATTTCGGTATAGCCTGCTTCGCCGTGCGTATCAAGCATTAAATTGATAATTGCGCGTTCAAGTTTTGCCCCCATTCCTTTATAAACGGTGAACCGCGCGCCCGCTATCCTTGCGCCGAGTGAAGCCGAAAGAATATCATGCTTTTCACCTATTTCCCAATGAGGCAGGGGCTTAAAGCTAAATTTGGTGGGTTCAAGAAATTTCCTAACCTCTTTGTTATCCTCTGCGTCCTTGCCGATTGGCACGCTGTCGTCCACAAGGTTAGGAATGTTAAACATAAATTCGCTTAACCATTCTTCAACTTCGGAAAGAAGTGAATCCATTTCCTTAATCTTATCGCCAGTTTCGCGCATTTCAAGGATAAGGCTATCACAATTTCCACCCGCCTTTTTAATCGTGGCAACTTCCGCACTCACGGTATTTTTGCGTGCCTTCAAAGCCTCAACATCTCTTATGAGGTTTTTCCTTTTAGTAGCCTGTTCTTTAACGGGCGTTAAATCAAGGCTAAGCCGTCTATCACGGCACTTTTTCTCAATAAGTTCTATATTTTCTGCAACAAATCTAAAATCAAGCATTTTTCTGTTTTTTCAGCGCACAGCGCACAATGCACAGCGCACAATGGTGGAATTATTTATTTAAGTACGAAGTACAGGGTACGAAGTACGAATTATGGATTAGTTAACTAATAATAAGATTTAGAATCCTTCATTGTGCGCTGTGCGCTGTGCATTGTGCGCTGACACACCGCGACACTTAGATTCTATACTTAAGTAATTAGAAATCAAGCGATTCCCTTGAGTACACAACCCCTTCCCATTCACCGCCACTTGTTTGGCTGAATAATAGGGGTGTCATTATTAGGGCTTGCTTAATAATTACGCCGAACAGGCGGTTAGCCGCAGCCCTTGCTTTTGCGTGATCCGCTTCGTTTTCTTCGCAAGCCTGCATTATTGGCTGATAAATGGTTTTAGACCAATCTTTAGGTAAAAGATCGGTTGCCTTAAAGCTATCCTTAGCGTTAACCAACTGCTGTGCCGAAGCCATGATAAGAAGTAAATCCTTTGCGGAAACCTTATCAAGGTAGGAAAACTTTGTGCCACGGAAATCAAGTTTTTTAACTAATTTGCCCGTTGTATCAAGTAACATATTCACCTCGTGTGCAAAATATTGCAATTATTGTTTGTGTAAATATTCTAACACATTTAAAGCAAAAATGTGTGCAATAATTTGCAATATAATGAACACATAGCGCGCGCCACGCATATATATAGTGTGGCGTTGTTTTCTCACCATTAAAAACAATGCAAAAAGCGGGGTTAAAAGTGGAAATAGGATATATGGAAGAACTTGCGAGGGAATACGGCAAAGCCTTAAAAACGCACGGTATGCCGTTCGCCCATGCAGACGAACTTATTGAAATAGTGGAAAAACAGCTTGATATTATAACCGTTGCGCTTGCGTGCGGACGGCAAACTAACAGCGCGCTTACATATCTTGAAAGCCTTAAGCGGTTAACGCTTGTGGATTTGTGCAATTTAAGGGGTAGCGGTATTGCCCACCCGTCTTGTTGCCAAAAAAGAAACGGTAACTATCCGCGCGGAAAAGATTTGCTTATTGATTTGCAAATAAGTTTACTCACCGCCCTTGACACCATGAAAGCCCACAACCAAACCACGAATGTGGATATAATCCTTGCAAGGGAAGAAAGGGCAACGGCGGTTATTGGATTGATTTAATTCAGCGCACAGCGCACAATGCACAGCGCACAATGAAGGATTAATTCAGAATTAAGAATTCAGAATGCAGAATTATGGATTAATCTATAATGATATTTAGAATCAATCATTGTGCGCTGTGCATTGTGCGCTGAAAAAACCGCCTTTCGGCGGTTTTTTATTATCTCAAGTCTTTCCTCATAATCTTTCCGCTTATTGTTTTTGGCAAAGCGTCCACAAATTCTATTATGCGCGGGTATTTGTAAGGGGCGGTGTGTTCTTTAACATATTTTTGGATTTCCTTTTTAAGTTCTTCCGAAGGGGGTTTTCCTTTAAGCACGATTGTGGCTTTGATTACTTGCCCGCGGACTTCGTCTGGCACGCCCGTTACAGCGCATTCAAGAATGTAAGGAATTTCCATAATCACGGATTCCACTTCAAAAGGCCCTATGCGGTAGCCTGCGGATTTTATCACATCGTCCGTTCTGCCCACATACCAAATATATCCGTCCTCGTCCTGCCATGCCACATCGCCTGTGTGGTAAACATTCTTGTTCCAAGCCTTTTTGGTTGCCGTTTCGTCATTATAATATCCTAAAAACATTCCGGGGGGAACGCCTTTATCAGTTCTTATCACGATTTCGCCGATTTCACCGCTTTTCACGGGCTTGTTATCCGAATCAACTATCGCAATATCATAAAGAGGCATGGGCTTGCCCATTGAACCGGGTTTTGGTTCGTCTGCGGGTTGATTTGCCACGCAAACCGTCATTTCAGTTTGCCCGAAACCTTCCATTAGCTTTAAGCCTGTGGCTTTTTGCCATTGTTCGTAAACTTCGGGGTTAAGTGCTTCACCTGCAATGCAACAGTGCTTTAATGAGGATAAATCATATTTTGATAAATCCTCTTTTATGAAAAAGCGGTACATGGTGGGCGGTGCGCAAAATGTGGTAATGTTATACCTTGCAAACATTTCAAGCAAATCTTGAGGCACAAACTTTTCCATATTGTAAGTGAATACACAGGCTTCGCAAAGCCATTGTCCGTAAAGTTTACCCCACACAGATTTTGCCCAACCTGTGTCCGCCACGGTAAAGTGGCAACCGTCTGGATCCACATTTTGCCAATATTTGGCGGTTATTAAATGCCCAAGGGGGTATTTGTAAGAATGCGCGGTGATTTTAGGATAGCCCGTTGTGCCTGAGGTGAAGTACATAAGCATAAGATCGTCCGCAAAATTATTTATGCGGTTTAGGCTTTCGCTTGCCGATTCCAAACCACTGTCAAAATTTATCCAACCCTTTCTATCCGCGCCCACTATGAATTTTTTATCAATCTTCTTATATTCTTTGCCCGCTTCTTCGCATTCCGCCGTGGCATCGCCGTCTGAAGTGATAACCACATGGTTAACCCCTGCGGACTCAAATCTATAAAGATAATCCTTTTTAGTTAAAAGGTGGGTGGCAGGAATCGCGATTGCGCCGATTTTATGAAGCGCGAGAATCGCAGGCCAAAATTGGTGATAGCGTTTTAGCACAAGCATAACTTTATCACCCTTCTTTATGCCCTCAGATAAAAAGAAATTAGCGCATTTATCGGATAGCCTTTTCATATCCGCGAATGTGAAAACTTTTTCATTTTTATCCGCGCCCACCCAAAGCATGGCAGGCTTATCGGGGCATTTCTTAGCCAAGGCGTCTACCACATCGTAAGCGAAGTTAAAATTTGTGGGGATATCAAATGATATTTTGGTTAAATTACCTTTTTCATTTTCTTCGGGAATAACGAACTTGCGGTAAATTGCGGTTTTATCCTTAATTTTCTTAACTTCGTCTGCGCCTATCACTGTGGCAATGCCGTTATCCGCCAAATCTTTTTTAACCACAACGGATAAAAATGTGCATTCTTTGCCGTTCGTGGCAGACATTCCGTGTGGTACAAGCGCGTTATAATAAACGGAATCACCCTCATTAAGCACGGTTTCG
Source organism: Bacillota bacterium (assembly GCA_009781445.1). Lineage (GTDB taxonomy): Bacteria > Bacillota > Clostridia > Christensenellales > DTU072 > WQYD01. The sequence continues at coordinate 55,357 of WQYD01000003.1, read as the reverse complement.
TAATCACCTATCTTAAATCTGAGGCTACCTTTTAAAATAAAATTGAGTTCATCGTCATTGTGCGCAGAAAGGCTTAATTCCTTAATGCTTGCGTTAAAAGGCGCGGTAACCACAAAGGGTTCGGCAAGTTTATTCTTAAACTTGGACGCTTTATGTAAGTAGGAAAACCCCTTGCGCCTTTCAAAAGGCATGCCCTCACCCGCACGCATAACTTGAAAGCCCGAAAGCTTGGGCGAACCGCCCGATATAATCTCAACTATGTCCACAGAGTAAAATTTGGCAAGTTTTTGCAAAAAGCTAAAGGTGAAATCCGCCTTACCCTCTTCGTAAAGCGCGTATTCTTCAAGGCTAACGCCTGCCACTTCAGCCATGGCAGGTTGGGATAGCCCGAAAATATCTCTTAAATATTTAATGCGTTCGGCTATTAGTTTTAAATCGTTCATTTTGGTATTTTAAAGGGTTATTTGTCCGTATCTGCTTCTTCTGCTACTTCTTGGGCAATAGGTTCTTCTGCAATAATTTCTTCCGCTTTAATTTCGCTTGCTTTTTCTTCTGCAAACTTATCGTAAGCCGAACTTACTTCAAAAGGCACAATGTCCTCAGTTGTGGCAAGAACAGGTTCTTCATTATAAAATTTAGCAGGGCTATCTTCCGCTTTTTCAGCTTTCGCTTTTTTACTCTTCATGCTTGTAACCTTAAAGTCTATAGCTTTAAACTTAAGCCCAAGTTCTTCTGCAAACGCAATTTCAAGGGATTCACGGATAACAGGCACAACTGCTTCCACCTTTTCGTCTGTTAATTTTATAGCTATCCTCATGGTAACTTCAAAATTATCGTCTACTAAAAGGTGAGGCTTGCCAACCTTAACCCCGCCTGCCATGGTAACGGCTTTCTTGGAAAGTTTGCCGATAACGCCCACTGTCGCCTCAGTTTTGCCACCCTTGGATTTGAAAATCAAAACTTGGTTTACCTTGTCATTATCCGTGAAAGCGGAATAGATATTGAGTGCGGTAAGCGCGGCAAAGATAACAAAGAAAACCACAAACAGGGCATGAACCACTGAATTATTTGCCTCAATAGCGGCATCGGTGTTAAAAATAAATATCAACAAAGCAACCACGAAAATCAAAGACATCGTGCCGAGTGCGATAGATACAATCTTTTCAAAATTCTTTTTCATAAAAATTCCTCACTTCATATTTTGTGTTATAAATAATTATATATTATAAAAACAAAATGCGCAATGAATAATTACATTCTGCTTTCGGCAGAATGCAATATTAATGAAGTGCGCCTTTTGCGCGTGAAGACGCAAACAAGTTTGCTTGTGAAGTCGTTCACTTCGTTCACTTGTGAAGTGTTGCTTTGCAACATGAAGGAATGCTAAATTTAATCAGTTCATGCGGGCGCGCCCGCGCTCCATAAGCGTAGCGTCTTCATGAGGCGTAGCCGTCTTCACAAGCGTGCAGCGCACGCGACTTCATAAGGCGTAGCCGTCTTCACTAAACTCTTTTAAGATAATCAAAAATAAACCCCTCAATGTCCCCGTCCATAACAGCACCCACATTTGTGTTTTCGTAGGCGGTGCGGTGATCTTTTACGAGGGTGTAAGGGCAAAAGACATACGAACGGATTTGTGAACCCCATTCAATTTTTTTAATGTCGCCCTTTATGCTTTGATCTCTTTCAAGCAGTTCTCTTTCGCGCTTTTCGGTTAGCTTGGAAATCAGCATTTTCATGGCGGTTTCGCGGTTTTGGATTTGAGATCGTTCGTTTTGGCATTGGGTTACTATGCCTGTGGGCAGGTGGGTAATCCGCACTGCGCTTTCGGTTTTGTTCACATGCTGTCCGCCTGCGCCACCGCTTCTAAGGGTGTCTATCCTTAGTTCTTCTGGGTTAATGGTTATCTCATTACTATCCAAAATTTCGGGCATAACCTCAAGAGAAGCGAACGAAGTGTGCCTTCTTTTATTGGAATCAAAAGGGCTTATTCTCACCAGTCTGTGTACCCCTTTCTCGGCTTTTAGGAACCCATACGCGTTGTTTCCCGAAATTAAGAACGAGGCACTTTTAATGCCTGCCTCGTCCCCTTGAAGCCTGTCAAGTTCTGTAACTATAAATCCTGCGCGTTCTGCATAGCGGGAATACATTCGGTAAAGCATCTCTGCCCAATCCTGCGCTTCCGTACCGCCTGCGCCTGCGTGCAGGCTTAAAATTGCGTTTAAATTATCGTACTTTCCGTTCATAAGCGTTTCCAAAAACAACGCTTCGCTTTCTTTTCCCACCTCAACCAAAAGCGAATCCGCTTCCGCTTTAACTTCATTATCCTGCATTAGTTCGGCAAGTTCAAAAAGTTCGCTAAGGTACTTAATTTTTTCATTAAGCGCACTCACCGCGCCAAGTTTTTTTTCAATGAAGGATAGCCTTTGCCCGTCCTTTTTCGCTTCGTCTGCATTTTGCCAATAGTCAGGATTTTCCTGCTTAATTTTAATTGCGGAAAGTTCCGCGTTAAGCGCGGAAACATTAAGCGCGTCCTCTGAAGTTCTTAAGGACGCTAAATATTCTTTAAGCTGTTCTTTCTGATTATAAAAATCCATTCTCTCACCGCGCTTTACGCATTATCAGGAATTATACTCTCTTTTAACCCCAAAAGCAAGCAACCGCACTTTTATTGCACTTTTATTGCGATTTTCCCTATTTACGGAAGCGAAAAAATGGTATATAATGGAATATGAAACGAGAAACGAGAAACGATAAACGATAAACATGAAGGAATCTAAATCTCATTATTAGTTAATTAATCCATAATTCGTACTTCGTACCTTGTACTTCGTACCTAAATAAATAATTCCATAATTCTGCATTCTGAATTCTGAATTAAAAAAGGAGTTCCAAAATTGAAAGACACACTAACTCTCTCTTACATAAACCTCTTCGCGGTTTTCGGCGCGATTGAAACGCTTTGCGCTTTGGATAGCGAAGCCACTGCGCTTGCTTCGCCCAAAAAGCCTGTGCTTATTAAATTTTCTGTTAAAAACGGCCCCAAAGCGGTGTTTAAATTTTTTGGCGGAAAGTGCGAAATTTTGCCCGAAAGTGCAAAACCCTCTGTTACGCTTTGGTTTAAAAGCCCCGAGGCACTTAACGATATGGCAAACGGCAAGGGCAACCCTTTGCCGATAAAAGGGTTTTTAAAACTTGGTTTTGTGCTTAATAATTTTAAAAAACTTGGCGCAATGCTTGAAAGCTATTTAAAAGCCCCGCCCGAAAAGCATGAAGATAAAGAGTTTAGCGAAATCAGCACCAAGATTATGTGCAGTGTGGTGGCAGGCGCGATTTGTGAAATCGGCAACCATGATCCTGTGGGCAAAACTTCCGCAAAAAGAATTCCAAACGGGGATTTAAGTTTTGAGGCAGGCGAAGTTAAGCTAACTATCCGCACAGAAGAAAATAAACTTTCCTTAATTAAATCGGAAAGCCCTAACCCGCGCGCAATCATGCGCTTTGATAGCTTGGCTACGGCAAAAGGCGTATTTAGTGGCGAAAAGGACGCCATGGCGGAAATCGGCAAGGGTACGCTTGAAACCAAGGGCTATTTTCCCATAATGATGAACCTTAACAATATATTGAACAGAGTATCAATCTATCTTAAGGATTAAAGAGAGGCTACGGATTTATAATGCAAAACAAATTAAACGATTACACAAAATCAAGAGAATATTTTGAACGCGCGCTTAAGGTTATACCAAGCGGGGTTTATGGGCATTTAGGCCCTGCTTCAGGTTGCATGACGCCTGTGGAAGCGTATCCGTTTTTTGCCTCAAAAGCGCAAGGGCAATATTTTTGGGACGCAGACGGAAATAAATTTCTTGATTATATGTGCGCCTATGGCCCAAGCGTGCTTGGATATGGTGATCCCGATGTAGACGAGGCTTTTAAAAAACAGCTTGCAGACGGCGATTGCTTAACCTTACCGTCTTTTAAAATGGTGGAACTTGCGGAACTTTTGGTGGATACCGTGAAATCTGCAAATTGGGCATATTTCATGAAAAACGGCGGTGATGCCACAAGCTATTCTATTATGATCGCGCGCGAGGCAACAAGGCGCAAAAAGATAGTGTTTGTGAACGGGTTTTACCACGGGGTTATGCCGTGGTGTCAAAAAATTGATAATGCAGGCGTGATTGAGGACGATATAAGAAACGCGCTTTACATTGAATTTAATGATTTTACCGCCCTTGAAAAAGTGTTTGCCGAACACGGGGACAGCATTGCGGGATTTATCGGCACGCCGTATATGCACGGAAATTTTAAAACAAATGTAACCCCTGCAAACGGCTATTGGCAACGCGTGCGTGAACTTTGCACCAAGCACAGTTCTGTGCTTATCATAGACGATATCCGTTGCGGATTCAGGCTTGATTTGGCAGGTTCTGATCATTTTTACGGATTTGAGGCGGATTTAATCTGCTTTTGCAAGGCAATCGCAAACGGCTATAACATTTCCGCGCTTTGCGGTAAGGATTTTTTAAAGCCAGTGGCAAGTGCAATAATGTTCACGGGAAGCTATTGGATGTCTTCCGCGCCAATGGCGGCGGCAATTGCGAATATTAACAAACTTAAAAAACTTAACGCACCCAAATTTTTAAAGGAAACGGGGCAAAAGGTTACCGATATTATAGTTAAAGCAGGGGCATTGCACGGCTTTGAGGTGGAAGTATCGGGCGAACCCGCGCTTTTTTACTTAATGCTTAAAAATGATTATTCCCAAATAATTCACCAACAATGGGTGGCGGAATGCGTTAAGAGAGGTGTGTTTTTAACAAACCACCACAACCACTTCACCTGCATGGCAATGACGGATAGCGACATCAATTTCACAGGCGAAGTAGCCGAAGAGGCATTTAAAGTTACAAGAAAAAACAACCCAAAATTCTTTGGGGACTAATAGAGAAAAAGAATATAAGGAGAATGATAATGGACAAACAAGAACTTCTAAGGCTTGAACAAAAAGTGGCGGATTTGCGCGCTTTGTGTTTGTTAACCACTTATGACGCAGGTTCGGGGCATATCGGCGGTGGCATGAGTGTAATGGATATTTTGGCGGTTTTATACCACAAGATAATGAAAATTGATATTAAAAATCCGAATTGGGAAGATAGAGACAGAATGATTATGAGTAAAGGACACGCAGGCATTGCGCACGCCTCTGTTCTTGCCGATCTTGGCTTTATTGATAAAAAGGATTTAAAAACTTTTAACCTCACAGGTTCAAAGCTGGGAATCCACTTGGACTCTAACAAGGTTGCAGGGGTAGACGCTTCCACAGGTTCATTGGGACACGGGCTTTCCATGGCTTCGGGCATTGCCTTGGCTGGGAAGATAAATAATAAGGATTATATAACCTATTGCATTCTTGGGGACGGCGAATGTAACGAAGGCGCGATTTGGGAATCGGCAATGGCAATAAGCCACTTTAAGATTACAAATTTGGTTACGATTGTTGATCGCAACAAGTGCATGATAGACGGACGCACCGAAAGCGTTATGGCACTTGAACCGTTTGCGGATAAATGGCGCGCTTTTGGTTTTGAAGTGGTGGAAGTGGACGGACACAGCATTCCCGAACTTGTTTCCGCACTTGAAAAAGCCAAAAACGGTGCGAAGACGGCGGAAAAACCCACTGTGATAATCGCAAACACAATTAAAGGCGCAGGCATCAATTATATGGAAGACGATTACCGCTGGCATTACGGCGCGATAGACGAAAAGAAGTATAATGAAGCAAACTTAAGCCTAAAGGCTTACCATGAAAAAAGAATTAAGGCATAGGAGGGAATTATGGCAGGAAGTTTAACTTACACGGCAGTGGAAACCACAAAGCTATCCACCTCAGAGGTTTACGGAAAAACCTTGGTGGAATTGGGAGCGAAGGATAAAAAAGTAGTTGCGCTTACGGCGGATCTTGCGCAGTCCACAAAAATAGGAATGTTCGGGGACGCATACCCCGATAGATTTTTCAATGTGGGGATTGCCGAACAAAATATGATCGGCATGGCATCAGGCATGGCGAAAGCAGGGCTGATACCTTTCGTTTCGTCATTTTCCGTTTTCACCTCTTTAAGGTGTGCGGATCAAGTGCATTCGGATGTTTGCTATCAAAATTTGAATGTGAAAATTATCGCCACGCACGGCGGAACTTCTTTCGGGCAGGCAGGTTCAACCCACCATGCGATTGAGGATATTGCGGTAATGCGTTCCTTTGTGAACATGACGGTTATTATCCCAGCAGACGGAATTGAAACCGCAAACGCAGTTAAAATGGCGCACAAAACCCCCGGCCCTTTTTATATCCGCATTAACAGAGGATTTGACAATGTGTTTTATGATAAGGAAGATTACGGCTTTGAAATCGGCAAGGCGGTTAAGGTGTGCGAGGGAACGGATCTCACGATTATCGCCACAGGTTCTTGCGTTTTCCAAGCACGCGAGGCGTCCAAAATTTTAAACGCAAGCGGAATAAAAGCACGCGTTTTAAATATTCACACAATTAAGCCAATAGATAAAGAAGCTATTTTATCGGCAGTTAAAGATACGCGCCGAATTATAACCGTGGAAGATCATTCCGTTATCGGCGGTTTGGGAAGTGCGGTAGCTGAAGTTATTGCAGGTAGCGGAAAGGGTTGTGCGTTCAGAATGCTTGGGCTTCAAGATAAATTTTCCCCAATCGGGCTACACGAAGATTTAATGGCAATGCACGAGATAGACGCTAACGGCATAGTTAAAAACGCAGGCGAACTCTTAAAGGCAGACTTTGAGGCAGACGAGGATTGGAGTGATGATATTTAGTGCGGAACGCGTTCCGCACTAATCAGCGCACAGCGCACAGCGCACAGCGCGCAATGGCGGATTCTAAATCTCATTATTAACAAATTAACACAAGCAATTTTTCAGTCGGTAACTGAAAATTAGGTAATTCACAATTCGCACTTCGTATCTAAATAAATAATTCCTTCACTGTGCGCTGTGCGTTGTGCGCTGTGCGCTGAAATACCAACCACCAACCACAAATCACCAATCACCAAAAAAATCATGACAGATAATCAAAAATACGCAAGTTCAATATTTTTTAAATCAGCAATACCGCTACTTAAAGTGGTGGCTACGGACACGCCACTTGGCTTAAAGCTTAAAGGCAAAAGTTTTGTGTTACAGCTTTCTGCGATAGACGAGGGGGTGAAGTATGCCACGCATTTCGTGATTGAAAGCGGTGAATTTAAAACCGTGCTTAGTGTGCATGAAAGCCCCGATATAGAGTTGTCCTTTCCGAATATAGATCATTTTGTGAACTTTATGGCAGGAAAAACCATGAAATTGCCCAAGATTAAGGGCGCAATGAAGAATTTCGGCGCGTTTATATCCGTAATGCGGTTGCTTTTGAAAATGGCATCGCTTTTGCAGGCAAAGGATTTGCCAAAGAAAGAGGCGGATAGGGTTTTGCTTGTTAAGCTATATTTTTATCTTCTTTCGGGCGGAATCAGCCAATTAAATAAAGCAGGACACCCCGAAGTTAAAGAATGGGCGCAAAAAAGCCCTGATAGGGTTTATGCTTTTGCAGTTAACGGAATGCCCGAGGTTTCCGCTTGGGTTCGCGTGAAAGCAGGCAACAGCAAAGCGGGCAGGGGCGAATATGAAAGGTGTATGCCGTTTTTCCGCATGAGGTTTGATAGCATTGAAAGCGCGCTTAATATCTTACTACAAAAAGCGGATATGCTTAGCTACACCGCCGAAAGCAAACTTATTATGGACGGCGCACCCGAATTCGGGGGGCAGTTAGGGCAGTTTATGATGATAATAGCGGGGTTTGCGAAATAGCATAAATCAGCGCACAGCGCACAGCGCACAGCGCACAGTGAAGGAAATATTGATAATAATTCCGCGCCTATTGCCTGTTGCCTAATCAATAATGATATTTAGAATCCAACATTGTGCGCTGTGCGTTGTGCGCTGTGCGCTGAAAAATAATTCTGAATTAAACAACAAGAGGGGGACAAAAAAATGACAAACAACACAAAACAGTACGCAGACTATGCGGAAGAACAAATCAGGCACATTTGCGAAAGTTTTGGCAAGCGCGAACCGGGCAGTAAGGGCGAGAGGGATTCTCAAGAATACCTTGCAGGGGAAATTAAGCAAAATGGTTGGGCGAATGAGGTTTCGCTTCAAGATTTTAAGGTTGCGCCCAAAGCATTCCTTATTTTCACTAAAATATTGCCGTTTTTAATGGCGATAGGAATAGGGCTGTTCTTGCTTCACCCTGTCGCACTTATTGTGGCGGTGGCGGTTTCACTCTTTTTCTTCGTGTCGCACATGATTTTATACCGCCTTGTGCTTAACCCGTTTTTCAAAAAGAAAACTTCGGTAAACCTTTACGCGGTTAAATCCCCCTTGGGCGAAGTTAAAAGGCGGATAATCTTCGGCGGACACGCAGATTCCGCTTACGAAATGACTCTTGGGCATAAATTCGGCGCAAAACCTGCAAAGCTGTTAATTGTTACCGCCATAGTGGGAATCTTGGTTTCGCTTGCCATGAGTATCACCGCGCTTCATTTTAAAATGCTTGGTAGTTACACCGATATGCACAAATGGATTTTCTTCGGAATCTCAGTGGCTTTCCTGCCGTTTATCTTTTTAATTCTGTTCTTTATTGATTTTAAAACGGTGGTAGACGGTGCTAACGATAATTTAAGTGCCTCACTTGTGGCGGTTTGCGTACTTAAATACCTTAAAGATAACAATATCAATTATGAAAACACCGAAGTTTGCGCGCTTAACACAGGCAGTGAAGAGGCAGGACTTCGCGGTGCAAAAGCCTTTGTAAAGCAAAATTTAAGTTTGCTTAAAGATAAAAATGTGGAAACGGTGTTTGTGGGGCTTGAAACCTTGGGGCAACTTGAACATTTTCAAGTTATATCTAAGGATTTAAACGGAATCGTTAAGCACGATAAACGCGCCGTAAAGCTGATAGACAAATCTGCCGAAAAGCACTTTGATAAACCCCTGCCCCACAAAGGCGTACCCCTTGGTTCAACCGATGCCGCCGCATTCGCGCAAAAGGGCATTCCTGCCGTGGCAATCCTCGGCATGGAACACACCCCCGCGCCCTTTTACCACACAAGGCTTGATAATGCGGATAACTTGAGTGTTGAATGTATGCAGAAAGCGTTTGAAGTATGTATTACGGCGGTTGAGATATTTAACGAAAACGGACTTTAAGGCAAATTTAGGTACGAAGTACGAATTGTGGAATCTAAATCTCATTAATAATTCCGCAACTGCCCCGTAGTGGGCAGGATATGCATAACCTTGGGTGAAACCCAAGGGGGCGCAATGTGCATAACCACGGGTGAAACCCGTGGCAAAGTAACGGCACAGCAAGCTAACCCACACAAACAAAACCCACCAAATGCGGTGGGCGGTGATTGTGATTTGCTTAAGCGAATCAAGGAATGAAGTACCCCATAATAAAGCCTATACCAGTCATTACCGCGCCAGCAATAACCGTGATTAGTATATTTTTCGTTGTATCTTTTTTGCGCCTACTTTCTTCTTCTTTTTTAAGCCTACTCAGCGTTTGCAGTTTTGTTTTTAAAAGGTCAGACAACTCTATGCTTTCGGTTAGATATTTTTTGCCATCTTCTAAAACTTGCGAAGGAACAAAGGCTTCTACTTCCTTTTTTGTTTTTAGTTTTTTAAACTCAATAGCAAGTTCTTCAAATTTGGTTCGCACCTTTTCAATATAGTCAGGCATCGCGAGAATCAACAAGCCAAAAGAGTAATTATTTTCCAACTCAATTATTGCGGACTTTATGTTAAGGAAGTGCATCTCAATAGCGTCAAAAAGAGTTCTTACTATGTGATTTTTAGAATGACTTAATGCTTCTAAAGCCTTTTCTTCCTGTTTATGGATTCTGTATTGAGCGGCACGCAAAAAATGGTCATAGCTATTTCTAAGTTCGTACGCAAGTGTCGGCGAGCCTTTATCCGAAAAAGTTTCGGCATTAAGTATGTAGGCTTTCGTTTCTCTGTAAAGGCTTAAAATATCCTCAATTTCAGCTTTTGTAAACAAGGCTATTTCCTCTTCTTTGTTCTAATCTTTTCAAACTCTTTGCAACGCAAGTGTTCCAATTCATCGTTAGTAAAAATTCGCGCCGTTGCAAGCAAAACGCTACCCCTGTGAAGGTGAGGGTTTTTTTCAATAAAATCAATATGTTTGTGCGTTACAATGGGTGTAATGTAAGCCCTTTCCATAATATCAGTATTCATTGTTTGTTTCTCTTCCTATTTATAAGTATGCTTCGTTTGCAGGAAACTTACGCTTATCAGGATATATTTAACCGCGACAGGCGCACTTCCTATATTCATTTTAGCAAAACCAAGGCTTAATTGTCAAGACTTGCGCACACTTTTAGTTCAGCTGGCAGAACAATAGAAGCTTTTGGTTTTTCATTTTAAGGTTATTCCGCCTTAAATTCCCCTGCAAGTGAAGAAATGGTTGCCTTTGCATCGCCGTAAATCATAAGTGCGTTTTGGCGTGAGAATAATTCGTTTTCAATGCCTGAGAAGCCTTTTCCTTTTCCGCGCTTTAGAACAAACACGGTTCTTGCTTCGTGGGCTTTGATTATCGGCATTCCGTAAATGGGGGAAGATTTATCCGTTTCGGCGGAAGGGTTAACCACATCGTTCGCGCCTATAACTATTGCCACATCTTGCGTGGGCATGGTGGGATTGATTTCTTCCATGGTTTTAAGCTGTTCGTAAGGAATATCCGCCTCAGCCAAAAGCACATTCATATGCCCCGGCATACGCCCTGCCACAGGGTGAACGGCGAAGCTAACTTCAGCACCGTTTTCTTCAAGTTTTGCAGAAAGTTCTTTAACCGCGTGTTGGGCTTGCGCAACCGCCATGCCGTACCCCGGAATGAAAACAACCGAACTTGCGGATTCAAGCATAACATACGCGTCTTCAACCGAAATTGATTTTGGTTCTGCACCTGCCGAACCGCCTTTTCCTGCGGTTTTCTTATCAGAACCGAATCCGCTGAATAAGAGGTTGCCGATAGAACGGTTCATGGCTTTGCACATAATAAGGGTTAGGATTATTCCTGACGCACCCACCAAGCAACCCGTAACCACAAGAACGGTGTTTGAAAGGATGAAGCCAACCATTGCCACTGCCACACCAGTCAAGCTGTTTATAAGCGAAATTACCACGGGCATATCGCCACCGCCGATAGGCAGAACAAGCGTAACACCGAAGATTAAGGAAATCGCGCATAGCACATAAACCGCTATAACTTTAATTTGAACATCAAGAGAGGGGATTGCAAACAGCACAATTGACGCCACCGCCACAAGAATTAAAAGCGCGTTCAAAGCGTTTTGCCCTCTGAACACAATGGCTTTCCCCGGGATTTTTTCTGCAAGTTTGCCCCACGCGAGAATTGAACCTGTGAAAGCTGCCGCGCCGATAAGTATTGCAAGCCCTATGGAAACCGCGGTTACCGCGTTTCCGCCTGTGTTATCTTTCAAAAATTCACTAAACCCAACGAACGCAGACGCAAGCGCACCGATTCCGTTAAGAATTGCCACCAATTCGGGCATTTTAGTCATTTTAACCTTTTTTGCCCAAATAACACCGATTACAGAACCTATCGCGATAGCAATAGCTATCCACAAATATCCGTTTTGCAACCAATTTGAGGTATCCCAAGATTTAACCACATCGTTATCAAAGAACACCGCAACAACCGCAATAAGCATACCCACTGCGGATAGCATATTGCCTTGGCGCGCACTCTTTGGCTTAGATAGCTTCTTGATACCGATAATAAAAAGAACACATGCAACCATGTAAGCGATATTTAAATACATAATTATTTCGCCCCCTTATTTTTAAACATTCCGAGCATTCTATCTGTAACGATATATCCCGCAACCACATTGATTGTGGCAAGAACCACCGCAATAAATGAAAGAACCATGCCAAGCGAGCCTGTGAACTGCGTGGCGCACATTGCAAGCGCACCCACCACAGTAACGCCCGAAATCGCATTCGTGCCAGACATTAGCGGTGTGTGCAATTGAGAGGGAACTTTGGATATAAGTTCCACCCCCAAAAATGCGGCGATAACAAAAATGAAAATTAACAACATGAAATCCATATTTACCTCTTATTTTTTTAATTAAGAATTCAGAATTCAGAATTAAGAATTGCGGATTGATTATTACTTACGAATGACAGATTATATTATTAATGATATTTAGAATCCATAATTCTGCATTCTGAATTCTTAATTCTGAATTACAACGCTTAAGCGTTGCCCAACACTTGCTTAACCCTGCTGTTCACAACTTCGCCGTTTGCGGTTATTAAGCAACCGCTGATAATTTCGTCCTCGGTGTCAAGGTTGAAAGATTTAGCTTCTTTATTCCAAAAGTGAGAGAGGAAAGCAAGGATATTTCCTGAAAACATATCCGTTGCGTCCTTTGCCACAAAGCGTTCAAGAGAATCACCGCCGATTATGGTTACGCCGTTTTCAAGAACCACATCTCTTTCGGGATCTGAACCTTCCACATTTCCGCCCGTCTTAACCGCCATATCTATAATAATTGAACCGCTTTTCATTTGGCTTATCATTTCTTTGGTTAAAAGTAAGGGGGCTTTGCGTCCGAAAACCTTAGCTGTGGTAATAACCACATTAGACGAGGCACAAACTTTTGCCTGCGCTTTTCTTTGAATTTCAATTTGTTCGGGGGTTAGTTCTTTGGCGTAGCCTTGTTCTGTTTGCCCTGTTTCGCCCAAATCAATTTTAACGAATTTTGCACCGAGGGATTTCACTTCTTCTTCCACCACGGGGCGGGTGTCAAATGCGGAAACCCTTGCGCCCAGCCTCTTAGCTGTGGCAATAGCTTGAAGCCCAGCCACGCCCACGCCGATAATAAAAATGCTTACGGGGGGTATTGTTCCCGAAGGCGTCATCATCATGGGGAAGATTTTGGGAATCCGTGAGGAAGCAAGAATCACCGCATAATAGCCTGCAAGAGAGGCTTGCGAACTTTGAATATCCATTTTTTGCGCTATTGTGGAACGGGGCATCATTTCAAGGCTAACGGCTTTCACATTTGCTTTTGCAAAATCCTGCACAAGCCCTGTTTCGTTAAAAACATCAAGCGAACTAACATGCAATGTGTTTTCCTTAATTCCTGCCACGCTGTCGGGCTTGTTAATCCTTATAATAATATCTGCAAAAGCATAGCCGTCTTTAAGCGTTTTCACAAGGCTTGCACCTGCGGATTCGTATTCCGAATCCTTATATCCTGCCACAGCACCCGCACCGCTTTGCACGGATAGTTCATATCCGAGTTCAATAAGCTTTTTGGCATCGGCAGGGTTTAAAGCAACGCGCGTTTCACCCTTGGCAATTTCTTTACATAAAAAAACTTTGTTCATAGCAATTCCTTTTTAGTAATGGCATTTGGTGATATGATAGCATACATTTTTAATATTTGCTAATACTAAACCAAACATTTGGAGGTTTATGAAGAAAAAACTACAATTATTTGTAAGTTTGCTGATTTCTATCGCGTTTGTGATGGCAATAGCCGTTGCTTGCAACGATAAAAACGGCAACCACGGTAAAGAAATTGAAAACGCACACACCGTTTTGGAATCTGCAAAGGACAAAACTTTGGCACTTAATAATTATGGGGTTCACGCGCAGTACAATCAAATTCAGGAATTTTTGTCCGATAACGGCGAGGAAATAACCAAAGATAAGCAGGAAACGCGCGTTATATCAAGGGCGGATAAGGCAGAAATAGGCGGAAAGCCCGTTATTTATACCGCCGAAATCCAAAAGGATATTTATGAGGAAGAAACCGAAAGGGAACGGACTTCAAAAACCTATTTCGCTGATTTTGTGCTTTATATGAGTGAGGAAGAAACAGGCGAAGAAAATAGCCACAAAATTAAGCGCGCAATACCCGAAAAATATGTGGATTTTTGCTTAAAAAATGAGATATTTGGCTTAAAATCTATTCCTTTCGTTAAATCCATGGTTGATTTTGACGGCATTTCCTTTTCTAAGCACACAGGAATAATGAAAGAAGGCATTACCACGGTAACACGCACGATTAACGAGGAAGAAACTATTTTAGGGCTTTACAATTCGTTTGGCGGTGGCGAGAATGTAACCATGGCTGAAGAACACAAAAGCAACTCTCATGCAAAGGGCGAAGTTATCGTTACAATTCAGGACGGATTTATAAGAGGCATTAAAACAAACCTTGATATAAGGCTTGTGTACGCCACAGAAAATGAAAACAGCGAAACCGAAACAATAACCATAAACAGCCGTCTTGATTCCGAAGTTAATATCAGCAAAGAGGCAAGCACGATAGTCCCTTTTGAGGATTTAGAATCTTATGAAAGTTCGGATTATATTCCCGAAGTTAATGACGGGGTGATTTTTGATTTCTTAAAAGGCAAAATTTGGGGCATGGAATTTTACGAAACAACCGTTACAAACGGTGAAGAAACTAACATTTTCGGGGTGTATTCGGATAGCGGAAAGTATTATTACAAGAACGGCGAAAAGCTATTCTATTCCTATATTGATAATGAGTTGGGTAAGCGGTTAAGCTATGTTAACACAGGGCTTGAGAAGTTTTTAGTTATGAGTGAAGAACTTTATTCTAACCCAATGTATAAAGAAGATATAGAGTTGTTTATCCCCAAAGCCATAATTTTCACCGCACTTAACAGCGAAGGCAATGTGGCAGTAGTGTTTGATAACTTGGCGGTTACGGTTACCCTAACTCTTGAAACAGATACCGAAACAAGCGAAATAATAACACTTAACTTTGATAACACAGAGTACAAAAGCGGTAAACTTACAGTGGGCGAAACAGAGTATAGCGAAACGATTTCGTCCTTAGTTCCAAGGCTTCCGCTTGATTTAAACACCTACACGGAAATTTCCGATTAACTTTTAGTTACAAATATGTTAGAATATATGCAGGGCGAAAGTCCTGCATATTTTTATAAAGTGAAACGAGAAACGAGAAACATGGCGGAATTTTAATTTCAATATTAATTAATCCACAATTCTGAATTCTGAATTCTGAATTCTTAATTAAAGAAGGTGTAACAAATGTTAATCAGCAAACTAATGCTTAAGGCTTTTTGGAATCACACGGCGAGGTGCGACAATAAAAGAATCGCAAAGCAAACTGCGCCAGAGGGTGCGGATATTTATGAGGATATTCCTTACATAAACGGCAGTGAAAATCCTATGCACCTTTTGGATATTTATAAGCAAAAGGGTGCAAGCGATATGCTTCCTGTGGTTTTCAATATTCACGGTGGCGGTTGGCTTTACGGCACAAAAAGGCTTAATAAGCACTTCGGAATGTTTATTGCAAGCGAGGGCTTTTTGGTTTTTAATATCAATTACCGCCTTGTGCCTGAGGTTTCGTTGAAAGAACAAGTTAAGGATATTTTTAGTGCGCTTGAATGGGCAAATCAAAATATAACCAAATACGGTGGCGATAAGGATAATTTTTTTGTGGTGGGTGATTCCGCAGGCGGGCATCTTGCCGTGCTTGCTTCAATGATAAATAATTGCGAAGGGTATCAAGAAAGGTTTAACCAAAAGCCGTCTGAATTAAAAATTAAGGCACTTGGATTGATTTGCCCTGCCACGGATCTTGAAATTGTGTATAAATACCGCCTGTTCGCCCCTGCTGGCGGAATGCTTAAAATGATTCTTGGCAAGGGATATAGGAAATCGGATATCAGGAAAGATATATCCTTTAAATACTGCGCCAACAAAGAACTTTTGCCCCCGATTTATGTGGCGAGTAGCGAACAGGATTTTTTGAAATTCCAAACAAAAAGTTTTGTAAAAATCCTTGATAATTTGGGCGCGGAATATAAATTGCGCTTTTGGGATAAGGCTAAAAAACCTTTAACCCATGTTTTCCCTGTTATTAACCATGATTATAAGGAAAGCGAGGAAACTAACAGGGAAATGCTGAACTTCTTTTTAAATAGAGGATAATTTTAATATGAGAGATTTTTTTGACGAACTTGATTTCGGTGATTACAGCGCAAAAACGATAAAGATTTCGCGCAAAGTTCCTATTTGCATGGTTCTTGACGATAGCGGAAGCATGGCAGGTGAGAAGATTAAAGAACTCAATAAAAACATTGAGGACTTTTTGCGTTATGTAAAAAACGATCCCAAGGCGGGCAGAATTGCAGATATTGCCATAATCACTTTCGGCGACACGGTTAAAGTTAAATGGGGCTACGAAAGCATTGAAAACATTAAATTTTTGGGGCTGTACGCAGGAGGCAAAACCCCAATGGGTTCGGCGGTTAGCGAGGCGATAGAACTTTTGAAAGCACGGCGCAATTATTACCGCGAAAATGATATTGAACATTATAAGCCTATTATGCTATTAATGTCGGACGGCGAACCTACGGACGATTACGAAGAATCCGCCAAAGCCCTAAGCGAAATGGTTAAATCAAGAGAGATTAAAATTTTCCCTGTGGGAATCGGTGAAGATTTTAATAAAGAAACACTTAAAAAGTTTTCCCCTGTTCTTGAACCAAAAATCATTAAGGGCGCAGAAGGCTTTTCAAAACTTTTCCGCCTCTTAAGTTCAAGTTCCTCAAACCCCGAGGACGATTCACTTGAGAAGTGGTTTAGGGACGAAGCGTAATGTGTCAGCGCACAGCGCACAGCGCACAGCGCACAGCGCACAGCGCACAATGGTGGAATCTAAATCTCATTAAGAGTAATGACGACTTACGACTTACGATTTACGAATGGTGGATTCTAAATCTAATTAAGATAAATTCTTAATAAAAAATTCCATAATTCATATTTTTAGTTAAGCCTGCAAGGCGACACCAAGGTTCTGCCACAGGCAGGTTCTTATATTTTATATTTTATATTTCATTACTTGGCTTCACACTCACCACACAATGTTTAATCGTAAGTTCTTCCGTAGCTTCAAGTGCGTTATGTGCGGTTTCGGCGATTTCGTACGCTTCATTAACGGTTAAATTTCCGTTAACCCCTATAATCAAATCCACAAAAATGCTTTTTCCGAAAAGCCTTGTTCTTAGGCTTTCCACTGAATTTACACCGCTTACCGATAGGGTAACTTCTTTAATCTTTTCAATGGTTTTATCGCTTGCAGCCCTGTCCGTAAGCTGATTTAAGGCAGGCTTTGCAATGTCATAAGCCACTTTGAACATCATTAAGGATACGATTAGTACCGCAATGCTTTCCGCAATATTGGTTTTAATAAAGTTCGCGCAAACTAAGCCAATGAGTACGGCAACTGAGGATAAGCTATCCGAACGGCTGTGCCAAGCGTCTGCTTTTAGCATTTCCGAACCAGTCTTTTTCGCGTAATAGATTTCGTACCAAAAAAGCCCCTCTTTGATAACCATAGACGCAACCGTTACGCTTACAAGGTACCAATTAAATTCGGATTTTTTGGGTGAAACAATTCCCTCAACCCCCTGCCAAGCCAAAAGCCCGCCCACCACGGCAATAACCACAGCGAAGAACAGCACAAACAGATATTCCACCTTTTCATGCCCGTAGTTATGTTCTTTATCCCTTTTGGGGCTTGAAATAAAAACCGCAACAATAATAAAAAGCGAAGTAAATAAATCCGAAGCAGAATGCACGGCATCGGAAAGCACAGAAAGGTTGCCAAAAATAAACCCGAAAACGGATTTCAAAATCACTAGCACAAGGTTGGCAAGAATGCCGATAATCGTTACGCGAAGAACGATTTTAGTGCTTTTGTCATGCTTTGTAATATATTGTGATTTTCCCATGTTCCTTTATTATATGAGGCGCGCCCATTGCGTGGACTTAAAACCTTAGCTTGCATTTTTGGCTTATTTCCGCCTTTTGCGTGCTTTTTAGCGTACAGCAAGTACGCCCGAAGCCCGCAAAAGCCAAAACTAAACCTAAAACTCATTGCTAATTTTTTTAAATCCACGCAGTGGACACACCTAATTATGTGGCATTGGTTTACATTTGTCAACCTTTGTGTTAGTATGTTTTAAAGGAATCACAGAACAAATATTAAGGGGAATGAGGCAAATGAACTTATATGAAACAATGTTTAAAAGGCGTTCGGTAAGAAAATTTTTAAATGAAAAATTATCCGAATTAGAATTAAATGAAATTAAAGATTATCTTAACGGCATTAAGCAATTAAGCGGTTGCACGGTGAGGTTTGAACTTAGCACAGGCGAAGCGGTTAATGATAACCACGCACCGCATTACGCGCTTGCTTACTGCGAACCGTTAACTTTAGAATATATTAACGCGGGTTTCGTTATTCAGGAATTTGATTTATGGCTTCAAGCAAAAGGGCTTGGTTCGCTTTGGCTTGGGCTGGCGCGCCCCAAATCCAAAACCGAACGGCAGGAATATGCAATCATGATAGCTTTCGGCAAAACCGAAGTGCCGTTAAGAAAAGGCGAACAGGATTTTAAGCGCGTTAGCGTTTTAGAAATGAGTAATGAAGATAATAAAATCGCCCGCACCGCAAGAATTGCCCCCTCTGCTGTTAACGATCAGCCTTGGAAATTAACCTTTAGTGAAAACAAGGTTAATATTGATTACTTCGGAAGAGGGCCTCTTAAATTTATCCTTAAAAAGAAAATGAGTAAATTTGATATTGGTATCGTAACGCGCTTTACAGAACTTGCGCTTTTAAACGAAGGCAAACAAATCGTTTCCATTACCCCTATTGATAAGGGGAATACTTTTGGGACTGAAATCGTTTTTGAGGGATAAGGGAAAAGGGCAACGGGGTGTTGCCTTTTTGCCGTAGCGCAATTCTAACACCAATTAGGTATAATTGATTTGTGAGAAACTAATCAATTTTAGGGGATATTTTTCTATACATAAAATTATTAACTTAATGTTCGTTATGTTGTATAATCTTAAGTAAGTATGAACAAATATGTTGCAAAAATAGATAAATTGCGGGCAGAACGCGGAATGTCGCTATATAAGTTAGCGCAGGAAAGCGGTATCTATCCTCAAACGCTTCATAAATGGTTTGGGAAAGATGTGATTCCCTCATTGCCCGCAGTTGAAAAAGTTTGCGAAGTATTTCAAATGACACTTTCAGATTTTTTTGCAGAAGATAACACCATTGAGCTTACAAAAGAAAAACAAGAGCTTTATGATAGCTGGTGTGCGCTTTCCTCCTCCGAAAAAGAAGCTGTAAGGGCGATAGTTAGAAGTTTCCGCCAAAAAAAGTAAATGGCTGAAGGCAGACGACAGCGAACCAAATCAAAGCTAACCGAAGTGGGCTTTGACGCGCTTGCAAGCCATGAATGCCTTGAAGCCATGCTTTATGCGTTTGAAAAGCGCAAGGATACGGGTATGCTTGCAAGAGAGCTTTTAAAGCGGTTCGGTTCACTTCGCGGTGTGATTCTTGCAAAAGAGGAAGAACTTCTTGAAGTTCCTTTAATGCCAAAAAGCGCGGCATATTTCTTTGGGCAGTTTCAGCCGTTTTATGAAAGAGTTTTGCTTGACGAAGTTGAAGATATCAGCATTTTAACCCCTCAAAAACTTAAAGAATACTTAAGCGCAAGGGGAATTGACACGAATTCAGAGTTTCTTGAGGTAATTTCGCTTAATTCGCGCCACAAATTTATCCGCCGAAAGATTTTTAACGGCGATATTGATTTTACCGTTTGCGAAATTAGAAAAATTGCAGACGAAGTGGTTTCCGCAGGTGCTTCACGCGTAATTTTAGCACACAACCACCCTTCGGGCAGTACAGAACCCTCTTCCCACGACATTGAAGCCACACAAAAGATTAAAAATGTGCTTGAATGCCTTGGAATCACGCTGGACGAACATGTTATTGTAACGCCAAGCGGTGGGTGGTTTAGTTTTAGGGATAACGGGATTTTGTAGAAATTTGGTAGCTGAGGCTACGGAATAGCGCACAATTCACAGCGCACAGCGCACAGTGAAGGAATGATTTATTTAGGTACGAAGTACAAGGTACGAAGTACGAATTTATGGATTAGTTAACCAATAATGAGATTTAGAATCCACCATTGTGCGCTGTGCGCTGTGCGCTGTGCGCTGTGCGCTGTGCGCTGAAATAATGCCTTTTAGTAAAAACTTAGTAAATCTTACCATTAAAATTCATAAGTTTAAGTTCATTTTACCGCGTTTTCGCGTGTTTTTGCTATTTTTTACCTTTTTCCCCTCATGCGCGCATATATTGCTATTGCACGCACGCGCAACCTGTGATACAATAAAAGTACCGCACGGGGGGCGGATTGTTTGCCAACCCTGCGCGCTACGCGTATGCGTAGCGTGTGAAACGAGAAACATGAAACGAGAAACATGAAACGAGAAACATGAAACGAGAAGGATTCTAAATATCATTATTAAAAAAACCACCATTGTGCGCTTCGCGCTGAAAAAGAGGTGAACTATGAAAACAAACACAAAAAGAAGATTATCAGCATATTTACTGCTTGGCTTAGGGCTGTTTATTTGCTTTACGCTGTTATTTACCATGGGGGTGTTCAGCCTTGGACGGCTTGCCCCTGCAATTTTTGATAGAGAAGTTATTGAATCGGCAGATGCCGCTTTACCTGGGTGGAACGGCAGGGATAACAATAATAATAGCCATAATAACCGCCGTATGAACCATGATCTTTCGGGTAACCGTTCTGGTAACAACAACGGAAGCACAAATATTCCCAACGCAGCCCCAAGTAGCAACGCACTCCATGTGGTGAATATAGATGCCGGCGGGACTCCCGGTGCAAGCTGGTCAAACTCCACAGTAAGAGGCGGTTGGACAGCGGATATGGAATCAGATTACAAGGCGGTTATCGCAGGTAATGATAAAAGGGCGCACGCAATGCTCAGATTCCAATATAACATTACATTTACAGGGGATGTTTTGCGTGCAATATCTAGTGGCAAGATTACCAATATATCTGTGGTTACAAACGGCATATGGAGCGGTTCTATAAGCGGAAGCACTGGTGGCGGGAGCAGATACGAAGGCTGGTCAGAAATATACTCTAATGTAAGTGGCACAGTTACAAGCCGTGGCACAACCACCTTTACCGGCTCAAATACCGGCGCAAGAAATAGCAACACTGCGAGCTTTGCCGCAGCAACTAACATGACGGGTATCCGCCTTGAATACCAATCCTATCAGCACGCAACCTGCAACTCAGGTTCAGCAGGCGGAAGCAGGGCGAGGGTTTATGCGAATCTAACTGTAAATAGCGTTACAATTACATGGACTTACAGCGCTTCAACGCACACCTATGGCATCACCACTAACGGTGCGGCAGGCGGTGCGGGCGGTTCTCTTACAAGAACAAGCCTTGCCGTTACGCTTCCGTCTAACGGCACTACTGGTATGCTTGCAAACACCGCAAGCCCTAACGCTAACTATTACTTTAGAGATTGGTCTGCAAACATTACAGGTGCAACCTATATAAGCAACGCAAGCCCCACGCTAACCCCCTCAATTGCAGGTGAGGTAAGCTATAACGGCAGGGCAATCACACTTACTGCAAACTTCGTATCTTTTACAATTTCGGGCGGTAGTTCGTACACATTCAGCGGTTCGGCGCAAGGGCCTACTGTAACCTTGCCAAGCGGGGGGGGACTGCCCACAGGGGTAGCTTGGTCTACCTCGCCGTATTACCAAAATTCGGCAGGCACGAACATAGGTGTTACCGCCCCCACAAATGCAGGCAGTTACCGACTGCGGGCGGTGCTGAGGAATGGTAGCAGTACCACGATAGGTGAGGTAAACTATGCGTTCACCATAAACCCTGCGCCTTTAGTTTTTTCGTGGCCAAGCAGTTCGCGCCCCTATTCGGGTGTGGAACAAACGCATGAACCTACCGTGTCGGGCTTACTTGGTGCAAGCCAAGCAAGCGTGGTAAGTTTTGCTAACACTAAGGCAACCAATGTGGGAAGCTATACCGCTTCGGCAACTATTCAAAATTCTAACTATGCGTTACCCTCTAACTCTTCCCAAGCATGGAACATAACAAGGGCAACGCTTTCAGTGGTGGCAGGAAACCAATCCCGCCAATACGGTGACGCCAACCCTGCCCCAAGCCTAACGGTTACCGGGCTGGTGAACGGCGAACAAGCAAGCACGGTTCTCACCGGTTGGGGAACGCACGGCGCAACCACAAATGCGACTGTTACGGATTTACCGGGGACTTACACAATAACGGTTAATTCCCTCACTTCGGGCAACTATGAAATTTCAACCACCAACGCGCAACTCACGATAGAAAGAAGAAGCATAAGCGTTACATGGCACAAACCGGGGAATGGTTACGCGCTTTACACAGGCGTGCCTCAAACGGTTACCGCGTCAAGCACCAACCTTGTGAACGGTGATAGCATTTTGCTTTCGGGAAACACCGAAACGAACGCAGGGGGTTACACCGCTTCCATAATCCAAACCACCCTCACAAGGTACAATGTGGTTATGGGTAACACCTCTGAAACATGGTCAATCTTCCCTGCGCCTCTCACGATAAGGGCAAACAATGTAACCACTGATTACGGCAGTTTTAATGCAAGCATGCTTGGCTACACCGCAAGCGGTTTTGTGAACGGCGAAACGGTTAGTGTCCTCAGCGGTTCAATAAGCTATGCACACGATGCCACCACAACCACCGTGGCAGGTTCTCAGCGCGTGGTTACCCCAAGCGGATTCTCGTCTAACAACTATGATATCTCTTTCCCCACAGGCACAATCACAATTACCAAACGCGTGGTAGGGCTTCAATGGAACGGGCATACAGGGCTTACTTATATCGGTGGGCCGGTTAGCGTTACCGCCACTGTTACCAACCCTGCAAACGGCGAAACAATCACCACCACCGTTTCGGGCGGAAGTGCAATAAACGCAGGAACATACACTGCAAAAGTTATTGATTTATCGGATCGCAATAATTACGAAATTCCTTCCGTGGACGAAATTTCATATGTAATCAACAGGGCAAGCCTATCAATTCAAGCCAATCCTGCCGGTAGCAGACAGTACGGCAATCCTAACCCCGTACTGCAATATAGCGTTAGCGGATTGGTTGGGGGGCAAACAATAGAATCTGTGGAAACGGCAACTAACAGTAAATTAGTTATTTCCACCGTGGCTGACGCGCGTTCCGTACCCGGCACATATCCTGTTACGGTAAGCGGGCTGACTTCAGATAATTATGACATTCTGTTTTCAGGTTCAACCATAACTGTAAATAAACGAAACCTAAATGTTACTTGGCTACTACCGCAAAACGCAATTTACAGCAACGAAGATAAGACTGTTTCAATAAGCGGTGCAACCGTTAACGGCGATATAATTCAATTAGTTAATGCAAGCGCAAGAAACGCAGGAACGCACACCACAACCATAAGTGCGGAAACCACAAACCTATATGAAATCAGTGTTTTTGATCTTTCAGTAACATGGAACATTGCCCCCATGGCATTAACCGTAAGGGCAGATAACATCGCCATGGTTTACGGCGGAACGCCAAGCTTTTCATATGGATTCTCACCGTTTGCACAGGGCGAAAATGCCTCTGTTCTAAGTGGCACGCTTAACGCAAGGCTTGCCGAAACGGGGCATTTAAATGTGGCGGAATATGAGATTATCGTGGACGGTGTTTCTTCACCAAACTATGATATTGCATTTGTGGGCGGTACGCTCACCGTTACCAAATTCACTCTTACCGTTTCGTTCAGCGGTTTTGAAACGGCGGTTTATTCGGGTGTAAAATTTAACCCTGTTGCCCTTCCTTTAGCCGCTGCGTACGGCGAAGTTGTTTCCTTTGTTACGCAAGAACAAAATGATTTTAGGAATGTGGGAACGCACACATTAACCGTAACGGGCTTTAACGCACCAAGCAATGATAACTATCAGCTTGCGGTTTCGGGGCTTACAGAAACAAAAATAATAACCCCTGCTTCGCTTCAAGTTATAGCCAAAAACATAAGCCGTGTGTACGGTGAAGCTAATCCTTCTTTAAGCATTAGCAATGTAATTTTCAGAACTTCAATCGGCGATTCGTTACTTGGTGAGGACACTTATCAAGACTTAGGCGGTACTCTAAATATCCAAATCCTTAGCGCAAACGAACAGAGTGCGGTGGGTGATTCATATGTAATCAGCATAGGCGGTTTCACTTCGGATAACTATAATATTTCGTTTGTGAACGGCGCACTCTCAATCACAAGGCGCGCTGTATCGTTCAGCAAAACAGCATTCAGCCGTGCGTTTGACGCAAGCGGATATATCGTGCTTAATGATTATGAAATGCTTGGCGTTACCGCATGGGATAATTCAAAGGACAGCGCAGGTATATACAATGTGTTGCAAGGCGCGTATCAATTTAAGAATCCCGCGGGTGATAATATAACCGCTGTGGGCTTTAGAAACGCAGGCATTTACACGGTTAATTTAAGTGACGAAACTGTAGCCAATTATAGCTTCGGCAATGTGGTGTTAACATATGTAATTGAAGCGATTACAATAGACATTGCTATAGGTTCAACCTCTAACAGCGCGAACTACACAGGCGCAGTAATCACAAGGCTTTTAACCGCACTTTCATATGAAGTATACTTAAACGGAAATATAGTTGAGGGCAACTTGCGCACTTATGTGGCAGGGTATTTTGCAGGCGTTACCGTTACGGCTTCGGACGAAAACGGCGTGCAGGCAGTGAACGCAGGCAACTATTTCTGGTCGCTTCAAGCAGGCGCAAACCAAAGCCAAAACTTTAATTTTGCGCTTGATATCGGCAGTTTCCCAATTGAGATTCTGCGCTTGCTTCTAAGCATAAATTACAGCGGAACATTCGCCCTTACCTATGACGAACTTGGCGCGTTAAATGATTTCAGCGTGTTTAACGGTGGCGCAAATGTTACGAACCTTCCCGCTGGTGCAGAAGTTAGAAGCACGGTGGAAGTGAATCTTGAGAGAATAGGCGCGGGAACTCTTGGTGATGTGGGCGACTACTTTGCAAGCATAAATTATTTAAGCGCGCAAAGGAATTATGATATAGATAACATTGAGGCAATCGGAAGCTATTTGCTTCTTGCAAACGGCAATAGGCTTGTGGTGCAAATCCGCCCGAGGCAACTCACGCTTAACTTAAGCAGGCTTGCGAACCTTCAAAACGAGTACGGAAGTATGCGCGCAAGTTCGGTGGATCTTGACTTTGAAAGCATGACGATAGCCGAAATCAACGCGCTTAATTTGTTCGGCGAACAGCTTGTGGTGGGTGAAACGGATAACCGCCTAATAAGGCTTGGGCTTACTTTAAGAAACGGCTTCGGTGTTTCCGTTCCGCTTAATGACGAATATCTTAATGCAGATTCTTACACCCTTGCATATGTAGCCAATTCGGCAGGCTTTGCAAGCGTGAACTATGTGGTGGCTTCGGCAGTTCCCCAATATGTGTTTGAGGTTACAAAAAAGAACCTGCCTGTTTCCATAAACTTCTTTGGCGGTGGCGCGGTTAACAGCGGTGCGGTAATCAATTACACAGCAGGCGGAAATGATTTCTCAAGTGCTTCCGCATATGTTCTTCATGCTAATGCAAGTGATTTCGTTAAGCCCTCTGAGGCACTTGGTTTAATCACGCTTTCGGTTACACAGCTTCAATTTATCAGCGGTGTGGGCTATGAATTCAGAATTGATTTCAATAAGGAAAACGATTTTGATAATAACCCTTACGCAATGTTAAACGGCTTGGCTTCTAACTATGAGGTGGCGGATTTATCCGTAACGCTTACAATGCGCCGTGCTAATGTGCTTGCGGAAATTGAGCTTTCAAAACTTTATTCCTTAAGTGATTACACCGTGGAAAGCGTTAGCACGGATACCCTTGATATAAATGATATTGACGAACTTGGCAGAGCATTTGCCGTGAACAGGGCAGAGGCTAACTTTGCAAGTAAGGGGCTAATCTTTCAACCAAACGGCGGTGTAAATCTTAATGAATTAACCGTGAACAGCTATAACGATTTGTTCGCTTTAAGCCTCAATGAAAACAGTGTTTATTACAATGCAACATATGTAATCACGCTAAATGTTGCGCCGTTTACGGTGGAAAACTTTAGCATTGATATCTCAATCGGCGAAAGCGAAAGGGTGGAATATCTTGCATCGTTTAGCGCGTTCCAAGGCGGTATTACGGAAGAGATTAACTCAGTTCTTAATTCCTTATTCCCTGATAACGCATTCATTGTGAACAGCTTTATTGCAAGCACGCAGTTCGGCGGATTCATAAGCAACCAACCTCTTAGCGTGGGTGCAAACGCCATAACCGTGAATGTGGTTGGCGGTAATGTGTTGCTTGACGCGTCCTCAGCTAATATTAGTATCCTTATTTATATAAGCAAGATTTTGGTTCAGTCCTCACTTACTTCAAGCACGCAGTTCGTTTACTCTGGCGAAGAGTTTGAAGTGGTGGCTTCCACACAAGCATTCCCTGTTGTAAGTGGCGTTGCCCTTACTATTGATAAGGATATAAGGCTTAACGGCGCGGTTGCAAGCGCGGTTAAGAACGCAGGCGCGTACTTGGTTACCTTAAGCCTTAACACCTTGGCAAACGCATATTATGAGTTAAGCGAAACCGCTTTTGAAATCGTTGTTATGCCAAGGGCTTTAAGCCTTGCAGAGGCAACTGGAAACGCGGTGGTGTATGACGGGCTAAGCAAGCATTACATTGCTTCCTTCTTATTTAAAGATGCCCAAGGAAACGGCTTCACCGTTGCGGATTTAGAAAAATACTTCTTCCGTTCAGACGATTTAAGCACCCAAGTAGTCCCCGTGAACGCAGGCGAATATGTGGTTAACCTTGTGGTAAACGATTCTAATTTTGAAATGCCAAGCGCAGGGCTAAGCGCGGTGTTCGTGATTGCAAGGGCAATGTACACAGAGGACTTCTTGCAAGCCGAACTTTTATTCAATAACGCCACAAGGGTGTACAACGGCGAAATCACAACCCCTGTAATAACCAACCTGCCCAATGCGCACGGCTTATCGTTCGTGGCAGATTTAGGCGGTAAGGAAATTAGGGGCGCAGGAAGTTTCGTTGTTTCGTTCACCGTTTCTTCGCCTAACACAATTCACCCCTTCGTGGTTTCGGGCATAACATTTACGATAAGCAGGGCGGAAGCTGTGCTTGACGAATCGGACGCGCCTAACGGAAAAACATTCCAGTTCTCTGCAAAAGAAAACGGAATCGGCGCGCTTACGCAAACCTTAAAAGCATTCGCTTTTGACGGCGGTGAGGAAATTTCAAGCGATTTAATATTCGTGTACTTTAGAAACGGAAATGAGATTCCAGTAAGCCAAGTGCGTAATGTGGGAACTTACAGCGTGGAAGTAAGGCTTCAAAATCCTAACAGCGAACTCACTGAGGTTTACGCTTATTCCTTTGATATTCACGCACGCGAAGTGGAACTAAAAGAAGAATTTATTAGCGAATTAAGCTTCAACGGCGGTAACGCAAATATCAATTTATTTGCGCAGTATGACGAAGATTATAAGGTTATTCCGCATATGATTTTCATGCGTGAAACATATGTAAATGCAGGAAATCCCGCACCCAAAAACGCAAGCGGGGGCGCATTCGGAATCAGCGTGCCAAGCGGTTATGAAATCGTGGAAAACGCAAGCGGTGCAGGCAAATACATTGTGGTTATCAGCTTTGAAGACGAATTCGGAAACTATAGCTATGACGGCGAAACCATGTTCCACTTTGAAATCTTTAAAGCAATTCTTACCGCGTCAATCGCAGGGCTTGAACACAAGTACAGCGGTACGGCTAAGCAAGCAACATATAATATATTGGGGCTGTTCGGAAACGATATTGAGAATATCACAGTGTTTACCAATTATTATAAAGACGGAAGCGAAGCTAACCCCACGCTTCTTGGTGATTACGAATTCGTGCTTTCAATAGTGGCGGATAACTACACATTTGAAACGGTAACAACCACATTGAGGATTACCGCCAATGCGTTCAATGCAATAGTTGTGGGGGACGCAGAATATGTGTATGACGGCAATGCGAAATCCCCAGGGGCAGTGAACTTCGGTTCGCAACCGCAAGGCTTTACCCAAGAGGGCGTATCGGTTTACTATAGCTTTATAAGAATGTCGGACGGGCTTCAGCTTACCACATTCCCAGTGAACGCAGGGCAATACGATGTTACCGCTGTTATAATGCACTACGGCTTTGAGGTTGCCCGCATAGGTGCAATTCTAACTATAAACAGGGCAGAATTTAATATTGATATCCGCGTAACAAGAAATGAGGACGGTACTATCCATGTTATTTCAACCAATGCGCCCGCAGGCACTGTGTACAGATTGATTGATTTGGAGGGCAATGAAATTGCACCGGGGCAAAGCAGTAATGTGTTTAACGGCATAAGCGCGAACCAAGCGTTTGTGGTTGAGGTGCTGTTTGCAGGCGAGAACTTTGATTCAGAGAATTATATCCCTGTGCGTTCCATAAGCGTGGGCGGATTAAGGATTCCTGAAATGCCTGAATATATGAATTATGTTCTTGGGTTTGCAATCGGCGGTGTTGCGCTGTTAATCATTCTGTTCTTCTTTAGCATGATTTTCAAGCGGAAAGACAGAACTCACGCAGGACGCCGTTACAGCCGTTCACCGCGTAGATAAAAATTAAACATAAAACGCTTGCCAAGCTAACTAAAACAGGTTATAATGAGATAACACATGAGATTTAAGGAGATTGAATATGGCATATGTAATTGAAAAAGAAAAGTGTATTGGTTGCAGTGAATGTGAAGGCGCTTGCCCCACAGAAGCAATAGTTCCCGCACCTGATAACAAGTACGAAATCATTGCAGACAAGTGCATTGATTGTGGCATCTGTGAAGGCACTTGCCCCACGGAAGCAATTTCGGGCTAATATCGGAACACAGTTTTTAATCCAAAAACCGCTTCAATTTTGAGGCGGTTTTTTGGTGGAATTTATCCTTTTTTGTAAACACGCTTGCTTAGGCTTTTTTACTGTGATAAGATAAAATTACATATGATTTATCTGTTTTCTCTGCTGTTAATTCTGATTTTTATAGGCTTAAATCTTGCCGTGTTCGGCATATTTAAAGATAACAAAAAAGCGTCAAAAATTCTGCTTTATTCCTCAGCAATATTTTTCTTAACATATAAAATTACTGAATATATTTATTGGCAAATAGTGGGGCTTCACCACAAAGTGCCTATTGAATTCAGCGCAATCAGCTATTTTGTTTTTTCGCTTGCAGTGCTTACCAATAAAAAACCGCTAATAAATTTTGCCGTGTTTTGCGCGCCTGTGGCAGGGTTCTTTTACTTCCTTACAGGGATTGCCACCCCAGCAATATACCTCTTTGAAAATGACGGAACTTTCCTTTTTATAATGGCAACTTTTAATCACGCACTGCTATATCTATCAGGGCTTACGCTTTTAATTACCCACAAACTTGATAGGCATTACATAAGGCAAGCCCCTCTTTTCACGGGCATATCCGTGGGCTACGCATTCTTTATGAGGTGGCTTATAAACCCGCAGGGCAGTTATGTAATTTTGGATCTTGCGGAAGGAAACCTCTTTAACGGCATTATTGACTCAAGTGCGATAAGCGGATTTTACGCGATATATTATGTTGGGCTGTTTGCTTTGCTTGCGGGGTTCTTTTTTATTGTTTATTTCATAAACCGCAAAACAGCGCACAACGCACAGCGCACAGCGCACAATGGTGGATTCTAAATCTCATTAAGAGTAATGACGACTTACGACTTACGATTTACGAATGGTGGAATCTAAATCTCATCAATAAATGATTCCTTCATTGTGCGCTGTGCGCTGTGCGTTGTGCGCTGAAAAATGCCCTGCAAAAAATTTTTAAATTTTTTTACAAATTCTCTTGACACCGCATACTATGCAATGTATAATATACCGCAGTGGGAGGTATTCCGTGGAAGTTCAATTAAAGAAAGGGCTGTTAAATGCGATAGTGCTTGCCTCGCTAATGCGCGGGGATTCTTACGGCTATAGGATTATTCAAGATATAACCCCTGTGGTGGAAATCAGTGAATCAACGCTATATCCGATTTTGAGAAGGCTTGAATTGCAAGGCGCGCTGATTACCTATAGCAGGGAACACAACGGCAGGCTAAGGAAGTATTACGGTATAACGCGTGAAGGGCGCGAAAAACTTTTTAACTTCACCGAAGAATGGCGTGAGTTAGTTAAAGCGTACGATTTTATAATTGCGAATTTTAGATAAAAGAATTAAGAGGAAACGAAAATGAACAAACATGAATTTTTAAGTGTACTATCGTCTTACCTAAAAGGGTTCAGTGCAGACGAACTTAACAGGGTGCTAAATTATTATGACGAACTTATCAGCGATAAAATTGAGGCAGGCGAAAATGAATATCGCGTGGTGCATAACCTTGGCGATATAAGAATGATTAGCCGTCAAATTCAAGCTGAACTTGCGGGGGAAAGGCTTTCTTCAATGCACAGCGCACAGCGCACAGCGCACAATGAAGGACTAATTAAGAATTCAGAATTCAGAATTCAGAATGAAGGATTATTTAATAATAATAATTCCGCCACCAATCACCAACCACCAATCACCAATCACCAATCCAACCCTGCACCCTGCAACCTGCAAGCTGCACCCTCTAAAAAAGGCAGTACCATTGCAATGGTTGCAAGGCTTTTTAGTGCGCCGATTTTGATTCCTGTGGGGATTGTGTTTTTTGTGCTGTTTATAAGTGCGGTGTTTGCGGTGGGCGGTACGATTCTTGGGCTTGCGGTTTCTTCCTTTGCTTGCCTGCTTGCGGTTATCCCAGGGGCGGTGCTTTCTGCCACAGAGGGAACGCCGTGGGCGTTATTCACGGCAGGGGGATTGCTTATTGCCACAGGGGTTCTTGGAATTCTTGCAATAATTTCTTACAAACTTGGAAAGATATTCCTTAAATATCTTTTAAAAGGCGCGGTGGCATCGGCGAAAGCGTTTTACGGAAAAAAGAACAAGGCGGTTAATAGCCCCAATCCTCAAATTTAAATTAGCACGAATCGGCGTAAGAACGGTTTTATTAAAAAGGAGAAAGATTATGAAAGCATTAGTAGGAGTTTTAGTTGTGTGCATAGCACTTGGTTTGGTGCTTGCGCTTGCAGGCTTTTCGGTTATAGGGTTTGATATTGAAAACCTCAATTTCGCCGTGGCGGAAGATTTTACAAGGGAAGAATATACGGCAGAGGGCAATATTAGCAAAATATCCATGGAAGGCGGTAGCCGAAGCCCTGTGGTAATTGAAAGGGCGAATGTGGAAGCTATCACAATATCTTACCCCAAAAGTGAAAAGCACATTAGGCTATTAGATATTAAGATAAACCAGCAGGGGGAAAGCCTTAGAATCTATCATGACGATGCCCAAAGCAAAAAGCAATGGCAAGCATGGGGGTTCATAGGTTTCGCAAGATTGCCTTCAAGTTTTTTTGCGGTTAAGATTCTTTTGCCAAGCGGATTTAACGGCGAATTAAGCGTAAGCGCAAAAACCGCAGATATAAGAGGAAGCAACCTTGGCGCATTTTCAAAGTTTCAAGCTGAGGTAACCACAGGATATGTGAACTTAGGCGGAATAACCGCAAACGAAATTAATGTAAAAAGCACCACAGGTTATATAAGGCTTGCAAATTCTCAAGCCCTCGCGGTAAGGCTTAATTCAACCACAGGGTACATAAGGTGTGAAAATGTTACCGCGAGTAGCGAACTTAGCGCAAAAGCCACCACAGGCGCGGTATCTTTAAGCGGTGTAACCTCACCAAAAATTTCCGTAGAGGTAACCACAGGGGATATTGACATTAAAGTTAACGGCACGCTTTCAGATTACAGATTGCACCTTTCCGCAAACACAGGAAAATGCTACTTAAATCACCAAAGCGTAGGAAAACCCTATATCAAGATAGACGGCGAAAAAAGCCTCACCGCCAAAGCCACAACGGGGAATGTGAGGGTGAATTTTTAACGCAAAGCGTTAAAAATGCACAGCGCACAGCGCACAGCGCACAATGATAGATTCTAAATCTCATTATTAGTTAATTAATCCATAATTCTGCATTCTGAATTCTTAATTCTGAATTAATCCTTCATTGTGCGCTGTGCGTTGTGCGTTGTGCATTGCATAATGCGTTTACGCATTATGCATAAGATATTCTTCAATCGCCTTCGCCACTTTTCGCGCCGCAACCACGGCTTCAACCACGGTTTTTGCGCCTGTTACCACATCACCGCCTGCAAAAACCCCTGCGCGCGAAGTGTGTCCGAATTCGTCCACGGCAACAAGCCCGCTATCTTTAATATTGATTCCCTTAGTGGAAGAAATTACCACCGAACGCGGGCCTTGGCTTACGGCAATTATCACGGAACTTGAGGGGTGAAGTTTTTCACTGCCTGCAATCGGAATTATTGATTTAGTGCCGTCCTCATTGATTTTCACTTCGTTATCCACAAGTATTAAGCCTTCGTCTGTAATTTCCACGGGGGATTTTAAAACCTCTATCTTCGCGCCCTCAATTTTTGCATATTGCACTTCGGATTTGCCTGCGGCAATAGCATCCTCACCGCCCCTGCAAAAAATTGTAACTTCTCTTGCGCCTTGCCTTAGGGCAGTTCTTGCCACATCCATTGCCACATTGCCCGCACCTATCACGCTTACTTCCTTGCCAAGGCGATAGGCGTCAGGGCTTCTTAAATATTCAATGGCAAAATGAACATGCCCGAGGCTTTCGCCCTTTATATTTAGCTTTCGCGGACGCCAAACCCCCGTACCCATGAAAATTGCCTTAAAGCCGTCCCTAAAAAGATCGTCTATTGTTAAATTTGAACCTATGGCGGTATTGGGGCGGACGGATACACCGCTTTTAATCAAAATGTCGCTAAGCCTGTCCACAATGTCCTTTGGTAAGCGAAATTCGGGAATTCCGTATCTGAGGATACCGCCAAGCCTATCATTTCCCTCAAAAATGGTTACGCGGTACTTCGTGCAAAGCATAAAAGCAATGGCAAGCCCAGCAGGGCCAGAACCGATTAGGGCAACTTTCGGCGCGTTTTTATCCGCGATAGTGGCAGGCTTGTGGATATTTAAATAATAGTCAGAAATATAACCTTCTATCGCGCTTATAAAAACAGGTGAACCCTTTTTGCCGAGAACGCAATGCCCTTCGCATTGGTTTTCTTGGGGGCAAATGTGGCTACAAACGATAGAAAGCGGATTGTTTTCAAAAAGAAGTTTGCCTGCTTCGTTAAGATTGCTTCCGATTAGTAGCTGAATTGCCTCTTTAATAGGCGTGCCGATAGGGCAACCGCTTTCACAAAGCGGATTTTTGCACTGCAAACATCTTTGCGCGTCTTCAATAATATGCTTTTTCATAATTATATTTTACCATATAAAACAAATGTAAAACCTAAAAAACTTAAAAAACTCTGAATAAAATCACGGCAAGATTCAAACAAAATTTTAAATGCGAAAAATCGCAAAAAAAGCAGTAAATAATCCTTTACATTAGGTTTGCGCCGTGCTATCATTAAGAAAATTACAAAAGGACAAAATGTTAAATATCGTTTTCGTGTTCGGAATATCGCTGATTATCCTTATTATTAGTAAGGCAGTTTCGCGTTGTACCGAATAGGCTAACGAATAATTAAGTTATTCACCCTACGGTACAACGCCGTAGGGTTTTTTGTTCGCATAAGGAAGAAGTTATGGAAAACGAAACCACTCATGAAGTTTCAAACAACAATGCCACCGCGCTTGATTTAAAAAGGGAAGTGGCAGAAGAAAAGGGCAGTAAAAAACCGCTTGCAAGGCAAGGGCTTCTTTCTGAAATTTCCGCTATTGCAATTCAGCTTACGCTTGGGATTGCGTATTTGTGGAGTTTGTTTCAAACTGGGGTTGCGGTTACGCTTTTTGGCGGAAACAGCGCGCAAGCAAGCCTAACCTTTTCGCTTCTTCTTGCCACACTCACAATCGGCAGTGTAATAGGCGGAAAACTTGCCACCAAAATCCCTCTAAGATCGGTTATTCTCTTGGGCGGTGTGATTTTAAGCCTTGG
The DNA here is from genome assembly GCA_009781445.1 of Bacillota bacterium. Classification (GTDB taxonomy): domain Bacteria; phylum Bacillota; class Clostridia; order Christensenellales; family DTU072; genus WQYD01. The sequence goes on along the minus strand of WQYD01000003.1, from coordinate 21,076 downwards.
GTTTTTCCTCGCATCTTTCGTTACCGCAAATGCGCCTTGGCTTTTATGGTTTACCTATGGCGTAATGGGCGGTGTGGGCATGGGCTTCACATATTCCACCACCATTGCTTGCGCGCAAAAATGGTATCCGCACAAAAAGGGGCTTGTTACGGGCATAATAGTTTCCGCGCTCGGCTTTGGCGGGGTTATCTTCACCCCCGTTGTGGAAGCGTTAATTAAGGCTTTCGGCGGTGAGGGCGTGGGCGAATCATTCGCATTTATGGTTTTAAGCGGAATCTTTCTTGTGGTTTGTTCGGTTAGTAGCATTTTTCTTAAAAATCCGCCTGATAATTATCTGATAAGCAAAATAGTGCCGAAATCCGCAGTTCCTTGCACAAAGCAAAGCTATTCCACAAGCGAAATGCTTAAAAAGCCCGAATTTTACCTAATTATATTTACATTTATGCTTGCTTGCATGGGCGGTTTAATGATTATCGGGTTTGCAAAACCTATTGCTGTGGCAAAAGGGCTTGGCGATACCGCCTATGTGGGGGTAATGATAATATCAATATTTAATTCCCTCGGCAGGCTTACATGGGGCATAGCTTCGGATAAACTTGGGCGTGTGAACACACTTTTAATATTGCTTTCGGGCAGTGCCGTTGTTGCGCCGTTCGTTATCCTTGCAAACGGATACTTCATTTACGCGCTTATCGCACTAATCGGATTCTTCTACGGGGGGCTGTTAAGCGTGTTCCCGTCCTTAACTGCGGATACATTCGGCGCAAAAAGCCAAGCCACAAATTACGGCGTTGTGCTTTTGGGTTTTGGCGCAGGCGCGATAATTTCTTCATTTATTGCAGGATATTATAAGGATTTGGCTTCAACAAATGTTACACTAATGTTACCTGCATTTATAATATCATCCTCTTGCGCCGTAGCAGGCATAGCAATGATGCTGATATTAAAGTATTTAAATAAAAGGGCTGAATTAGCCAAGGAGGAATAATGAAATCTTTTAGAAAGGAATTAACGCTGATAGTTCCCTCACGCAGAGGTTATGTGAACATAACCCCCGATATTCAAAAAGCGATTAATGACAGCACGGTTAAAGAGGGGCTTGTGCTTGTGAACGCAATGAATATAACCGCAAGCGTTTTTATAAACGATAACGAAAGCGGGCTTCACAGTGATTTTGAAAAATGGCTTGAAACCCTTGCGCCCGAAAAACCCCACAGCCAATATAAGCACAACGGCTATGAGGATAACGCAGACGCACACCTAAAACGCCAAATTATGGGGCGCGAAGTAGTTTGCGCAATCACAAACGGCGCACTTGACTTCGGCACTTGGGAACAAATTTTTTACGGCGAATATGACGGCAAACGGCCAAAGAGGGTGCTGATAAAGGTTATTGGGGAATAGGTTGGGCGCGTGCGCTTATGATGTCGCTTCGCTTATGATGGTATGATGTCGGCTTCGCCTTATGATGTGTTGCTTCGCAACATTAAGGAATGCTAAATTAAATCAGTTCATGCGGGCTTGCCCGCCCATCATTAGCGTAGCGTCATCATATCATCATGCGCCAAAGGCGCACATCATACCTACTTCCACCCCCCACTCACACTCAAAACCTCACCCGTGATATACTTTGCATTTTCGCTTGCAAGGAATAGTACGGAATCGGCAATGTCTTTTGGTGTGCCTGCACGGCGCATGGGGATATCTTTAATTATATTTTCTTTTTCGCTTTCCGAAAGCGCGTTGTTCATGGCGGTTTCAATGTACCCGGGGGCAATGCAGTTTACCGTTGTGCCGTAAAGCCCTATTTCTTTAGAAAGTGCTTTCGTAAACCCGATAAGCCCAGCTTTGGACGCGGAATACACGGCTTCGCACGAACCGCCCGATATTCCCCACACGCTTGAAATATTTATAATCCGCCCCAAGCCCCGTTCGTTTAAAAGAAGTTTATCATAAAATGCTTTGGTTAGCTTTATGGGTGCGTAAAGGTTCGTTTTTAAAAGCAAATCAATATCTTCACCGCTAACTTCATTTAAGGGCGCAATTAAGGAAATCCCTGCGTTGTTAATTAAAATTTCGGGATAGCCAATGCTTTTTTTGCAAAAATCCACAAGGGAATCAATCCCCTCGCCGTTGCTTAAATCCGCCTTAAAAGCATAAGTTAAGCATTGCCCTTTAAGTTCCTCGCAAAGTGAAAGGCATTCCTTTTCGGAATTGTTATAGGCAAGCACCAAGGTGTAGCCAAGTTTTGCAAAGCCTCTTGCAATCTCGCCACCTATGCCACCGCCCGCGCCTGTGATAAGCACGGTTTTTGGTGCAAGATAGGGTAAACCCGTCATACTCTTAAATCCCTTTCAAGAAGTGCGTCAAGAACCGCAAGTGCCACGGCAGAGGTTACCACAATAGAACCTCTTATTCCTGCACACGGCACATGTTCGCGCTTTAAATCTAAATCCATGTGCTTGGAAGAATCTGCCTGCTGTTGCAAAAAGGCTTGCTGTTGCTTAACTGTGGGTGTGGGGCGGAATGTGGTTGTCATAACAACCGAATTGGTTATAAGTTTATCAAAGCTAACCGCTTTCACCCCCGGAATGGGAAAAACCGTCCTTGCAATGCGCGCATCCAAGCTGTCAAAAAGAGGGCTTTTTAGGCTATCGGGCATGCCCACAACCACCGTTTCCACCGTACCGCCCACGGAATCCCCTGTGGCTTTCACGCTTTCAAGCAATGAAACCATTTGCTTTCTTGCGTCTGGATTTATTGTGGCAAGGGGGCTTGCGTTCAGCCTGTCAAACAAAACTTGATCGCACACAAGCGGTAAAGAATCGTCCTCAGTTGAACCCACGGATTTAATGTGAGAACAAATCTCAATTCCGCGTTTGGAAAGATAATCGGACGCAAGCATTCCGAAAAACACCATTGGAAGCGTAAACCGCGGTGAAAAATAACTGCTGAAAACCCTATCCGTTTTTTGTTTATTTTGAAACTGCACGGTAATCGGCGCGCCGTTAGTTACGCCTGCGGTAATGCCCGAAATAATTTCTGGCCTATCTTCCGCTCTGTTCGCGCTTGCAAAATTTACAGAACCTTGCCTTAGCTTTAATCCCAGCTTAATCCTATCCAAATTAACAGCAACATCTATAGGAAAATCATGAAGCGTCCCGCCCACAATGTCGCCCTGAACTTCGCCGAACATACTTAGCTTTAAAGTTTTACCCCAAAAAGAACTCATTATATCACCTTTAATGAATCACTGAATAAATACCGTCTGTCTATTCATTGTTTCCTTAAGGAAAATTATACCATAAGTTTATATAGATTTCAACCCCTTCTCTTTTTTAAAAAGATAATATGGCGGAAAATTCGGGTAATTATTCGGTGGGGGGGGATTTTTAGTTCGGATAAAAGGGTTTGGGAAAATGTTTCTTTGGTTGTATCAGATAAATCATTATACGAATAAAGAAAGGCAAGGGCGCGTGCGGTAGTGCTGTAGATACTTCCCACCGTTACTTCTTCGTAATCTATACCGAAAATTTCACCGTTTTCAGTGGCAATAAAGTTATGAAAATTTAAATCCCCCAATGATTTATATTTATTTAAGCTGTGGAAAACCTTAAAAAACTCTGCAAGCGCAGAAGCGGTAGGGGCAGGGCATTCGCCGTTCTTTTCTAAGTCAATAAGTTTATCAATAAGGCTTACACCGCTTATAAAACTCATTTCAATAATGCCTTTTTCCGTGCGGATAATTTTTGGGGCAAGGTTGCAATTCATTTTTTTAAGCACGGAAAGTTCTTTCTTATAGCCCTTTAAGGTTAAAAATTCTTTAATAACCGTTCCGTTTTCGCTAAAGGTTACCTTGTTTTTCATTTTAAAATAACCTCAACTTCTGCGCCTTCGTTATAGCCTCTAAGTTCCTTAATTACCCCAAGAACCGCATTTTTTAAAATATTTTGCACAAACGGCACAAGGGTAAGCACTTCGCCGTTCACCTTTACCTCAACATTTCCGCCATGAATTAAATCCTTAGCAGGCACAAAAGAAACCTTATTTATAATTAAATCCGTAAGGGCTTTTATATCACTTAGGTTAAACACAGGCAACCCCTTAAATTCCTTAACCCCTGAGTTTGCAAACCTACCGCTAACGGCAACGGTTAAATCGCCGATTTGAGGCGTTTCACCCTCTTTGCACACGGCAATGTTTTCCACACTTGCTTCGCCCATTCCCTCAAGAATCACAAAATCCTCAGTAAAATGCTTTAAAAGAGTGTGAAGCGGAAGGCGGTAATTATATAAAATATCCGTTTCATAGTGCGCGTGCGCCACCACCGTATCCGCGCCTGCGTTGCGGTGTCGCCAAGTATTTTTTCCCTCAGTGTCCATTTTAAAACTTTCCGCGTGAATGTTTTTAACCGTGCCAACGCTGAAACCTCTTGATTTAAGTTCCCTAATGATAGCTTCAATAACCGTGGTTTTTCCCGAACCCGTTAAGCCTGTTACGCTAAAAATTTTCATAAATCCCCCTATAACCGCATTTTTTGCCGTGTTAGCCGATAATCATGAGGGTTGCAAAGAACCCTGCCATAAGTAAGGCTACTAATATTATAGCAATAAAATCACGCGGTTTTAACTTTAATTCTCTAAGCATTGTGCGCGAACTGTGCGCGCGGAAGGCTTTGGCAGTCATTGAATCTGCAAGCGCACGGCTTTTTATCGCGCCACCCACCACCGCGGGGGACAGAACAAAAGCATAAACCTTAAATTTTTTGCCTATCGGTAGCTTTTTAATATCAATGCCCCTTAGCTTAACCGCTGTAACGCGGTGCAAAAATTCCTCACGGAACATTGGCAAAAACGATATTGCCGTGCTAACCATAAAAGCAACCTCATAAGGAAACTTTAACCGAATAAGCGCGTCCGTCATTTCCTTACCGCTTGAGGTAAGCGCGATTGCCGAGGCAAATATAATTATACTCATGCGCACCAAAAATTCAAGCCCAAGCATTAAGCCTTGATAGCTAATTAAGGTAAAACCGTTTATTGTGATAAGCGGTTCGCCCTTAATTGTTAAACTTTGAATTAAGGACACAAACACGATTGCAGATAATAAAAACTTTAACCGCTTAAGCACGGTTAAAAAATTCACCTTTAAGATAATATCAAAAACAAGCGTAACAAATAGGATTCCCAAGAGGTAAAAAATGCTTGGCGCAAACACCGAAACAGCGGTTAAAACTGCGATAATAAATAGCTTTGTACGGGGATCAAATTTCATAAATTACCCCCTCTGGCAAGTGGCTTAAAAGCGTGCTGTCATGCGTGATAATTATCGCGCCACCACCGTCCGCCACAAAGCGTTTAATATAATCAACCACAAAGTTTTTAGCTTCATTATCAAGAGAAGAAGTGGGTTCGTCAAGCAATAAAAAACTAACACCGCTTAAAGAAGTTATGGCAAGGGCAAGCCTTTGCTTTTCGCCTGTAGACAGCGTTAAGGGATTCCGTTCTCTAAAGTCTTGTAGCCCAAACTTAACTAAACAATCATTGATTCTTTCTTTTACACTATCGGTTAATGCGCTTGTAAGTTTAAAACTAAACTCACATTCTTCCCCAACGGAATTTGTGAAAAACTGCAAATCAGGGTTCTGAAACACATAACCTATCTTCTTTGCCACACTGCCTATCCGCATTTTAGCCACGCACTCACCGCCGATTTCCACACTTCCGCTTTGAGGCTTTAAAAGCCCCAAAATAAGTTTGCCGAGAGTAGTTTTCCCTGCACCGTTTTTGCCTGTAATAAGATAGCACTTACCGCTTTCAAAACTCATGCTTAAATTGCTTATCAGGGCTTTAGTTTTGAGGTATGAGAAAGAAAGGTTGTTGAGGACGATTGTTTGTTGGGGATTAGAGACGAGAGACGAGAGACGAGAGACGAGAGGTGGTGAGTTTTGATTTATAGAATCATTATTGATACCTCTATCATTCGTAAGTCGTAAGTCGTCATTCGTAATTATATTATTATTCCTTATCTCGTCTCTCGTCTCTCGTCTCTCGTCTCTAATTTCAATAACCCTATCACAAACCCCCCCGTCTTCTTCCGTGTGGTGAACGAATATAACCGCACCGCCTGCTTTGGCAAAATCTTTTAAGAGGGTTCTTATTCTTGTGCGGGCTTCTAAATCAAGCCGTGCGGTGATTTCGTCTGCGAGGATTACGCGCGGATAAGAAGAAATAGCAGAGGCTATTGCCACAAGCTGTTTTTCACCGCCTGATAGCTTTTCGGATTTGCTATCAGTTAAATGGCTAATGCCCGTAAGTTCTGAAACGGCGTTTATCCTTTTTCTTATCTCTTCACGCTGAACACGCAGGTTTTCGTTTGCAAAGGAAAGTTCGTCTTCCACGAAAGAGGAAAAAAGCTGTGCTTCGGGTTCTTGGAAAATCGTGGCAATGGCGGTACACCTATCCTTAATGTTTAAATCAAGCGTTTCCGCACCGTACAAAAGCACACTGCCTTCACTGTTTAAATTTGCGGGCATAAGTGCGGAAATCCGCTTTATCAGGGTGGATTTTCCTGTGCCGTTACCGCCCCTTACCCCCACAATTTCGCCTGCGTTCACGCTAAAATTAAGGTTTTCACACAAAATCCTTTCGCCGTAAGATAAGGTTAAATTTTTAATTTCAAGCACGGTTTCCATTAAAATAAAACCTCAATTTGCACAAGCCACTTTACTCTGTTCGTGCTTACTAAATCTTTGGCACGGATAACCACAAAAGGCCCGCCGTTTTCGTCTGGATACGGCGAAATGCCCGCATTGCCTTTGGGGAAAGCCTTTCCGTCCCACTTAAAAGCAATAAACACATTGTTTGGGGTTAGTATGTCGTTTATATTATAAACCGTTTCGCGCCCGTCAGACGGCATGAATGAAACGCCCTTACTTTTGCTTAGTTCAATATCAAGTGCTGAAAAAATATCCAAAAGGCAAAAGCCCGTGTACTCACGCGTTATCGGCAAGCGTTGGTTTGGCTTGTAAGTTGCGGTAAAGGTTTTGGGCGTTGCTAATTCTTTAAGTTCGTCAAAAGAAAAATCTTTCACAAAATCTTTGGATATTATGCGGATTTTTTCGCTTTCGTAAAGTTCTTTAAATTCCTTATTAAAATCAAGAATCAAATAAAGCCCCACCCCGAATGCCACGGCGAGAACGAAGATAAGAACTATGGCGATTATCGCATTTTTTGAAATCGGTTTTTTCATGCTGTTATATCCAAAATGTAATACGGTACGAACATATTATAAATATCAAAAACACCTTCGTGTACGCCCTTGCCGTCCACGGTTGAATGCCCGTGATCGCTAATGATTATCAGCTTACCGCTGAAGCCCCTTATCAGCCTTTCAATATAATCCTCAATTTCTTTAATTTTTGCAAGGGCTTCGGCACTGTTCGGCGAATAATCATGATTTATATCGTCTATTCCGTGGAAATGCGCAAACACAAAATCAACCTCATTTATAACCGCTTGGCGCGCAGTTTGATACACGGCTGAATCCGTAAATCCGTTATCGTCTGTAGGGTGCAATTCCTGCTTTATATTTGTGCGCACAAGGCGGGAATTTCCTTCCACGAAAATGGCTTCAAGCCCAAGCGTTTCGGTTGCATAGTCAAAGATATCGGGGACGGCAGGGAATTTTACATTTCTTTCGTAAATATCCGTTTCAAAAGGGGTTGCGCCTGTGATAATTGAGGCAAGCGCAACATTGGAAATCGCAGGATACACCGAAGCCGTGGCAGAGTAACCGCTTTTTAAAATGCTTAACTGAGAATTAAAGATATTCACTTGGTTTAAAGAAAGCCCGTCCAGTAGCACAGCAATAACCTTTTCACCGCCGTCAAGTGCGGATTTAATATCATAAAACGCTTTACTAATTAAATCCCCCGCGCCTGCCACAATGCCGAAAACCGCTTCGCCGTCATAACAAACTCTTCCGCTTTCCCAAGAGAAAACCTTGCTGTTATCACTCTTAACAATATTGAAATTATCAAGATATATAAAACAGCTTTCACCCACAAGAGACTGCGCGGTAACGGCTTTTGCAAGGGGGGTAAACTTTCGTGCAGTTATTCCGTTAAGCGTTTGCACGCCCCCTTCTTGTTCGTAAAAAAGCATTTTCGCATTTCCAAAGGAATAGCTTTCTTCGCCGTAAAGGTATAGGATTTTAAAATCAGCACCCTTACTTTTGGAAATCACCGTTAGTTCTTTAATTTCCTTAATGCCAAGCACGCGGGGGTGATTGGGCGCAACGAGGTTAAAGCCGTTTTCAGTTTCAACCACAAAGCAACCTTTGGCATTTTCCAAATCAATAAGCGCGCTTGTTCCGTCCTTAGCGGTTATCATTACGCTTCCGCCACCGCTAAAGTTTAGGGAAGTTTTTGCAAGAATCTTATCAAGTTCATGCCCTTTAAGATTTCCGTCCTGCGTGCTAAATTCCGCCTTTGCAACCTTATTTAAATCCACCGCTAAAGACACGCCGACAATATCGCCGTTTACCTCAATATAAAGAGGGGATAAATTTTCACCCAAATCACCACCACAAGCAAACAGCAGGGCGAAGAGTAGGGAAATGAAGATAAGGAAAGTTAGTTTTTTCATATTTTCTTAGGGCATAGGTGTTTGGGCTACGGGCATAGTGGTGGAAGTTTAGTGAAGACGGCTTCGCCTTGTGAAGACGCTACGCTTGTGAAGCCGTTCGTCTATCGTTCACTTGTGAAGTGTTGCTTTGCTTTCGTGGCGGAATGTTTATATAATTATCCATAATAAGGCGAAGCCGTCTTCACAAGCGTAGCGTCTTCACGCGCCAAAGGCGCACTTCACAAGCGTAGCGTCTTCATATCTTCATGCGCTGTGCGCTGACTCATTTCTTCCCACGGCGTTTCACCTTTCGGCGCACAGAATTCACTTGGCGATTCTTCGTTATAATTTTTATACTGCGTTGCGTGTGCAGTAAAAATGCCTGATTTTGCCACAAGTTTATAAACCAAATACCCAAGCACACCGCCCATTGCGCCCGAAAACGCACCCGCCGACATTGCAAAAAACAACGGCACAAACCCTAGGCGGAAGAATAGCAGGTTACTTCCGAATGTCCCCGCAAGGTTTGCAAGAATGCAGGCGAATATGAAGTGAAGAACTGTGTATTGTGAGGGATTAGAGACGAGAGACGAGAGACGAGAGACGAGAGGTGGTGAATTTTGATTTGCGAAATCTTCATTGATACCTCTATCATTCGTAAGTCGTAAGTCGTCATTCGTAATTATATTGTTATCATTCCTTATCTCGTCTCTCGTCTCTCGTCTCTCGTCTCTCGCAGGCTTTGCCTGCGTTCTGCGTAGCATAACCACTTCCGCCAAAATAGCAGGTGGCAGGTATGTGGCAAATGTCCAAATACCGTGGCTACCCGGCATGGCGGTGATTATTATCACAAGGCATTGCACAAATGTCATTAAAAAAGCCGAACCGCGCTTTCCCACTATTGCCACGGTAAGCGGAATCCAAAGCATATAAAATCCGCCTGCCAAAGCACCCCCCGGTATTCCGAGGGGTGTGGCAATGAGTCCTATAAGCATTTTTACTACAACTTTAAAAGCAACGGCAAGCGCGGTAAGCATCGCGATTAAAATCAAATCATACGCGCTAAACGCTTGCAAAAACCGTTGTTTTTTCATTACTTCTTAAATAGTTACAAGGTTAAGCCTGTAAGTAAACTGTGAGAATGTTCCGATTTGGTTTTTCTCATGGTCATAGATAAAGAACCTTACTCTATCGGTGGTTATATTTGAAGCATTGCTACCAAAAGCCACTGAGATATATGTGTTTGCCAAAGACGAAGCGGTGTAAGTCCTATCTTGGTTTTGGTCGCCCTGTGAGGTTTTGCCGTTTGCAACAATGCGGTTAAAGTCAAGCGCGCTAATGTCCACATTCGCCTTTGCCAAAATTGCCTCAATGCTGTAGCAAAAATAATGGCGGTCGTTGTTATCGGTGGCAATAAGAACTGTTGGGGTTATTCCCGCAAAATGTTCATTCTTTATAGTGAATAGCAAATTTCCGTCATGCACGATTTCAATATTAACCTCAATGTCGTCAAAATAGATTGGTAGGGGTGCAGGTTCAAAGCCCTCTAAGCGGATTTTAGCCGTTCTTGAACGGGTGCTACTGCCACCCACATTTAAGCCACCTATATAACGCGGGCCGTTTGCGTCCGTTGTTAGTTCGTTATTGGCATTTACAATGCCCACAGATATAAACGCGCCGTTAAGCGTGGTAATATCTCTGCCCCATTCGCCACCGTCATTTTCTATTACGGTTATGCTTGTAAATGTGCCTCTCACGCCAACAGTTGTTAAAACTTGCCCCAAATCATAGCCGAGGTATTCTGTTACTGCGCCACCGCCACTTGTTACCGTCAGAACTGTACCTTTAAGCTTATTTAAATCTGCGGTGGTTATTGTGCGAAGCAATTCACCGTTTCCGTCAAGAATATCCAACAAAAATGAAAATTCTTTACAAACAAACGAAGCTATATTAAGCGTGCCGTTTGCGTGGGTAAGTACGAAATTACCGCCCTCAGATTTAATAGTTGCCGAGTTGAAAATGTCTGCGGTAAGCACCGCCATTTCACCGTTAGTATCTTTAACTTCGTAATTAACTAAGCCTGTTTTAGGCATATTGAGTTCGGTTAAAATGTCTGAAACTTTTAAATCGCCTTGTGCGTTTGCGTGGCGTTCTGCAAGCTGTGCAAAAGAAACAAGTGCGGTTTTGCCAAGGGTTAAGAAAGCTGTGTTGCTGATTTTTAATGCGTTAAGATAATCCGCGCCGTCAAACACAGGGCTTTTTGCAAGTGCGTTATACTGCCCGTTTTCGCCCGTTAAAGAAATTTTATCAGTTAAAAATGCGCTTGCGTAATTAAGATAATTCTTTACCACGAGGTAATCTTCTTCTTCGTCAAACCCTGTAATGAACATATAAAGATCTTCATTATCTGCAAGAATTCCTGCGTCAAGAAGTGCGGAAATGCTTACACCGCTGTACCAAGCGTTACCTTTTGAGAAGGTATCCACGAAGTCCGTTAGCGTTTCCATAAAGTAAGCAGTGGTGGTTGCGTCTTGCATAGGGGCGGTTTCGCCAAACCTTATTTCACAAAGGTGCTTTGCCCAAGCGTTGTTAGCCTTTGTGGGGAAAACTGCACGAAGTGCGCCCGATTGGGATTCTTGCGTTAATTCTTCACCCTCATAAAATAGGGCAATAATCATTTTAACGCCACCCTTGGTTGTATCAAAAATGTCGGGCTTTAAAATATTCTCATAGCCGTCATCTAAGGAAATAACCGTCATAACATCAAAGTCAGACGCGGTTTTTTCGCCGTAAAGTGCCAAAATATCGTCAAGATAAACCCCGCTTACCTCATAAGTGATAAGTTCGTCCTTTCCGTCTACCTTGTGGGTGCGGATTCCTGCCACGCGTTCGCCGTCTTCGGGTGCGCGCTTATCGGGGTTTTCTGCATAAAACTCTTTGATAACACTCTTTTTGATTACAAGATCTTTGCCGTCATCTAAATAGCCTTTGATAGTAAGCGTGTAATCGTCATCGCTTATAGCACTATTCGGATTTCCGTCATTGCAAGCCGTTAAAATAAGCGTGCCTGCAAACACAAGAACTAATAACAATGTGGTAACTTTAAAAAACTTCTTCATATTGCTTCCTTTCCAATACGGGAGGCATAGCCGTTTCCAACTATACCCATTGTTACGCTTCCGTAGATAAAAACCCCTTAGGTAAGCGCAATCGGATTTTTGTGATAGCTAATTTTAACATAAAAAAACAAACAACGCAATTAAAAAACAAAGAAGTTGCATTTTAAGGCAAGAAGTGTTACAGTAAAAAAATGGAAAGAACAAAGCGGAAAGCTTTAAAAATCACCAAAATCTGCCTTGACGCGGTTATGCTAATATTGCTTCTATTATCCATGCGGTTAATTAACGGCAATGTTTTACTGCATGAAGTTTTGGGATATGTGTTGCTTTCTTTGTTCGTTTTGCATCTTTCTTTGAACTTTAAAAGCATTAAGAAAATAGTTCCGTTGCTGTTTTCGTGGAAGATTAAACTAAAAACCAAATTCGCATTTTTAATAAATTTCACCCTTTTAGCGCAGGCGGTAATCATATTGATAAGCGGATTTATTATTAGCGGGGTAATTTATCACCCGCGTGCGGAAATCGGGCAGTGGCTAAATATCCACAGGTTTGTGGCTTATTCATTTTTAATTCTTGCCTCTGTTCACTTGGGGCTTCATATTCCTGTTAGAAGAATTTTAAATAATAAAAAGATTCCTTTGGCAGTAGCCAAAACTGCGCTTGCCGTGGTGGTGATTGTGGCAGGCGGAATAGGGGTGTTTACGCTTGGCTTTACCTCTGAAAGGGAAAACATTGTTGCACCCTTTACCTATAAAAACGAAGTTAATTCGGCGTTATCGGGCGGTGCGCCAAGCGGAAAATATAGCTACCCAGACGCAGTTTATGAGGACGAAAGCGGTAACGAACTAACATTAAAAGAATTCTTAAGCCGATTAAGGTGTACTGCCTGTTCAAAGTTTTGCCCCCTTACGCTTATACTTTGCAACAAGGGATTTAACTATATATCAGGCGCAACTGCGCAATATGAATCACGCGAGGTTATCGCACCGCCTAAAGAATCGTTTTCATTCCCTTACCCTGCGGATACCATTTCGCTTGTGGCATTTTTTAGCCTCGGCACAGCCCTTGCCTCTTATCCGCGCGCCAAAAAAGCCAAAGAAAGCGCGCCCGCGGAAGCGGTTGAGTAATAATTTTTTACAAACCGCGCACCCTAAAAGCATGGTAAAGAAAGTATTATTAAGCGTGGTAGCTTTGGTTTTTATTTGCGCGTTAGCATTTTTTGGTGCAAGTTTCTCTGTTAAAAAAGGTTTATCCTCAACCGCGGAAAGCCCTAAAGCAGAGGCAAGCGAAGTTTTTAATTCAAATGAAAGGCGGTTGATTATAATAATGTATCACCAAATTTTAAATTCCCGCAAGAACAGCACCTATGTGGTTTCTGCAAAGGATTTTGAAAATGATTTGCGCGAACTTAAAAAGCGGGGCTACGAAACGGTGCTTCCCCACGAGGTAATTAATTTTTGCGAAAACGGCGGTTCACTTCCCAAAAAGCCCATTATGATAACCTTTGATGACGGGCATTATAACAACATTCATTACGGCGTTCCTATTCTTGAAAAACTTGGGTGCAAGGCGGTTTTTAATGTGATAGGCGCGCATTGCGAATTCAGCACCGCAAGCGGTGAACACAGCAAGCCCCAATATTCTTATATGACATGGAATCAAATTAAAGCACTTTCGGATTCCAAAAATTATGAAATAGGAAACCATACTTACAATATGCACAAATTCGCACCGCGTTACGGCGTGGGCAAAAAGGGCGGTGAATCTGAATGTGGTTACAAAGAAGAACTTCAAAAAGATATTAAACGCCTGCAAGATAAGATTATCAAGGAATGTGATTTCACCCCTGTAACCTTTGCTTATCCTTTCGGAAAATTTGAAAAAACCACCCGCGGATATTTAAAAGAAATGGGCTTTAAAATGATTTTTAATTGCTGTGAAAGGGAAAACATTATCTCACGCGGTAACCCCGAAACACTGCTTAGGCTTAATCGGTTTAACAGGGATTCGGCGTATAGTACCGCACAATTTTTTGGCAAGTTTGAGGAAAAATAAGATTAATTCAGCGCACAACGCACAGCGCACAGCGCACAGCGCACAATGGTGGATTCTAAATCTCATTATTGATTAGGCAATAGGCAACAGGCGTGGATCAAATATCTTATAAATCATTCCTTCACTGTGCGCTGTGCGCTGATAAATATCTTCGTACACGGTTTAGCACCGCTTAAGATTTCCGAAATAGAATATTTGCTGTTCGCCACAAACACGATTGTGCCGTTTATTACCGCTTGCTTAATAAATTCCAGTTTCATGCCTGCGCCGTTTGCGCCCTCACGGCTTGCGCCTGAGCAAAAGGTTTGGTAGTAGTTAATTTTTTCCACCGTTTCGCTTGCGGTTTTTGCCGAAATTTCTTTCACTAATGAATCGGGATCGTTTACATTTGTAAAAATTCCGTCTACCCCTGTGAAGATTATTAAGTTCTTAGGCTTTAAAAGGCAGGCTATTTCAGAGGCGGTTTCGTCATTATCCACGCATTCCGCCACTGCTTTTCCGCTGTGCTTTTCACGCAGGGCGCGGATTTCAAGTTTGCGGTTTTCCTCATCACTCACAGGATCGTTATAATTAATTATCGGCACAGCGTTGGCGAGAGGGCAACGAAGCAATGCGTTTTTAAGGTGTTCGCGCTTCTTTTCGTCATTAAAATGTTGGTGTTCCACCAAAAATTGGCGCAAGGAATAGGAAGAATTCATAAATCTTCTGTAAGTTTCCATTAGCACAATTTGCCCTTGAGAGGCATAATCGGTTTTAATATCTTCCTTGCAACCGCCCTCAAGTTCTTTGCCGTTCCGTTTGAAATAATCAATCCGCCCGATTTCGGTTGCGCCCGAAGTAACCAAAACATACCCCGGTTTTAATTCACGCGAAAGCCTTGCGATAATGTTATAATCCACATCGCCGTAAGCCTTATTGATAAGTGCCATAGAGCCGATTTTACACACAAGTTCAATTTGATAACTCATAATATTAAAAGTATATACTACTTTAGGGGTATTTTCAAACCAAAACAAATATATTTCATTTAATATATGATATAGTTAATATATACGCGTGTGCGCGTGCGTATCATTATATAAATAGGTTTCAAAACATAAAAAGGTTTAAAACATAAAGAGGTTTAAAATGGCATTTGAAGTTCAAGATTTAAGAACGCTTAACATGAATCCGTTTACCATGCTTAATGACGAATGGGCTTTGGTTACGGCAGGAAGCAAGGATAGCTTTAACACAATGACGATAAGTTGGGGCTTTATGGGCGTAATGTGGTATAAGCCTGTGCTTAACATTGTTTTGCGCCCCCAACGGTTCACCAAAGAGTTTATTGATAATAACGAATTATTTACCGTAAGTTTTTTCCCTGCTGAGTATAAAAAGGCACTTTCGCTTCTTGGTTCAAAATCAGGCAAAAATTGCGATAAGGTTAAAGAATCAGGATTAACCCCCCTCTTCATTAACGGCACAACCACATTTGAGGAAGCAAACCGCGTGTTTATCTGCAAAAAACTTTTCGGCAATCAGCAAATTTGCGAATCCCACTTCGTAAACAGCGAAATCCCCAAAGCCGTCTATCCTAACAAAGATTTCCACCATTTCTATATCGGCGAAATAATGGAAGTTTTGATTAAAAAAGAATTTTAAAAAAAGAACCCTGCAAAAATTACGGCAGAGTGTTTATTGCACAAATTTAGTTTCCAAATAAACGCAATCTGGGCATAAGTCTGCACCGTTTGCCCACTCTATCGTGGCATCGGCAATCCTAACGCTTTTAAAAAGCGAAGGGCAAAGCAGTTCTTTAAAAACACCCATGTACAAATAGGGCTTTGCATCAAAAACCCCTGCTTTCCCGTCTGAGAAAACCAAGGCTAATTTATAATCGTCTTGTGGCATTACGCTTGTAATCCGTATCATAGTCCGCCCCTGTGCTTATTGCAACGGCAAAATTTTGTAAGGAACATCGCCCGATACGGCAAGTTCCCAATTTGCAAACAATTCTTCTTGCCTAAGCAATATCCATGTTTTAACAAGCTGAATTTGCTTTTGCGGTATTTTACCGTCAAGCAGTTCGCCTGTGGCAATGTCAAACACCGCATATTCGCCAGCATACTTCGCATGAATGTGTGGCAGATTATGTTGCTTGTTATCTCGCCCATACATATATATTATAATTCCGTAGAACATAGATATTGACGGCATATAAACCTCTTTACTTAAATTTATGTTTAAATTATACCATATAATTAGTTTTTATATCAAGTAGCCCATGTTTTTATGTAAAATGTTCTTTGCGTTAAGTAATTAAAACCCTTCCACCAAAACCACATCTTGGCTTTCCATGGCTTCTTCAATTAGTTCTTGGGTGAAACCTGAGGGGCTGAAGATTACGAATTGCGCGCCTTTGCTTCCTGTGAGTTCTTTTAGGGCATCTACCTTGCTTTCAAGTTCACGAAGCACGCTTAAGCCTTTGGGTTCAGTGGCATATTCACAGCAACCCACGATAATGTTTTTCCCGATTGAATCCACGGCTACTATGCCCGTGTCCTCAATTTTTTTGCCCCAATGGCTACCAAGTTTGTTAAAAAGAAATTTAAATTTTTCTTGGCGGGATAATTCCCACATAGTTTCATGGCAAACTTGTTCGTACACAAGTGGGACATAGCTTTTCATGAAATCCGTTTTAATCCTTTCAAGCACAAGCGCGGTTTCGCCTTGTTCAAGATTGGCGCGGTAGGGGTAAATAAATCTAAACCAAAAGGTTAGGTAATTATCCGTTATGCTATATTGCCCCGATTTACTTGATTCGGGGTTATCTTCCGTGGCAGGCACTTCGCGCTTCACGAGGTTTAAATCCGTGAGAACCTTAAGATATTTGGTTAGGCTTGTGGCTTGCATATCGGCAACCTCAGCGATATCGGATAGGCGGGAATTTCCTGAGGCAATAGCCTTAATCAGTGAGAAGTAAGTGCCGATTTCGCTAACTTCGCGTTGCAAAAGGAAGAAAGGTTCTTCGCACAAAAAGCTATCATGAGAGAGAACGGTTTGTTCAATTGCCTCATAAATGTTAGCGTAAGGCTTAAAAATTTCTATGTACTTGGGAACACCGCCCGTGATTGCATAATATGGTAGCAATTCCATGGAAGGTTTTTCACCGTTAAAAAATTCACCAAAGTGCTTAAATTCAATTTGCTTTAATTTAATTCTGCTTGTTTTTCTGCCGTAAAGGGGGCTATCGTAATCCAAAATCTGCGCGCGCATCATGGATACTATTGAACCCGATAAAATCAGCATCACATTCGCGTCTTGCAAAACCGTGTCCCAAATCTTTTGCATTTCTGAGGGGAATGAAGGGTTGCGGTGTCCGATATATTGAAATTCGTCCATGACGATTATTTTCTTGGTTTCCGTTTTGTGTGAAGCAAGAAGTTTAAAAACCAAAGCCCAATCCGCATCAGCGGTTTTTAAAAGGACATTTCCCGTGAAATCTGCCACAAGTTCTTTAAAGGCTTTTAAATTCTGCGCCTCGGATTCCTCTGTGGCAAGGAAGTATAAAGAGTTTCCGTGGCGTTTTTTAAATTCAGAGATAAGGCGGGTTTTACCCACACGCAACCTGCCGTAAAGAACCACGAGTGAAGAACTTTCCCTCGCGTATTCTTTCTCAAGCGTGTTCAATTCCGCGTGCCTGCCTACGAATTCACCCATTAACCGCCTCTCATGCTTTGTTGCTACCTTAAAGATACAATCCTTAAACAATAGCAACCTTGGTAGTGTCAAAATTATTATACCACAAAGTATAATAATTTTTAGCATAACTTTTACAAAATTTGGGATAAATTTGGGTAAAAATTCTCTCAAAACGCACCTAAGTTTTCGCGCGCGTTCAAAAATCTGCCGTTTCTCACAAAAACCGCAAAAAGCACAAATATTCAGCCGATATTCCTTTCATGGTTTTACTTTTAATTTACTAAAATTTGGGGTATTGACAATGAAAATATAACATGATAGGTTGAAGTTAGCCAAAGAACACACCGTGGGACGGCTACCAAATAACTAAAATAAAAAGGAAACAACTAAAATGAAAACAACTAAAACAAATAAACTTAAAAAAATAATCGGCGCAACATTAGTTCTATGCTTAGCACTCGGTGCAGGGGCATTCGCAATCAGGGCAAGTTTTATTGACTTAATTGATGACGAAGTTCCATTGCGTGCCAAAGTTTCTCTTGACATAGTTGACGAACCCATCCCCCTACGCTTCTTTAGTACAATTGAAGTAGTACCTGAACCCGAACTTGAAATCATAATATTTGACGATCCTATGCCTTTACGCTTCTCTATGACTCTTGACGAACCCCAAGTTCCGCTAGTAAGGGCAATGCGTTTCACTCTCTCTGCATATTTTGAACCTGACGATTTTGAAGAACTTATCATAATAGACGAAGATGTTCCGCTGTAGTCAAAAAACAATTTAAAACTTAAAACAACTTAAAACTTAAATATAAAACCCCCATGCAAAAGAACCGCATTTTAGTGCGGTTCTTTTGCAATGAAATTTTTCCTGCAGAAAAGTTATATTACTTCGCAGTTCTAATTGACAATCTTTTAAATTTCGGCTAAAATGACATTGGATATCATAATTTCCGAATAGAGGTTGTAATGAATTATATAGAAAGGCACATTGAAGCCGTTGTGGAAAGAGTAAAAAACAAGAAGAAAGTTGTTATAGTTACCGGCCCGAGGCAGGTTGGGAAAAGCACAATGCTTAGAAATATGCTAAAACCGCAGGGTGTTTCGTATATTTCTCTCGGCAACCCCACAATTAGGCAAACGGCAATTGAGAACCCCACAAAGTTTTTAGAAAGAAACAAAGCCCCGATTATTATTGACGAAATTCAAAAAGCCCCGATTCTCTTTGATTATATAAAAGAGTTTGTGGAAGAGCAAGACGAGAGGGGCAGATATTTTTTAACAGGTTCGCAAAATTTTGGCTTAATGAAAGGTGTTACCGAAAGCCTTGCTGGCAGAGCGGGAATAGTTAATATGCTTGGGCTTTCTGTTAGAGAGTTGTTTAAAGTTAAATACCAAGAGCCGTTTATGCCCACAAGTGAGTACTTAGATAAGCGAGATAAAGGCGAATGCGCCGAGGATATAGAAACAATAATTCACAGAGGTTCTTTCCCCGAACTGTACGAAACAAAACATGACTTAGCGGAATGGGGCGATTACTATGCGAGTTATTTGCAAAGCTACATTGAAAAAGATGTTAGAGATATAACTAACATTCAAGACATGAGTGCTTTTATAAAATTCATGAAGGCAATCGCCACACTTAGCGGAGAACAGCTAAATTATGTGAGCCTTGCACAGATATGCGGAATGGATGTGAATACAACAAAACGCTGGGTATCTATTTTAGAAACAAGCGGTTTGGTTTATTTGTTGCAACCGTATTATAACAACTTTAACAAACGACTTCTTAAAACCCCAAAAATATATTTATTAGATACGGGCTTGCTGTGCTATTTAAGTGGTTGGAACACACCGCAACAAATGGTGGACGGGGCGAGATGGGGACATATCTTTGAAACCTTTGCAGTTAGCGAAATATTAAAAAGCTACTATAACAAAGGCGCAACTTTTGCACCGCCACTTTACTATTACAGAGATAAGGATAAAAATGAAATAGATATAATCATTGAAGAGGCAGGAACGCTGTATCCTGTGGAAATAAAAACAACAAGCGATCCAACCAACCGAATGGCTAAAGCATTTGATGTTATCGCAAAAGTTCCTGACAAAAAGATTGGCGAGGGGGCTATAGTTTGCCTGTGCCGAAATGTTTTGCCGTTGGCAGAAAGAATCTGGGCAATCCCGATTGAAATGATATGAAGAACTGAAAATGCGCCTAAATCAGGCGCAATTTTTTTATTTGATTTACGCGCGCGTTTTGTGATAGAATTAACTTATAGAAAGGCGCAAGGCTTTTTTATAAAAAACAGATTTAGTGAGGGCGATACGGAAATGAAAACGAATAAAAGAAAACTATTTACAGTGCTTTTGGTGATTGCTTGCCTTGTGCTGATTACGGCAGTGTTTGTGGCTTGCAACGGTGATTTGGCTGATGCGCTTAAACTTGGCACACCGCAAAATGTCACTATAAACGAAGCTGATTTTACTCTGAAGTGGGATGCGGTATCGGGCGCGAAGTCTTACGAAGTGCAAATTGACGGCGAAGTTAAAGCCACCGCCGAAACAAGCTATTCTTTAAAAGCACTTGCCACCGAACACAAGGTTTATAAAATCCGCGTGAAAGCTATCGCGCCTGAAGATAACTTTTTGTTAGTTGACTCTGATTTTTCTCAAGAGATAACTTGCGAACCTGCAACCTATATATTTAATTACGAAGCTAACAGCCCCCTTAAAATAACAGGCTTAACCGCTTTCGGTTTAACGCTTGAAACGGTGGTTATTCCAAGTAAAATTGAGGGCGCAACCGTAACGGCAATCGGAAGCGGTGCGTTTGAAAACAACGCAGTAATGGTTTCTGTGGTTATTCCTGCCACTGTTGCCACTGTGGGCGATAATGCTTTTAAGGGCGCAACCGCGCTGTTTAGCGTTGTGTTTTTTAGAGATAGTGAGGAAGGGCCAACCGAACTTGGCGAAGGTGTGTTTGACGGCGCAACTGGGCTTACCAATATAATTGTGCCAGAAGGTAGTAGCGATAGCTACAGGGAAGAAATTATTAAAACCGCGCCCGAACTTGCCGAGGTTGTGCGTGAAAAAGCATTTGAATCAATTGAAATAACCACGCTTCCCAAGGTTGCATATAATGCAGGCGAAACCCTTGATTTAAGCGGTATGGCAGGGGTGCTAAAGTTTTCAGACGGTTCGCAAATTCCCCTTGGAAATAACTACTCAGTTCTTTTGCCCTCTGGAACAGGTGGCGCGGGTTCGGGTAACCGCGAACTGAGTGTTTCGGATACCAAATTCACATTATCCGTTACTTACGGCAGTGTAACGATACTAAAAGAAATCCTAATAACCGTAACTGCACCAAACAGCAATGATAATCAAGGGCAAGCACAAATAGGGCTTTATAATTTGCTTACAAATGATTTATACATGGGATATAAATTCACAATACCCAACAATAATATTTCGTGGGGCGCACTGATTTCGGGTACTTACCTTAACGGCAACTTTGCAAGCCTTAACGCACTTATAGCCACGATAACCACGGAAATGTTAAAACTCACCATTCCTAAAAACGGCACA
>WQYD01000002.1 GCA_009781445.1 Bacillota bacterium | reverse complement strand
TATGCGCATTATTATATATACTAATGTTGACATAAATTTACAAATCCGTCAATACAATTTCCAAAAACAACCAAAGACTTTTGGTTTACTGCACATTTTTTGCCAAAAATGTGCAGTAAACGGAACTGTTAAAAAGGACTCTCTCTCTCTGCACAAAAAACCGTACAGTTGTACGGTTTTTAGAGGTGGTTGGTGTGGCTGGTAGCTTTGTCGCCTGTGCCGTGGGTTGCACCCACGGTTATGCAAATCCTGCCCGCTTCGGGGCAGTTACGGATTTATCCATGAATTCTGAATTCTGAATTCTGCATTATTCCGTAGCTATAGCTACAGAATTCACCGCCTCATTCGCAATGCGTCAAAGCGCGATATGCGCCGTGCGCCACCAAGAATTGTGGCTTCTACATAGGCTTTTGCGCCTTTTTCGGTAACTTCGGCAACCAATTCCGCGTCAAACTGCGTTTTGCCGATAAACACAGCACCAACCTCACGAACGACTACCGCACGCGAAAATCTTAGTGCTTTAATAAACTCTTTGGGGGAATTGTTTTCAATATAAATCTTAAGCCCTGCCATTTTTGCCACATCGTTTAGAACTGCGGGGATAAACCTCTCGGTTTCGGCAAGCCCTGCTATGTAAGGGATTTCGTCATCTATGATTACGAAGTTAATATCTTTCTTTTTGCCAAATATCTCTTTTGCCACTTGCTGTAAGCGACTTTCGTGCGTTTCCGCTATTTTGCTTCTTTCGTAAATTTCACGCATTATAATTGTCCCCTATCCGCTTACAATATTGAATTGATAAAATTCTGCACCGCCGTCTGTAAGGTTAATTTCGTAATTGGGCGACAGAGATACCCTGTAAGTGCCTACGGTTCTTGGCGGTTCGCTAAGTTTAACCCAATTATTTTCGGAAGCAAGCGCGTAATAAGCCATGTCCTGCGCGGATATGTTAAGCGTGGCAAAAGTATCGGCGTAGCTTGCGGTAACGGTTTTAGGTGAACCATCTGCAACCACATTGCCGTTAGTTAATTCAAAGTTAATAGTATAAAACCTTAATTCTCTTGCAACTTTACGCCTCGTTATATAATAATTGCCCGATTCAAACGAAATATCGTAACGGCTGTTTTGATTATTCCCTTCCGAAAGCTCAAAACCGATTGCGTAGCCAAGAACCGTGATTGAACCGTCTGATTCTTCAACATACTTAACATTAAGGTTGGTGTTATCTTCCCTGAAAATCCTGAAACTGATAGCGTCTTTTACGCCGTTTACCGTGATAATTTCGCTATCCCCGCCCTCAATATACCAAGTTAAATCCACAGAAGCCATATTGTAAATTTGGTTCTTATCATGCGCAACAACGGTTATCGGGCGCGGTAGAACGATAAATTTTTGAACCAATGTGGCACTTTCAATAACCACGGATTCATAGTAATCATTGCCGATTATGCGAACCAATAAATCATAGCTTGCGGGCAAAATCGGGAACACGCCGTTAGTGATATTGATTACTTTCCAAGCCCCGTCTGTATCCAAAAATTCTATTACGGCTTCGGGGAATTTAAAGTTAGCGTAAATGCTTTTGAAGCTAAACTCAGGAATGCCGAAATCACCATAAATTGATTGCATATTTGTTAGCTCTGCGTAAAGCGCGAAGTCGCTATCTATTGCAAATTTCTTGTGGGTAAACATTTCAAAATTCGCGGTTTTTCCGCCGTGAGTAACCGTGATTGTTTGCGCTTCCGAATTAAGCAAATGGGGCGCATTAAGGATATAAGGATTGTACACGGAAAGAGTTACCGATGCGTCTGACATGGGCAAATAATCAATATCACCGTTAGCATAAATCCTCTTGATAACACCGCCTTTAAAGCTGGGGTTTAACAGTTCGGGGTAATGCAAGAAATCGGGGGTTTCGTGAATTTCTATCCTGTCTAAAATCCGCGCTTGGTTAACGAAAATTGTAATCTTTGCAATAAATCCTGCATAGCGAATATTAACTTCTCTTTCGGATTCTGCGGTATCAGAGTTAGGATCAAACCAAATATATGCGCGCAACAAGGGAATATCTTGAGATAATTCCGCACCGCCCGCGCTTTCCTTATAGAAAACCGTAAGCACTAAATTAAGCCCCAAAAGGTTAATATCTGCCTTTGGCGCAACGCTTAGTTTTCCGCCGTCAAGCTGATCGCTATCAAATTCTATGCGCGTAACTTCTGCGCTAATCAGCAAGATATCAAACGAGATTTCATATGAATAAAACTGATTTGTTAGCCTAATTACATATGTTTTTACATTTTCAAGTAAGCTATCTATTAAGGAAAATTCCCAATTTCCTATTGCGAAATTATGAACTTGCGAATGCGAACCGTCATTAAACGCCCTTGAGATAACAATGCCGTCTAAATCAATATCGCTAATGCCAAAACTGCTTTCGGGAAGAACTGTGTACGCGGTTTTATGAGGCGCGCGGATAAGCGTGAGTGCGGTTTCAAACCTGCCCGTTATGTTAACTGTGTACACCACAACTGCGCCCCCAAATCTTAGCAGAATATCCTGCACCCCTGTTTTTGTGCCGTTGAATCTAAAAATATCGGCTTCGGTTACTTGGGTAATTTCCACGGTGAAATTGCTATAAACCACCTCAAAATTTAAACCCGAAAGGCTATCAATAAAGCATTGAACCGTGGTGAATCTAAAATCCGTGGGGACATTTAAAAGGGTTAATTTATCAACTTCTAAATCCGTGGCAGTAACCTCATATTCAACATACAGGCTTAAGAAATTTATCCTCACCTTGTACGATTCGCCTGCTGTGCTAAAGGCAGAAACCTCACTACCGCCCTGCCATATTGAAAGGCTAAGCCTTGGATCATTTGTGCTTAAAACGGCGAATGCACCGCTGTTGAAAGACACGCCGATTACCGCGTGCGTTAAATCAATATCGCTTGCGGTTCTGCCTGCAAGATAGCGGTTTTTTGAGGGTTCTTCAAAGTCAATTTTCGTGGCGAAAAGCCTCTCAACCTTGAGTTCAACTTGGGTTGACACAATACCCGAATAGCTAATCTGCAACGCGTAATTTCCGCCGTTTTCGTAAGCCACAACAAGTGCTTGCGAATCAACCATAGAGGAATCCACATAATCCCATGCGCTTACCAAAGCACTCTCGCGCCTGAACGAAACGCCTTCGCTTGTGGTTAAGAAAAACAGGCATTCGCCGTTATTAAATTGAACATTAAATTTTGAACGGAACGGATCTAAAATATCGCCTTCATAGTAGGTGCGCTTTTCTAGTAGCAAAGGATTGCTGTACACAAGGCTATCCGTATCCCCAAGAATGATTTTTTGCGCCGTTTCGCTAATCACAGTTATTGAAAGCAACGCTTTCACAGCTGAGGCACTTCCAAAATAAAGCTCAAGCTGGGTTGTGCCGATTTCGGTTGTGTCCACAATTTCAATTCCGTAATTAAGATAACCGCGCACAGAAGGATTTGAAAGCCTTACCACTTCGGGCGCGCCGTACTGATATTTTACTAAAGCACTTCCGCTATCCCAATCAATTTGAAGCCCTCTTATTAGCGCGCTTACGGGAACGCGCGGGGTTGTAAGCGTGTTGTTCGTGCCAAGTTCTTTATATTGATCCTCTTTAGAAAAGGGACGCCCGTTTATTCGCGCCCCAGTTTCGGGGCAATCATAATCAAGCAAAAATTCCACAACCTGAGGGATTTTTACCAATACTAAAAATTCCGCAGGCTCAAGTTCACCGCAACCATGCCCGAAATATTTCACCGAAACACCCCAATTATTGTTTGCTTCGGTGAAATTTATGTTAGAAAAATCAAAAAGTTCCGCATTTTCCGCCGTATAAGGGATTTTTGAAGTGGATTCGTTGTTATAAATTATGGTTAAAACCATGCCCGCAGGGTTAAATTCCTGCGTAACGAAATATTCATTAAGCGTGGGGCGTTCGTTCATTTGCACGGAAATCCTTGCAGGGGTTAAATCCTCTACATCCACCCAAAAGTTGCACACAAAATCCGCGTGCCTTAGCTCAACCGCGTGCTTGCCCGAATCCGCACCTGCGGATATTCCAAAAATCATGCCTGCATCTATATCAACTTCGGCAGGCGCACCGCCGTCATTATAAAAAAGCAGTAGCCGATGCCCCGAAAAGTCAGGGAAAACGCCTTTTTGTGTGAAAATAGTGTAATTTCCGTTAAAAATTACATTTGTTGTGTCTATTAAAAATTCACCGTTTTCGTCCGTTATGTAAGTTTCGTTAATAACTGCCCGCTTTTCTGCCACATTTCCAAGCCCTATATAATTAAGAACAAGCGGAATAATCGTTAAATCAACGGTTGTACTGCGTTTTTGATAGGTAATCGTGATTGTGTTAGTACCCGAAACGCTATTATCAAACCCCGAAACCGAAACGCCTTGGTGATCTAAATCCAAAAAGCCGAAGGTATTATCCGAATAAGTAATGCGAAGCCTTGCGCCCTCAAGATTTAACTGGGTTTTGTTCTGATAATATTCCGTGTGTTCAAAACTTTCAACTTGAATGCGCACGACTTCCGCACCGCCGTAAGCGTCTGCACACGCCACAAGCGCAACGCATAAGAGTGCGAAGATAATTAAAATAAGCAATTTTGGGGCAAATTTTTTCATTACCTATATATTATATACTATACGGGCGCGCGTTTCAACAGGAAAATATTGATTTTTTATGAAGCGTTCGGTGATATTTTCTTAAATCACGCTAAAAAGCCGTGAAAAAGTAATTGCGCTGTTATTTGTGCGCATTAAGCGGAATAAATGCGTAATTCTGTTGCTATAGCTACAGATTTGCCGTATTTTACGGCATTTGTTCGGTGATTCCTTAATTGTAAACAAAGTTAATTTCTCTTGCTTGATAGGAATAAGTATTCCAACGATCTGCCGTTTCAAAGAGTGCCACGGAATTCGCGTGTTCATTTGAAACATAAATTATTAGGCTTTTATCGTCTGCCTTGCAGGATTGAAAGGGGCGCAAGGACGCATTATTCGGTTGCACAGGCGGTGTGATTCTATCTATAAAAATTTCACTAATCGCGGTGCAATAGGCAAATGCGCCACTGGCAAGCACTCTAACATTTTTGCCAAGCCTTAAATTTTCAATTCCGCTGTACGCAAACGCCTCAATGCCCACGGATATGCCAAGCGTTTCATTTCCGTCTATACTTCCGCCCACCACAACAACTGCCCTACCGCGGATTATTGACACATTTTTTAACTCATAACACCTGAAAAATGCGTTATTTTTGATTTCTTCCAACGAATTTGACGAAGTAAAACTTTCCAAGGCAGTTTCGGAAAACGCGTGCGAACCTATGCTTTTTAGGTTAATAAGAGAGGTAAAATTCACACTTTTAAGCATTATGCACTTTGTAAATGCGTTATCGTCTATAATTTCAACAGTCGCGGGAAGAGAAATGCTTTCAATGTTTTCGCTTGCAAAGTATCTGCCTATCGCCCTCACGGTAAATTGAACACCGCCCACCCAAACGGCTGTTAGCGAACTGATATTTATGTTCTTTTCAACCGAATTCGGGTGCGAACCAAGATAATTTTTAACCACATAGGTTAGGCGGACTTCGCCTGCGTCCATTTCCTCATAGCCGAAACGCAGGGTATTTGAATTATCCACAAATTGTTGCTTAAATTTATCATAAATGTTTAGCGAAATACTGCCGACTTTAAAAGAATCTCTAAACCTTTGCACAGCTAAGGCATTCGGCACAAGGATTTTTAGATAATTGAGTTCGGTAAGCTGAAATCCTGCACCGTCAAAGGTTGGTGCAATTTCGGTGTCAAATTCAATTGCCCTTATTTCGCTATTGCCGAAAAAAGGTGATTTTCCGTAATGCGCCTCACCCAAGAATCTAAACCGCACATATTCCGTTGAGGTAAAACCGAACGAATAATCGCCGATATGGTTAAGTTTTTGCTCGCCTGCGCTTGAGTCCGTCCTGAATGAAATTGAGGTAAGCGATCTTAGATTATAAAAGGCTTGATTGCCGATATGTTCAAGCGTAGACGGCAAAACAAGGCTTGTTATAGCGAAATTATGGGTGCTATCGGCATGAAATGCGTTGTTTCCGATTCGGGTTATCCCCTCACTAAGGTTAATAACGCGAAGATTAAAGCAACCTCTGAAAGCATTGTTAGAAATCTCTTGAACACCGCCAATCCGCGTGGGGGCTTCCACATAAGTGCTACTGGGCGCAGTGTAATTAAAGGGAATAATTGCGGAAAAGCGCACCAATTCAAGGTTTTCACTGCCTGCAAAAGCCTCTGCGCCCATTGCCTCAAGGCTTATTTCATTATCAAAATAAACCTCTTTAAAGCCCGAATTTTTGAAAGCGGAAAAGCCGATTTCTTTCACGCTTGCAGGAATTATCAGCCTGCCGTCCCCGTTATTTCCCACATTCGTGGTTGAGTGCCACGAACAGCCGAAAAATGCCTCTGTGCCAATGTACTCAAGATTTGGGGCAAGCGCGTAAGCCGAAGTCCTGTTCTGTCCTGTGGAATTTTTAAAAGCCTTGGCTTCAATCACTTTAAGGTTGAAAAGCCCCGCAAGTGCCACCCTCACATTCATTCCCTCAAACACGGATTCTTCAATAATTTCAATCCCCGAAGGCAGATTGATTTCCAAGGTTGAAAGCCCGTTCATTGAACCTTTAAGCACGGCAAGCACTGGCATTCCGTGGATTTCGCTTTGAAGATTTATTGGGGTAACATTTTCTTTGCCCGCAGGTTCAAGCGATTTTATCGCCACGCCTTTAAGAGGTTCGCCGTCCTCACCAATGCTATATTTAGATTCATAAGGAACATACGAAAAAAACGGTTCATGGTGGGCATACACGGTTATGTCGCTATAAAAATCAAAGGAATCATTGCGGGTAACGCGCCTGCCGTTTCCGCCCTTTTCGGTAAACCAACCTCTAAACGAATAGTTAGGCTTGCACACAGGCACTAATTCGCCGTTTATGTAAATCCCCTGCGAAAAATTCATTTGCGAATCCTCATGAAGGTGCAAAGCTATAGGCTTCATAAATTCCACCGTGGCTTGAGGCGTTATATAATCTTCCTCAAAAAGGGTGTTTTCGGCAGGAATAACCACAGAAAACTTAAAAATAGGTTTAATTCTTATAGTAATTGTGTTATTGGCAAGTTCGCTTATCGTTCGGGTGATACCGTCTTTCCTATATCTCAAATGTGAAATTTTAATTTTAAACTCACCGCTTTCCACAGAATCGGGGCGGTAATTTGCCTCAATAGCGGTTTTGTTGGGGCTTAAAATGAAATCACCGCTTTCGTAACTATAAAGGTTGTTATTGATTCGGAAAGATAAAATATCGCACTGCGCCGTGTTATAAATGTTAATAAGTAGCAAAAGTTCCTCAGCAATCTCAATTCCGTCCTCAGTGTTTGTGGTAATTGCAAGAAGTTCGTTATCATTCGGCACTGCCCCCGCCATGCGCCTTGCCTTAAATGTGTTCATCCCCGGAATTGCCCCCTCAGAAAGCCCCCCGCCGTTCACACACGAATAAAGAACCATTGCAGACACAAACAGCAACAGAACAGATATAAGCACTAAAGCACGCTTAACTGCGGAATTCATACTAATATTGTATCACACAACACCCCGTATCGGCAACTGCCATATTTCGCTATTTTAAAAGCATATTAAAATTTAATTCAGATTTTCCGCTTTTGGCACTAATTTGGCACATATCTGGCGTTAATTTGGCACTTGTTTGGCACTTGTTTGGCGTTTCTTTGGCACAGGGTTTGATGAACTAAAAGAAAAACAAAAAAAGGAGAAAGAAAATGAGTTTAAGAGAAATTTTAAATCAAGCAAAAGAACAAAACCGAATAACCCTGACAAATATGTTTTCCATGTTGGACAAGGCGGACGGCATCATGCAAAAAGCGAAACAATTCATTGCTTCGTCAACAAAAGACAATGCGGAGATGACTAAAGAGCAAGCTAATATGGAAGCAAACCGCTGTATGGATGTAGCGAGAGAAATTGGTGAATTGGATCAAGTTTTCAAGCAGTATAACATGTTAAATATGTCGCCGAAAGCAGGATTTCCAAAAGAGAAAGAGTATTCAAAAAAGGCAATGAAAAAGAAGTTCAAAGAGTTCTTCAAATCGCGTGGAATAAAATTTGGGTACGATGTCGCTAATGCAACCGCTTCAATCACCAAGAGGCAATCTGCATTGCAAACAGGTATGTACCGTTGCAAGGACGCGGACACTTTAAAATAAGGATTACTATATAAAGTAAACGCGTACAGCATTATAACCCATTTTAATAAATAACGCTTAGCTAAACACCCCTCTTGCGAAGGGAAAAGATGCAAAAAAGGCAGAAGGAGACAATCATGAATAAACAGATAAACACGAAGAAAAGCAAACTTTTCAGAATAATATTCATTTCTCTTATGGGCATGATGCTGATATTTTCGGTGACAGCTTGTGAACCACCACCACCACCAAAGCAACTTGTTGAAGAAACAGTTATGGCAACCGTGACAAACTCGGGTGGATGGCCAGGTAGCACAACAATTACAGTCAAAACAACACGCCCACTTGAGGAAGATATGTCTTTCGCGATAAGTTTCGCCTATAAGGGCGGAGGAACCACCAGAAGGTCGGTCGTTATCCCTAAAGGCGGAACCTCTGGTTCGGTGCGTATGAATGGCGCCCTTCTGGGTGTCACAAATCTGAGGTTTGATGCTACGGGGACGAATACCTATTCATTTAATCAATGGGTGCTAAAGTAACTATGTTAGCAGAGAATAAATAGCCCAGTTTGATGCAATAGAAAAAACGGAGGTTTTAAAATCTTGGGTGGGATCATTCGTGCGTTTATAAGCATAGTTTTGTGCGCGACTATTATTTTCCTCATATACGCCATGACACAATGGTGGGGTATACATTTTAACGGGTCAAGGCTGTCATGGTGGATACCAGCTATCTTTTTTGGTCTTGGTATTTTACTTATGGCAACCGCATCAGTTGGGGGTATTGAGGGTGTATTTAAGGTCATTATCTTTGTTGGTTCAATTTGTCTTATGCTACCGTGGGCATTCGTAATGTGGTTTGCGAAGACTGCTTTCTCGGAAAGCATAGCTTGTTTTGTCGGCTTGCTTTTGTACGCAATAGTGATCGGATTTTTACTGTTTGTGCTTGGGGCTACGGATAATAACAAAGCAATAGGGGCGGTTTGTTTTATTGCTTCTTTGGCAATTGTAATATCACTATCAACCTTATTTTGGATACAAGTTTAGATAGCATGTCAAGCAAAATGCACTTTTTGTGGGAAATCTAATGTACTTTTTGTGGAACAGTTATTGTACTTTTTGTGGAAATTTGTTGCGTACCATCTAATCTTGTCGGTTACAGCCGACAAAAACGCTTAAACTTGTCGGCTATAACCGACAAGTGGGTTTTACAAATAACGGAAAGAAAAGTGAAAAGTGAAAGCCTAAACGAACATTCGCGTTATGCTAACGCGCATGGGGAACAGGCGGAACTGGGGGTGAGGGGTGGCAACTGCTTATTGCGGGCAAATCCACTAAGATAACATCGTCCCCGATTTTTATTACGCAATTCCACGGAATGTAAATGCTTTCACCGCCCACAATGTTTTTAAAAAACCTGCGTTCCCCTGGGACGATTATGCCCACAATGCGCCCGCTACAGTGAATGCCAAGGTCAACAATGCGCCCAAGCTGTCGCCCGTCTGCCATGTTTACAACCTCTTTTTCCCTTAATTCACAAAATGTGTAATCTATGCCCTGCATTTTTGCCGTGAACCTTTATGATTATTATATTTTAGCAATACGGTTATTATAACTTTTTAATTCAGAATTCGGAATTAAGAATGCAGAATTATGGATTAGTTCCGAATAGAACCCCATAGGGGTGAAATATGCATAACCTCGTGCAAGCGAAAGCGTAGCGCGGGGTACATAGGGCGTGCATATATAGATACCCCCACCCCACATGCCTGTGGCATGTGGGGTGGGGGTGTTAGAGTGTCGTGCGTATGCTTAGCTTTTGCCGTGGGTTACACCCACGGTTATGCACATTCTGCCCGCTTCTGGGCAGTTACGGATTTTATTTAATAATGATAGTTAGATTCCGCTATTCTTAATTCTGAATTCATAATTCTTAATTAAAAAGTGCTACCTTAATCTCGTTAAGGTAGCACTTTTTGAGTTAGCCTGTAAGCCGTGTTCTGTATTTAACGGTCATCTGTCTGGGCGGATAGTCACCTAACCGCTCAAGCGATTTTCGGGCTGGGCGGGCAACCCATAAGCCCTTTCTCTTGCATCAAGTGGGGTTTGCACGGCCATGTTCGTTGCCAAACTGCCGGTAGGCTCTTACCCTACCTTTTCACCCTTGCCTAAAAAACTTAGGCGGTAATTTTCTGTTGCACTTTCCCTGAGGTTGCCCTCGGCAGGAGTTACCTGCCACTCTGCCCTACGATGCACGGACTTTCCTCGCCTTTCGGCGCGACCGTTTGGCTAACTCATGCTAAGTATACCATATCCACAGTTGAAAGGTACAGCGCACAACGCAAGTAAGAATGGTAATTTTTACGAAATTTTAAAAACTTGACTATTTCCGCATTTTTTGGTAAAATGTTCACATGAAATGCCCTTTTTGTAATTTTAATGACACACGAGTAATTGATTCCCGCTTAAGCGAGGATAGCAAAGCAGTCCGCCGTAGGCGCGAATGCACGGCGCAGGAATGCTTAAAGCGGTTCACCACTTACGAAACCGTGGAAGCCTTACCCATTTTGGTTATAAAATCAAACGGTGTCCGCCAAGCCTTTGACGCAAGAAAAATCAAACTCGGCATAATGAAAGCAACTGAAAAACGCCAAGTAAGCGCACGCGACATTGATTTGGTGGTGGCAGAAATTGAAAAAGAAATCCACAATTCTCTTGTGCAAGAAATAGAATCCAAAAAAATCGGCAATATGATTATGGAACGGCTAAAGAATCTTGACGAAGTTTCTTATGTGCGCTTTGCTTCCGTTCACAGGCAATTTAAAGATATAAATACGCTTAGGGACGAGATTGAGAGGCTTATTAATAAGAAGTAACTACAGCGCACAATGCACAGCGCACAGCGCACAATGGTGGAAATATTTATTTAGGTACGAAGTACGAATTATGGATTAATTAACTAATATGAGATTTAGAATCCTTCATTGTGCGCTGTGCATTGTGCGCTGTGCGCTGAAAAATAATTCCTAATCTCGTTTCTTAAGATAATCATTTACCGCCTCTTTAACCGCCTCTTCCACAAGTACGGAACAGTGGATTTTTTGGGGGGGTAAGCCTTCAAGGGCTTCCACGACTTGTGCGTTTGTGAGGTTTAAAGCCTGTTCCACAGTAAGCCCTTTTAGCATTTCCGTGGCAACGGACGAAGTGGCAACGGCGGCGGCGCAACCGAAAGTTTTAAAGGACGCGTCTTTAATAATATTATCCTCTATCCTTAAAAAAATCTTCATAATATCGCCACAGGACGCATTGCCCACAGTGCCTACGCCGTTAGCGTTTTCAATTTCGCCTGCGTTTTTACGGCTTGCAAATACTTCTAAAACCTTATCATTATACATAACTGCCCTTTCCCGTTTCTTGCTTAAATAGCGGGGCCATTTCTCTTAATTTTTTAACTGAATCTTTTAATATATCATGCCCGTAATCAATTTCTTCCTTGGTGGTATATTTGCTTAAACTTACGCGGATTGAACTGTGCGCGAGTTCGGGGCTATTGCCGAGTGAAGCGATAACATGAGAGGGTTCAAGAGAACCAGACGAACAGGCAGAACCCGAAGAAACCGCCACGCCGTGCAAATCAAGCAGAATCAAAAGTGATTCCCCCTCTATCCCGAAAAAGCTAAGGTTGGCATTATTGGGAAGGCGGTTTTCTAATCCGCCGTTAAGCGTTACCCCGCTGATTTCGCTTGTTGCCCGCTTAATAAAATAATCCCTAAGTTCGCTTTCCCTTTTGTTATTTATATCCATATCACGGCAGGCAATTTCGTACGCCTTAGCCATGCCTGCAATGAATGCCACATTGGTTGTGCCTGCGCGTTGATTCCTTTCTTGATGCCCGCCCGTAATCATTTTTTTAAGGCGCGCGCCTTGGCGGATATAAAGAACGCCCACACCCTTTGGCCCATAGAATTTGTGGGCGGAAAGAGATAAAAAATCAACCTTTAAAGCCTTAACATTTAAATCTACCGCGCCTGCCCCTTGCACTGCGTCTGTGTGGAAAGGTATTTTATTCTCACGGCAAAACGCACCTATTTCTGCAATCGGTTGAAGTGAACCGATTTCATTATTTGCCGTCATTACGGATACCAAAACCGTGTTTTCGGTTACCGCATTCTTGATATCGTTAACATTTACGATTCCGTTCTTATCTACACCCACAAAGGTAACTTCGCAACCGCTTTCTTTGAGTTCAATGAGGGTATCCCTTACGGCGGGGTGTTCTATTGCGGTGGAAACAATGTGCTTTTTATCCTTTTTTGAAATGCCTACCGCGCCCCTTATTGCCCAATTATCGCTTTCCGTACCGCCCGAAGTGAAGAAGATTTCTGAGGGTGAGGCGTTTAACAATTTTGCAATTTTATCGCGCGCAATATCCACCGCTTTAAGTGCCTCTCTGCCGTAAGAATGCAATGACGAAGCGTTGCCGAACCTTTCCGAAAAGTACGGCAACATTTCTTTTAGCACCTCAGGGCAAAGCGGTGTGGTGGCGGCGTTATCTAAATATGCTTTCATTAAATTTCAAATTTCCCTTTATAAAGCGGAAACGCGGTTGTTAACTTTTTAACCTCGGCTTTAACTTCGCTAAAGCAGGCTTCTTTCTCAAAAAGCACCCTTGAAATCAGCGTGCCGATAATTTTCATTTCGGGTTCTTTCATGCCTCTTGTGGTTACGCTCGGCGTGCCTACCCTGATACCGTTAGGGTTCATGGGGCTTGCGTTGTCAAACGGAATGCTGTTCTTATTTGTGGTAATATTAACCTCGTCAAGCATAACTTCAAGCTCGCTTCCCGTTACGCCTGTACCTCTTAAATCGGCAAGCATAAGGTGGTTATCCGTGCCACCGCTGAAAAGTTTAATGCCCTTTGCCATAAGGGTTTCGGAAAGAACTTTGGCATTCTTAACTATTTGCTTTTGATAGGTAACGAATTCAGGTTGAAGTGCCTCTTTAAACGAAATTGCCTTGGAAGCGATAATGTGCATTAAAGGCCCGCCTTGATTTCCGGGGAAAACCGCTTTATCCAAAGCCTTGCCGTATTCTTCCGTGGCAAGAATCAAACCGCCTCTTGGCCCTCTTAGGGTTTTATGGGTGGTGGTTGTAACAACCTGCGCGTAAGGCACTGGGCTTTGGTGAACGCCCGCCGCCACAAGCCCTGCTATGTGCGCCATATCCACAACCAAAACCGCTTTAACCTCGTCTGCAATTTCTCTTAATCTTTTAAAATCAATGGCACGGGGATAAGCAGACGCACCTGCCACAATGATTTTCGGGTTGCATTCTTTGGCAATTCTCAAAACTTCGTTATAGTCAATGTAGCCAGTTTCGTCCACACCGTAAGGCACAAAATTAAAATACTTTCCGCTTACGCTGACTTTGCTTCCGTGCGTGAGGTGTCCGCCGTGCGAAAGGTTCATGCCCATGGCAGTGTCCCCCGGATTCATAAGCGCGTAATAAACCTCAAAGTTTGCCGAACTTCCTGAATGCGGTTGCACATTGGCATATTCCGCGCCAAAGAGTTCTTTTGCCCTTTCAATGGCAAGC
The DNA here is from genome assembly GCA_009781445.1 of Bacillota bacterium. Taxonomy (GTDB): domain Bacteria; phylum Bacillota; class Clostridia; order Christensenellales; family DTU072; genus WQYD01. Next base: position 81,440 of record WQYD01000002.1, on the reverse strand, counting down.
TGTTCGGCTTCGTCCACAAATTTGCAACCGCCGTAATACCTCTTTGAGGGGTAGCCCTCTGCGTACTTATTGGTTAAATGCGAACCAGCCGCCGCCATAACCGCAGGCGAAACAAAGTTTTCACTTGCGATAAGCTCAATATTGTTTTCTTGCCTTTCAAGCTCTTTTACCATTGAAGCGTGAACTTCTTGGTCAAATTCCTTAATTAAACCTATGTTTAGCATGATTTTCTCCGTAGTTTATTATTTTTTGCCTTTATTTTTTAAATATGCTTGCTAATTGCTTCGGCGATTTGTGCCTTTTGCCTAAGCCCCACCATTGTTTCCAAAAGTTTACCGCTTTTAAAAATCATCAAAGTAGGCACTGTCATGATTCCGAATTCTTTGGCGGTTTCTTCCGCAATGTCTACATCGGCTTTGCAGATATTTGCCTTATCGCCGAATTCCACAGCAAGTTGATCTATCGTGGGCGTAAGCATTCTGCAAGGCCCGCACCAAGGCGCCCAAAAATCCACAAGCGAAACTTTATCTTCGCCAGTAACTGATTTAAAGTTCGCGTCTGTTAAAATTTTAATATCGTTATTCATTTTTAACTCCTTAAAGTTTACGGTATTTATTTATTGTTTTCTTAATTATTGCCAAATTATTAGCTGTTTACTACGGTTAATATTCCGCTTATATCTTTTAGGGAAACTTCCGTTTCGTTTCCGCTTTGCATATCCTTAATTTTTGCTTTTCCGCTTAAAGTTTCGGATTCGCCAAGCACAATCACAAAGCGCGCCCCTATCTTATCCGCAAATTTCATTTGGGCTTTTAGCCCTCTTTCCGCAATGTCCGTTTCGGCGGAAATCCCCTTATCGCGCAATTCTTTCACAAGGGTAAACGCTTTAAGATATTCCTTTTCACCGCCAAGAGGCGCGATATATAAATCGGGCTTAAGTTCCTCACCGATAGGAATATTTAGGCTTTCAAGCACCATAATCAAGCGTTCAATTCCCATTCCGAACCCCACCGCAGGGGTTTCTTTTCCGCCCAAGGATTCAATTAGGTGGTTATATCTTCCGCCACCGCACACCGTGCCTTGCGCGCCGATTGAAGTTGAAATAAATTCAAACACCGTGCGTGTGTAATAATCAAGCCCCCTCACGATACTGGGGTTTTCTAAAAATTTAACACCGCAAGCGGTAAGCGCGGTTTTAAGTTTTTTGTGGTGTTCACCGCAATCCGCGCAAAGAAAATTCAGCGTTTGGGGTGCTGAAGCTGTAATTTTTTTGCAAGAATCATTTTTGCAATCAAGGATTCTTAAAGGATTTTTTTCAAACCTTTCACGGCACTGCGCGCACATATCGGCAAGACGGCTTTCAAGATATTTCTTAAGCGCACCGTTATATTCAGCACGGCAGGATTTGCAACCAATGCTGTTAATATTTAATTCAAGGGCGGTAATCCCAAGGCTTTCAAGAAAATATTTTGCAAGCAAAATGGCTTCGGCGTCTGCATAAGCACTTCCGCTTCCGTAGCTTTCCGCGCCGAATTGGTGGTGTTCTCTCAACCGTCCTGCTTGGGGGCGTTCGTATCTGAACACAGGCGTAATGTAAAACATTTTTAACGGCTTAGGCAAAACCTCGCCCAAATTATTCTCAATATAGCTTCTCGCCGAACCTGCCGTGCCTTCAGGCTTTAGGGTGATACTTCTATCCCCCTTATCAAGAAAGGTATACATTTCCTTATTCACGATATCCGTGGTTTCACCCACACCGCGCAAAAACACCTCAGTGTGTTCAAAAGTGGGCGTCCTAATTTCCTTAAAACCAAAAACCCCCGCCACAAATCGTGCGGTGTTTTCAATTAATTGCCACTTATGGCTATCTTGTGGCAGTACATCTTTAGTGCCTTTGGGGATATTCATTATTATCCATTATAAACTATCGGAAGTTAATTTCAAAATGAATTTAGAATTAATTCATAATTCTGAATTCTGAATTAAAAAATTCCGCCCTGCAATCATTTTTGCAGGGCGGAATTTTCATAGCTTTAGCTTCAAGCATTAAACATAAGGGTAAACCACAATGTCTTCTGCTGTGTAATCCGTTTCTGTGGTGATAATGTTAAGGATTTGAATGGATTCTTCAAGCGAAAGTTCTGCTTTTTGAACCACAACATACACATTGTTTTTAGTTATGGTAACAACCGCGTCTGGCATACCTTTTGCCTTGATAAGCGTTTCAATAGCGAATTCGGTATCAATGGATCGTGCAAGTGCCATTTTGATTTCGCGCGCTTCGTCTATCATAGCTTCGGTTGAGTTGGTGGCGTCTATAATTTCGTTAAGCGCATCAATTTCCGCTTGACGCGTTACCACCCTTTCGCTTCTGAACATTTCAAAAAATGTTGGAACTGTTACGCTGCTACCGCTGCCCTGTCCGCTGTTTACAGGGACATTAGTGTTAAGAAAATAATTTAATACGCCCGTTCCCACAAGTAGCAACACCATAGACACAAGCACTATAATTTTCTTTTTATTAGCCTTCATAAATTAACCTCCGGAATGTTTATTATATCTTATTTCGTAAGTGGACGGATTATTACTGAAAGTTAAGAGAAAATATAAAATATGAAATATGAAATACAAATTATGGATTCTAAATCTCATTATATGTCAGCGCACAACGCACAGCGCACAGCGCACAATGGTGGATTCTAAATATCATTATTGAGGATGCAGGTTGCAGGGTGCAGGATACAGGGGTGGATTCTAAATCTCATTATTAGTTAATTGATCCTTCATTGTGCGCTGTGCGCTGTGCGTTGTGCGCTGAAAAATAATTCCTTCATTGTGCGTTGTGCGCTGTGCGCTGATTAGTTTTTAGTTTCTTCGTCTTGGCTTTCCTGCTTCACTGCTACCTGCATATTCTTAAGCGTGGCTTGAAGTTCCGCTTGTGCTTTGGCTTCACGCAAGGCTTGTTCTGCAAGCTCTATTGCTTTGCGCCTTTCTTCGGCTATGCGCTCTTGTTCGCGCTTCTTTTCGCCTATATATTCGGTAACTTCGCTAACGGATTTTCCTTCTAAGATTAGATCAAGTTCGTCACCGTAAATGGTTTCGTGGGCAAATAACAGCTTTACAAGGCTGTGCATGATTTCCACCTTTTCTTTAAGGATTCTAATGGCTCTGCCGTAATTTAAATCAATTATCTTGCGCATTTCCCTATCAATTACAGAAGCCACGCTTTCGCTGTAAAGTGCTTGGGTTTGATAATCTCTTCCTATAAATACTTCCTGCTCACCGCCGAAGAAGATATTGGGAAGCTCATCACTCATACCCCATTCCACAACCATTTGCCTTGCGATTCCTGTGGAACGCTTTAAATCTGAGGACGCGCCTGTGGATATATCCTGAATAATAATCTCTTCCGCCGCCCTACCGCCAAGCATCATGGCAATTTCGTCATTTAAGCGGTTTTTAGTCATATAATTATCGTCTGTTTTGGGGCGTGAAAGGGTGTAACCGCCTGCCATTCCGCGCGGAATTATGGAAACTTCCTGCACATCGTCACAATATTTTAAGCATCTTGCCACAATTGCATGCCCAGCTTCATGATAGGCTGTTAGCCGTCTGTCCCTTTCCGTTATAACGCGCGAACGCTTTTGAGGTCCTGCGATAACCTTATTGATACCTTCGGTTATATCCTTCATTAGGATAATTTGCCTATCGTCCCTCGCGGCAAGAATCGCAGCTTCGTTTAAAAGGTTTTCTATATCCGCACCGCTGAAACCAGTGGTGATTCTTGCAAGGTTTTTAAAATCAATATCCGCCGACAAAGGCTTATTTTTGCTGTGAACGCGGAAGATTCCTTCTCTGCCTGCCACATCGGGCATATTCACATAAATCTGCCTGTCAAACCTGCCGGGGCGAAGAAGTGCGGGATCTAAAACATCGGCGCGGTTGGTTGCCGCCATGATAACTATGCTTTCATTTTCGTCAAATCCGTCCATTTGCACAAGTAGCTGATTAAGCGTTTGTTCGCGTTCGTCATTGCCACCGCCAAGCCCTGCACCGCGCTTTCTGCCCACTGCGTCAATTTCGTCTATAAACACTATGCAAGGTTGGTTTCTTTTTGCTTGGGCGAACAAATCGCGCACCCTTGATGCGCCAACACCCACGAACATTTCCACGAAGTCTGAACCGCTTATTGAGAAGAAAGGAACATTGGCTTCACCTGCCACTGCTTTGGCAAAAAGCGTCTTGCCTGTGCCGGGGCTTCCCACCAAAAGTACGCCTTTGGGTATCCGTGCGCCCACTTGTCGGAACTTTTTTGGGGTTTTTAGAAATTCCACGATTTCTTTAAGTTCTTCCTTTTCTTCTTCCGCGCCTGCCACATCGTTAAACCTTATCTTGATTTGTGAAGCCACTCTTGCTTTAGATTTTCCGAAAGACATTGCGGTGTTTCCGCCCTTTCCGCCACGGATAGACATGAATATCACCACACCCAACACAAGCAAAATCACAAGCGTTAACACAGGGAAAAGATAGCTTAAAAAGCTGTTAGCATTGGGATCATTCAAGCGGATAAAGGGAAGATTTTCTAAATCACCCTCGTAAAGATTTTCCACCGTGCGCATAAGGTTATCCCTATAGGTAACCATGCTTTTGGCAGAGGGCTTATTGCCTTTTTTAAATTCGTCAAGATTTGCTATGTCTTTTGCATAAAGCACATTGATTTCGTAGCTTGAAGTGAAGTATATTCCTATAATCCTATCGTTAATAATATCGCCGTTTTTATCTTCGGCGGTGGGGGTGTAAGCAGGATCAAGTTTTTCAATTACTTCGCTGTAAGAAATAACATCAACTTTAGCCCTTGTGGACGGGATTATTATCACAAGCAGTATAACAGCTACCACTATCAGTGCCACAACAAAAACTGCTCTTTTATTATTGTTCATTAGCTTCCTCGTAACGCGGATTAACCGCAAAATATTGTTTTAATAATTTTACCACAGTGCAAACACGGTTGCAAGTGAATAGCGGTTTTCCTTATCGCAATTCTACCGCGCCTACAGCGCACGCAATGCGCCTTGCGATAAGCGAACTCATGTAATCCACCCGCATGAAGGGAACTTCCATAAGCGCGGATAAATTATCACCGCTTTTTTGGGCTACAATTCCAAGAATTCCCACATCGCCTATCTTGCCAAGTTTCTTATTAAGCGCACCGCCTGCGGATATTCCGCTTTTGGATATTTTGATTTTTCCGATATCTTCGGCGTCACCCACGCAGGCGTCCACTGCCACAATAAGGCTGTTTGGGTGTGTTTTTTTGATATATTCCGCATATTTTGCATAATTTATGCCGTTTACGGGGCGTCCTGTGCAACCGTACACGAATGCTTTAACATTATGCTTTTCTCTTAGCAAATCCCCCACAAGAGGGCCTAAGCTATCCCCCGATACGGCAGACGAACCTATGCAAATGATAACGGGCAAATTTTCCATTGCCTGATTATTGCCAATTTTTACCCTGTATACACCAACTTTTCCCTTATATACAGTTATATATTCTTTAACTTTAAGTATTGCATATTATATTAACTATATGTTATAATTCTTGTACGGCGAAATTTGCCGATGCACAAATGTGAGGATACTCAGTCTTGATGGACACAAATTTGGTGGTTGGAATAGTTATTGATCTTATTGCGGGGTTAGTAATATTAAGCGCGTTGCTCGTGGGCGTTAAGAAGGGCTTTGTTAACCAACTTCGCGGTTTAGTTGCCACAATTATCATTATTGTTATTGCCACATTCTGCGTTGGGCCTTTAACTAATTTTGTTACCCCCAAAACTAATATAGACGATAAAATCAGCCTTGCACTCGCCAATCCTTTAAGCGGTGCGATTGAACTTGAAAACAGCGGGCAGATTTCGCTTTACTATGTGGTTAACGAATCGGAAAACTCTTTGGGCGAAAAAGTTATAGGGCTTGTGTGGGACGATAACGGCGAACGCCGTCCTTTCAGCACCTTGGTTGAAAAGCACGCGAAAGACGCAAGCATGATAAATAAGAATATTTACGAAGTTGTGCTGAACAATATTGTTGCACCGCGTGCGGAACTAGCGTTAAAGGCAGAGGCGGAAGCAAATGAAAGCGCGTCCTCTGGTGCGGAAAAATCCCTCTTCGTTATTGATGTTCTTTCGGATACAATAACTTATTACATTTTCTGCGCGGTTTTCTTTATAATCCTTTCAATTATCTTCCAGATACTTTGGTTCTCGCTTTACAAACTTTTAAAGAAAGCAATCAGCCACCTTTATGTTGCGCACTTCTTAAATAAGGCACTCGGCGTTGTGGTAGGCGCGGTAATCGGTTTCCTTGTGGTGCTGATTATTAACACCGTACTCTTAGTGCTTACGAACCTCTTCGGCGTAGATGTTATTGCCACAGGGCTTGAGAACACCTATATAATGAAGCAAATTTCTGAAATTAACTTTATTTATCAAGCTATTGCAAGCAGTGGTATGCTTGCCCTACCCCAAACATAAGATATGCGCAAGTTTCTGATTTTTCTATTAGGAATAGTGGTGGGAATTACCCTCGTTATAGGCGGGGTGGCTTTTGCTGGTTACATAATCCTCACAAGATATAGCGTGGGCGATGTGGAAGATTTGCTTGGAATGAAAGGCACTTTTACTGAAGAAGAACGGAAATTAAGCGCGCTTGGCGTTGCGCTTGGAATCTTGGAAGCCTTTGGCGGAATTGATAAAATGACGATAGAAGAGTTTGAGGAAACCGCAGGGGTTAAAATTCTATCGCGCATGATTGCAGACACAATTAAGATAGACGCAAACGATTTTGTGAAAGGCACATTTGCAGAACTTCCTAACAATATAATTAACGCGTTTACGGTTGGTGCGCTTTTTGATTTTATAGGATTTGTGGATTCGGAAATCCCCCTGTTCAGTGATCCTGTATTTTTAGATCAAAAGGTTCTGCACGCATTTGAAGATATTCATGATTTTGCGCTTGATAGGTTTATTTCAGTGGTTTACGATTGTGAGATTGAAGATTGCACCCACGATAATGAAGATTGCGAACTTGGTGGGCGCACCCCCTCTGTGGCGGTTATGCAGGTTTTTGGCAAGAAAACCTTATCCGAACTTGCAAATGCAGACGACTTGCTTGACGATTTAATGCTAAAGCAAGTTATAGATATAAAGCCCTATCCCGAAAGCCCCCTAATTTTAAACGCGCTTGCGGATTCTAAGATTGCTAACCTTTCAAGCGATATTTCAAATCTGCTTGTTTCGGAAGTATTTGACACAGACGCTTCCGATACCCACATTATCATTTCCAAACTTAAAAATAAAAAGGTTTTGGAAATTGATAAGGAACTTGAGGGCGTTTTGGCAAGCACCACAATCGGCGAACTTTTAAATGTGGATAAAGACGATCTTACCAAAGAACCGATTTTGAGGGCTTTAAGCGGAACATTTTTAACTGCGGACGCGCTTAATGACGCGGTTTCGGGCTTTACCGTTGCCGATATTTTTGACGATACAGACACAGGTTTAATAGGGCTTATCCCAAGCAACACAAGGCTTAAGGATTTACCCAACGCGATTACTTCCGCCGCCACGGACGCAAGTTTATATAAACTTAACAAACTTGGCATTTATAACACTGCGGTTACCGATCCTGAGAGAAAAGCCGTTGTGTTTAACCTAAACCCCTCAGAGGTTATTGATCAAGCCGCTTCGGGCAACCCTAATGCGTTTGTTCATTTAACCTATCATTACACAGTTAGTGCGGATTTTGATTTAACCCCCGCGCTTGTGAATTCTTTGCTTGGAAGCACTTATTCCACAATAAGGTTTGTAAGTAGCGGTTCGCCGATAACAATTACTATCCCCGAAGATTCTCAATTCACAAGGGTTTTTAACCTTGATTTAAACGGCAATAACCTTATAATTGAAGATAATGTTTCGGTTTTACTGCCACATAATCTTGAAACGGGCTATATGTACATTAACGGCACAACCCGCACAGGCGCATTCGTAGTGCCAAATTGCCTTTGCCCCGATTGCGTGGCGGAATTCGGTGAGGACGGCAAACCCGAAACTTTTAAGATAAGTAGCACCGAAACCGCCCCCAATGTTGAAGTTGATTACACAAATGTAACCATAACTCATGTTCCCTCTATTCCCTAATGAAACTTAAAGAAGATATTTTAAATAAGGGTATAGCCCTGCCCTGCGGTGGCACGGGGGTTTGCGGAAGGTGCAAAATTATCTGCCCTGCCCTGCCGATTTCGCGTCTTGATAAAAAGTTTTTAACAGATAAAGAAACCGAAAGCGGAATCCGCCTTGCCTGCGATAAGGATTTTTGCAATAAACTTAATTATGAAATTCTTTTTAAAACCTTTCCCAAGCAGGATTTTGACTACGCGAATATAGAAGTTACAATAAAGGATAATACGGCAAGCGTTACACTGCTTAACGGCGAAGAACCCTTTTCGGAAACCACGGTAATAAACTTTTTAAAGGAAGATTCTCTTTCCTTATATAAAGGCAAGATTATTAAAGAAATCGTGGAACTCTTGGAAGCGTACGCAATCCCCAAAGCAAACACAATAATTTTTAACACAGATTTAAAGCTATTTGAAAGCCTTTTCCAAAAAACAACTGAAGTAGATACTTATCTTTCTGCTGTGCCGTTTATGTTGCCAAGTGAATTTGTTTATTTAATGCAAAGCATTAAATAACTCACAGCGCACAATGCACAGCGCACAATGGTGGATTCTAAATATCATTATTGAGGATTCAGGTTGCAGGATTCGGGTTGCAGGGGTGGATTCTAAATCTCATTATTGATTTATCCGCATTAAGCCCCAAATGAAAAGTGAAACATGAAACGATAAACGAGAAACATGGCGGATTCTAAATCTCATTATTAGTTAATCGCATAAAGCCCCATGGGGGCTTAATGTGCATAACCGTGGGTGCAACCCACGGCACATCAAAGCGGAAAGCAAGCCAACATACTATATATCCGTAACTGCCCCGTAGCGGGCAGGATATGCATAACCGTGGGTGAAACCCACGGCAGGCGCGATTTGCACAGCTAACCCACACAAATCAAAACCCCCCTTTCTGCCAACGGCAGAAAGGGGGGTTTTGTGTTTCTATCCGTGTTTCTTTGTCTTGCCCCGTGCTACGCTACCGCTTGCACGGGGTTATGCACATTTCACCCCTTTGGGGTTCTATTTGGGATTTTATCCTACACTTGCCGTAAGGCAAATTTCACTCACGAAGTGAATTTAACTGCAACGCATTTAATGCGCTTTATGCGAAAGCCCTAATCATCATATCGGGGCTGTTTTGCCACAATTCTAATAAACGGCTTGACGAACCGCTTGGTGTGTTTTTCCCGCTTTCCCATGCTTCAACGGTTTTATTTGAAACACCAAGCATTTTTGCAAAAGCAAATTGCGTGTAACCCAAATGTTCCCTAAGTTCTTTTACTTCGGTAGCAGAAAAACACCTAACATCTGGTATTGCGCGCGTTGTTGTTTTTAATTTTGTGTTGCCTTTTGCAAATTCTATTGCTTCTTCAAGCCCTTTTTGTATTTTATCGCCTATGTTCATTTTCTGCCCCCTTTTAAAACATTCTTTAGTTCGTCATACAAGCGTTTTAGTTTTACCCTTTGCTCTTCACTAATATTGTCCATTTCGTTTTTAGCATAAACCGTAATTAGGAAAGTAATCTCAAATTCTTCAAAGTCTGCATAAATCACCCTAATGCTTCCGCTCTTGCCCCTGTTTGGAAGCGGAAAGCGCATTTTGCGAAGCCCGCCCGTTTTTTGAATTACTGGCGCTTGCTTTGGGTCGTACAATATAGTTTCTTGTAGCAATTTAAGTTCTTTATCCCTAAGGTTAAGAAATTCCCAATCCTTATCAAATATGCTTGTGCTAACAAAAAGTCGTTTCATTTATATATTATGCCCTATTCAATAGGGTATGTCAATAGGTTGGCTAAAAAATTTCTAAGTTTTTAATGTAAAACAGTTGAAGCGGGCGAATACATTTCCGCCACCGAATTTATGCTACCGAGTGAATTTGTTTTTTTGGGGTATAGGGTATAGTGGCGGATTCTAAATATCATTATTTAGAAGTACGAAGTACAAGGTACGAAGTACGAATTGCGGAATATTTATATATAATAATCCACCATGCAGGCTTGCCTGCACTTCATAAGGCGAAGCCGTCTTCACAAGCGTAGCGTCTTCATATCTTCATGCGTTACGCATTTTAATCTTAATTTCAATTAAGATTAAAACTAACCGCCCCTTGCCTCGTAATATCCTTAACCCCGTCTGAAAGGGTGAGGGCTTCAAGGGAAAGGGTGTTAACTGCCACGCCTTGAATGCGGGTGAACCTTATGCGCACTATCATGCCTGCGGTAAGCGCGGATTCGGTTATCGGGGTATAGCCGTCTTTTGATATAATTACCACGCTTAGCATTCCTTTTTGTGCGTCCCAATCCGTTTGGGTTAAGAAATCTGAGGACGGCACAAGGGGGTTAAGGGTATTAAAGTTCGCCCCGTTAAATTTAATTTTGAAACTTATTCCGTAAATTTTTTGTTCACCCGAAAAGTGGCGGTTAAGATTATCCACCTTTATATTGAAAAAATCATTGGGCTTTTGGTAATCAAACGATAGCCCGAATTCTGTGCTACCGCCCTTGTTGTTATTGTTATTTGAGGATTTTTCTTCAAAACAGGCAGTTAGGGAAGAAACTACCACGGCAAGCAACAATATAATTAGTAAAACTTTAAGTTTCGCTTTCATTTTCGCCCCCCTTGTCATTTTTCCTCACATTTGTGGTGATAAGCGTTACTTCTTGGCGGTTACCGTTTTGAGGTAAGTTAGCCGTCTTTTCGTCTGACGCGCGCCTTGCCCACTTAATTAAATCAGTTAATTCAAATGTGCCGTTGCCCGAAAAATCGTTCACTTCCAGTATGCCGTCCCCGATTAAATATCTGCGCATTAGTTGCACCAAGTCATTTTCGTCAAACACACCGTCATTGTTGGCATCGCCGTGGATATGTAACCTATACTTTCTTACAATTTCGCCCATTAGGTTTTCAATCACAAGGTGCGCGCCCACAGGCAAAACCTTGATTTCCTGCGTGCTACTCAAAAGATTACCGCTTGAATCTGCAAAAGAAACCCTATAAATTCCTGTGTGCGTTACAAAAAAACTTAAAAGTTCTAAAGAACCTGCCAATTTGGGAAGCAGGATAAGCGGTGCGCCACCTGTGCCGTGGTTGATTTTAACCCCTGCGTCCGCGTCCTCGGACAGCGAAAGGATATTGCTGTTATTTGGCGGTTTAACAGACACCGTCATGGTGCGTGAGTGAACCCCGCCCAATTCAAATGTGATATTTTGAAGCCCTGCTTGCGTGTGCTTATAGCTAATGTTAAATTCATTTATATTTTCGTGGGTAAATGTTTTGCTTCCGCCTGCGCCGAAAGTAGCCACCACTGTGCCAAGGAATGAAAACGCTTCGCCGAATTCAAATTCTTTCTTTAAGCCCTCATTCACGATATTCACGGCGGTAACCTTATCCACAACCTCAATTTGGAAGTTCACAAACACGCTACTATCTTCCCTTAGCCAAATTTTAACCGTGCGGTTTCCTATCCGCCTATCCGTAATATCATAATCATGATCGTATTCGCTTAAGAACATTGCTTCTTCGTAGCCCGTAGCCCAAAATTTAGTTACAAAAATCACCAAGCCTTCGCCGATAATATAAAGGCTTTTAGACGCAGTGCTTACGCTTAAACTTGCCACGAAATCTTTAACAAAAACCTCATAAGAAAATTCCGCGTTAGTTTCCTTAAACTTAATTTTCACGGTTTGCATTCCAAGTACAAAGCTATCAAGCGCATTTATAATTTCAAAGGTATTTAGTGAAAATTCAGTTTCTTCTTCCGCGCCTGAAAGCATGGTTAATTTAAACACCGAATGATAGCTGAAAATATCACCGAAGCGCACCTGAGTATTTATCCCTGTTATTTGAGTTATCGTTTTAACGGCATCGGTAATTGTAAGGGTGAAATTTAGGGGCGGAATAGTAAATTTTGTTCCGCTTAATGTAACCTGTGCTTGCTTTGTGCCAAGGGATTTATCATAACTTAACACAAATTCTTCCGTGGTTAAAACCTTATTCTTTCCGCTTGCAAGCAAAACAGAAACGGTGATACTTGGGGTTTCGCCGAATTTAATTGTTTGGCTACTTATTGGTAAAAAACTTATCGGATTATCATAAATAATTATATTAAAGCTATATTCCACACCGCCGTACCTAAATTTATAGGGCTGAAAGATATCGGTAAGGTTTTTATCATATTCAGGCGTTTCGGGGTAAAACGAAATCTTTTCGCCCGAATCAAGAGTTATTAAAAGGTGAATATCGTTAATATTTTCGCCAAAAAGATATTCACCGCCACCCTTAACTTCCACCGCCGTTACGCCCATGCCCTCAGCGGTAACATTGATAGGCCCTATGTTCATAAAGCCAAGGGCTACGGTGCTTTTGATTCTAACTTCCACGGCAAATGTGTTAGTGCCTGCCGTCATATAATAAGAAGGGGGCAGGATAAACCAAATGTTTTTTGTGGTATCGCCATTAAATGCCGTGTGGCTTATTCCTTTATAAACCACATCAATTCCAAAGCCGATTATGCCAAGGGGTGAACCCGCGATATAGCGGAAAACACCGCCTTCGTCTGCCCCTGTGGGGGTGATCACAAGTTCTGCCGTGTTAATGGTAACATTTACGGTTTGTTCCGCAAAAAACTCACCTGTTACGGGGTTTGTGTACTTGATTATGATTGTTTGGAATCCCAAAACGAACTTTTGATAACCAATAATATCGGCAAGAATAAGGGACGAAGTTTCCTCTTTGCCCGAAAGCATAACAAGAATTAAACCGCTTTGTTCGGCAAGTAAATTTATATCCTCACCAAAGTCGTACACGGTTTTATTTAAATTTGCCCTTATACCGCCAACCCCGTCCACTACGGTTATGGTGTACGGAATCTCAATCGGGGGGCGACTTTCCTCACCCGCAGGCACAACGCGCAATGTAACGGTTGAAGTGCCAAGTGCGTTTGTGTTAAAGATATATAAATCTTGGGGGCGGATTTCGTGAACCACCGAACCCCCGCTAAGTTTGGTTAAAAGAAGCGAACCGCCGATTTTAAAGCCCTCACCGAACAAATAGGTTTTAATTGGTTCGCTGTAAAATTCCCAGCTTACCGTGTAATCAAAAATCGGGCTTGAATCAATTACCGTTATTTCAATTTGGGTGGTTAAAGTGCTTCCGTCTTTCACAGCCGTGGCGGTTATAATTACCGTGCCTACCGAACGCGGAAGTAGCTTACCTGAAAGGGAATCCACCTCACAAATTGCGTGGTTCGCTGTGGAAAAGGTTACTATCCAACCGCTTATATCCGCAGGTTCGGGCAGGTATTTAAGCATTAGGGAAATATCCGAATCCTTATAAACGGTTAAACTGTCCCAAAAAAACTCAATAGCTTCAAGTTCCTTAAGGTTGCTTACGGTAACCTCTACAGTGGCAAAAACTTCTTCATATCCCTCAACATACGCGGTTATTACCGCACTTCCCTCAGATATTCCCGTAATCTCACCGCTTGGTGAAATTGTAACCACGGATTCATTTGAGGAAACAAATATAATGTTCTTATGCTGGGTAACGCTTGGTAAAACCTCACCGCTAAGTACAAAATCATTTTCATTCACACCAAGGGCGATATTTATGGTTTGGTGGTTTAAAATAATTTCTTCGGGGGGTAAATCAATGGGAATATCGCTTCCGTTAAGACTAATGGTAAAATCAAGCCTATCATTTGAAATTGCATAAGCGTTAATCTTGATTCCGCTGTTCGCGCCGTTTGTTAGGAAAAGCGTGCCGTAATCGTAAGTGCCTGCCGTGGCTGGGCGTTCGGTTAGGCTTTTGCCCACGGCACTAAAACGGCTGTTATTGGGTGAAAGGTGCGCGTGCTTTATATCCTCTTGGCTTCTTCTAAAATTATCAGGAAGATTTGAAACAGAGGGGCGGAAGATAAAAACCTCGTACGGGTATTGTGTGCTTCTTAGCCTTGATTGCGCGTTTCCGTCCTTAACGCCCAAGCGCACACGGTAAATAATTAGCCCCGAACCGTCTAAAACAGTATCGTAATACTGCGAAGCCTCTTTGTTTCTGTGTTCCACATAAAAGAATTCGTTAGGATCGGCGGTGGGAATCTTATATGCAAGAATATCTTGCTTTTGCGCGGTTGTAACGGGTTTTAAGGAAAAATGCCCGCTGTTCGTTACGGTTTGCACTTGATTTGCACCCAAACCGCCCAAATATGTTTCGCGCATATAGGTTAAGGGATATTGCGGTGGGGTTTTGTTCCAGTGCATAATATCCCAATTTCCCACGGAAACATAATCATAAGCATCACTATAAGTATAAAGATCGGGCGCGCCAAGCACATGGCAAATTTCATGAATAAGCGTGGAACGCGTGTTTGCCTCATCTGCAAACACAAGCGCGAAATCTTTTACAGGCAAACCGCCAATCCTTATATTGTTAATAGGCACACTGCCACTGTAATTGCCTTTTAGCGAATTTAAATCCCAAGCGTGAGGCCACAAAAGCCCGCCCCAAGCATTATCACCGCTTGCAGGCAAACCGCTGATTACATAGGTAACGGAATCAATATATTGCCCGTTTGTGGTTGTGCCAAGCGTTAAGCCCTCGGTATCAAAATAATTCATGGCGGAATATGTGGCTGAAAACAAAAGTTCTGCTTCACGCGTGCGCCTATTTATAGAATTATTATCACGGACATCATAATGCGTGCGGGTGTTGCTTGCTTGGTGCAAATATGTAGCCCCGTTATCCATTTTTGGCAAAACCGAATAAACGCTTAAAGCGTCATATGTGACTTCGCTGAAATAATCATACGGCGAATTTTCGCCGTTAAAAAACTCATCTTGATTTGAAATGAAATTATCAAAAACTGAGGGGCTTTCATTGCTGAAATAAATGTAAATTACAAAATTGTTAATTTCGGTTTGAGTTACCTCTTCGGAATTACTTCCGAAGAGGCCACTTAAACCTTTGGCTCCCTCAACGCTTGCACCGTAGGCAGGCGTTGCCTCCAAAGCCGTTTCCCCTAAAGAATGTGAAATGGCAGGCACGGTTAAAGGAACTACGAACGAAGCAAGCAAAAGCACGAAGATAAGTGCGTATTTAATTTTCTTGTTTATTCCTTTAAGCATGATTGCCCTAAGTTATTTCTTTTGTCCGTTACCCAGCGGTTACACCCAGTAATTTGGCGGTCTTTCAGTGTAATTCTTAATATTTATCTGCACTGCCACATTCATTTGGCGGTTTCCTGCAAATATCATGGGTGCAACTATTAAGAATTGCGTGTTAGGAATGCCCGTGTTAATGGCGGTAACCCCGCCAGCAAGCATATTGCCGGGGCTGATTTGCGTACCACGGTAAACCGTAGCCCTTTCCCAAGGAACTGTGTACACAAGATCGTACACAAGCGGTGCCATATTCCAATTGTTTGCAATCCAAGCACCGCAACCGCTACAGCCACCAATGCTTATAGTGCCACAATTATGCGAAGTGGCAAGCCTATTCCACCTTAAAGCTATTTGCGGTAAGTTAAGAGTGTTAAACTGCGAACCTTGGTTAATTGTTAATATGGGAACTTGTGAGTGGATTTCGGTACTATTGCCCTCAGACACTAAGTGCGGTCTTGCCATGCCCATTTGCGGAATTTGATAGCCCTCACGCGGATCGTCATCATTCATTAGTGCGCCTTCCATGCTTTGTGCAAGCGTGCCTTCGTAGCTATAGAAATGCCCGTCTATCCTTGCCCTAAATTCAGAGTAAACATAAAGTGAGGACGGGTGGATAAGGAATGCGCCACCGCCGTCCTGCGTTAAGGTGTTCACAAGCGCGCCGTTAAAGGCTTCTGTGGGTATTGAACTTGGATACTGCACTTCGGGAAGTTTATAGGTGATAAACCAAACTTCGCCACCCACTTCCTCATAGGAAGCAGGGTATGCCCTGTGGCTTGTGGCACGCCATTCCACGAACATAGGTGCGCCTGAAGCAGTGGTAATACCGTTATGATCGCTTGTGTTTTGGCTACTCATGTTCCGCTTGGGATCCGGGTGCGGTGTGGCAGGGGTAATGAACGAATAGAACGGATTTGCGCCACCGCCGTTGTAAGTATTATTGCTTTGCGCGGTTACCGTGTAGCCCGAAAGCGTTACATTGGGCCTTGGGTTAGGATTATTAGAGAAGAATTCCCCCTTGCTATCGGGCTGATTGCGATCCGAAGGTCTTAACCTCGGCGAACCGCCTGTGTAACTAATCGGGATTAAGCGGTTGTTATCGTAAGAGTACTGGTTTGCCATTAGTTGGCGGTAAGCAGACGGCAATGTGTAAGACTGCGCCACCCCTGCGCCTGTGGCAAGCGTAATGGTTTTGGGCATGGTTTCATTCACAAGCTCGTGTGTGCTTACGCCAAAGTACCAGTAAATCTGCTGTCCGCCCCTTCCGCCAAGCGTCATAGTGGCGTACTGCGCTCTGTTTGAATAGAAGTTCACATCGTCAAAGCTCCACTTAGCAAAATCATTGATATACGAACCGCCACCAGTTACATTGCTGAATGTGTGCGATTGTCCGTTAGGGAATTGCAATGTGTAAGTATCCGTTTCCTCACCGTTTGTTACGGAAAGAACGCCTCTTCTATTAGGATTATCCGTACGGTAATCCGAACTAACGGCTTGCTGATTGGGCAGAAGAACCACTTGGTTAACGCTGTAAGTGCTTGATTCGTTGAAAAGCGTGGTGGCTTCAAGCACCCACGGAATAACATGGAATTCAAAGCTAAAGGATTGATTATCCATTTCAATTTGGAAACTTGTGCGCACAAGGCTACGGTTGAAGTAAATTGTGGCAGAACCGCCACGGCTACCCGTCCAGAACACTTCTATATCGCTGTAAATGCAATTTACTGCTTGCCCGCTTGCATCCATAACGCGTTGCCCGTTTTCAGTTCCTGTGATAAGCTGAACCTTTTCAGGCATTTTTGCACCGCCCTGCATGATAAACGCATAGGGGTTGGATATATCAAAGCTATAATCCTTGCCGGGGACTTTGGTGATATAGTTTCCGAACGAACCTATAAGCCCCTCTGTGTTATTTGTAAGCCATGTGTAATAATCCACATAGCTGTGCGTGGTTTCGTCCCAACAAAGCACATCCATAATATAGGCTTCGTAAGATTGCACTTCGCAGGAAGCAAATTGCCTGCCGTTTCTGCCCAGCCCGAATCCGGGGATTGATACGAAGAAGCGAACATTATTGCCTTTAAAACTTAAGGGTCTTGTTTGGTCAAGGGTAAATGTGATATCTAAATCAATTTCCGCTTCACTAAGCGTAACTAAACGCCTTAGCTGATTTTCCGCGCCCTGCCATTCCCAAGCACCGTGTTGATTCTTGGCTTGGGTTACATAATAGCTCATATCGTTTAAGCTATTATTCCAATCCCAAGTATTATTAGGATCAACCGTGAAGTTAGAAGCCTTGCCACCGAATGTGAAGCGGATATCCGGCCCTTCGGTAAAGCGGACATTGAACGAACTTCCTGCGGATTTAAAGATATCGTCTGCAATCGCTCTTGATATATCGTTTACATTCAGATACTTATAAGGTTCAATAAAGAAGTGTTCAAGAAGAGTATCCGATTTAAGAAGTTCGTCATAACCCACCACGGTGCGGTTAAGGAATTTAACCCTGAATGAAACGCGTTGGCTTATTCCTGTGCTTACCGAAGTAATGTGTGCTGTAACGGTTGAATCCGAACCGCCACTTACAACGCGTGCCACAGAGGAATCATTCCATTCAATAGTAAAGCCGTACGCGCCAAGCGTTCCGCCTACCATGCCCCATTCCACAATTTGGTTTGCGAATGAAATTGTGCCTTTTTGCGGATAAACGCTTATATCGTACGCTTCAAACGGATCAAAGATAAAGCCTTGAACCGTAATCGGGCTTGTGGGCGAAGTTCTGAACTGCCCGAAGTAAGGTGTGGTTTCGGGGTTAAATAAGGAAACAACTTCCCTATCAATGAAATGTACAGGCACAAGAACTTGCTCATATCCGCCGAATTGATTGCCGATAGAAACTCTTAAATAGCCTGTGCCACTGCCTGATTTGATTTCCCTATCCCTATTACCGCGCGAATCAAGCGTCCACAATACATCGCTTTCGTTATAGGTAACGGATACAAGGTGCGTTTCACCCGAAGCACCTGTGATAGTGCGGTTTTCGTTTACAAACTGCCAATTCGCGGTAACTTCGCGCATTTCGCCGTTCATAAAGATTTGGTTTACAATGCCGTAAATATCCACGAAGTAAGCGTCTTTAGCAAGCCCCGAAGCATAACTCATATCAAGAATCGTTACGCTTAGTTGCATATTGAATTCTGCCCCACGCGAAGCGGAATCGGTTTCGCCTGCGTTAAAACTTAGCCTTAAGAGAATATCTCTGCCACTGTAAAGGTTATTTTGGCTTACGAGGCTGTTTGTGCGCGTATCCGTTGCCCTTTGGCTTGCTTGGTTAAGCATTACTTCCACTTGCTTTGTACCCGCGCCGTCTTTCACTGTTAAGGTGATTTTGCCAAAGTAAGCAAAGTCAGGCGAATCAAACATTTCGCTGTACGCCCTTTGGTAAGGGTTAAGTGTGAAGCTGTTAACCACATCGCCGTCCCTATATAAAGCTATGGGGGCAAGATCGCCCTGCTTAAAGGTTGCCACTATTTCAACCACAGTTCTATCAATAACTTCCACAGGGATTTCAATAAACTGCCTTGCAGAACGAATCATAAATCCGTTAACCTCTTCAAGCACATAAATTTCTGCCACAAGCATCAATTCTTCGCTTAAAGCAACGCCGTTCATGGATACTCTATCCCTAATTCTTGAATAGTGCCATTCCACAAGCGCGCTATACGCTTTACCTGTGTTATCGTTAAGCACTGCGCCCACGGTTTCGGGCAAGCCCTTAAAGCCCACAAGAGGATCAACTAATAAACCTTTTATGCCCTTGCCGTCATTGTCAAGAACAAAGATATCGGAATTAAATCCGCCTTCAAGTTCAATGGCTATAAGGTATGAGGGCATTATTCTCACGGGAACATCAAACCATTGATAATTAGCCGTGCCAACCTCGCCGATATGCGCCCTTACCGAATAGTTACCGCCGATAAATGAGTAGAACACGCGCGAAGTATCCCAAACCACATCAAGAACCATAGGTTCTGTGCCTCTGAACACAACGGTGATTTGGCTTGGGAAGTCAATCTTATTATAAACATTGCCCACAAACACTGAATGCGCTTCGCCGAAAGAATCAATAAATTCAATACCCTCAGCAACCCTTGCTTCCACCGTTACATTGATTATAAAGGTTTCGCGCGCGTCATATTCGTACGCGGTTTGCGTTCCGCGGGGGTATCCGAAGTTATTAACCGTGAATGTTCTGCCGATTTCAAAACTTACTCTGTGAGTTGTTTCTTGCAGGTAGCTTAAAGGAATATCAGGATATTTAGTG
Organism: Bacillota bacterium; assembly: GCA_009781445.1. Taxonomy (GTDB): domain Bacteria; phylum Bacillota; class Clostridia; order Christensenellales; family DTU072; genus WQYD01. Next base: position 61,726 of record WQYD01000002.1, on the reverse strand, counting down.
TTTAGCGTAAGCACTCTGCCCCTTGAGGTATAAACCGTTAGGCTGGGGCTGATTTCATTTTCAAGCTGTTCTCTAACATTAAGATAGGGGTTAACATTTTTAATTTCGCCGTTAACCTCATTAAAGTTTCCAATGCGCCATTCCACAATGGTTTCAGGAAGTACGGTTACGCTTAGAGGTGCTTCAATATAGCCGAACACATTGTCGCCGATAAGCACGGTGGCAGTAAATGTTCCGCCGTTTGCACTTGGCGCATTGATATTAAGATAGCTTAAGTTATCAAATGTGAGAGAACTGCCACCCGCGAAATTAACCCTTGCGTGCGTGGGCAAAGGCACTTCGTCAAATCCGTAAAGCGTATCAGGATTATAGGGGTTACTGCCCGATAAAAACTCAACGCTTTGAACGGTACGCACGGATTGGTTTACAAATATCACATTAAATTCCTTATAGTTTAATGCGTGAGTACCCGTTCTTATTGTGCCTTCTATAGAGGGAAGTTTAAAGAAATCGTCCCTTTGGGTACGCAAATCAAAGGTTACGGGTACTAATTTGCTTACTTCCGCGTTTCCATTGACTGCATTATCCTCAAACCAAACTTCTAATAAATCGGGGAATGTGAAGTTTCTGGGATCATTAACCGTGTACACGAAACTTCCGCCTGTGCCTTGGGTTATGAACGGATTGTTTATAGATTCTGACTCTGTTTTAAGCCCTCTTACCGAAAGGTTATTAAGGTGAGAGAGTAAATCCACATTGAATGTTTGCGTTCTTCCTGTACTCTTAAACCTCACAGTTACCGTGATCCAAGAGGAAAGCGGAACTGCATGGGGATTAGAAGCAAGCCCGCCGTCATGCCCGTGGAAATATTCCCAACCTATAATATCAAAGAATGCCCTTGACACCTTATCGGGGGTTGCGCCTGCGGAAGATTCTAAGGAAACCACAAGTTTCACATCTTCGTGGGCAAGCAAGCTATCAATATCGGTTTTTGCAAAGTATTGGTTAACCTTTACGCTTGCAGGCAGTTCCATACCGCTTATTTCAGTGGCACGGATATGAAGAGGTACATTTCTAATAGTAAACCTGCCGAACACTTCGTCATAAAGCAGGATATCCGTTTGATAATCTTCACCAGCAAAGGACATATTGTTAAACACAATATTATGCTTATAGGAAATTCCGCCTATCACTCTTGTGTCATAATCAATGTGCGCCCTTGAATCGTTAAAGAGGTAGTACACATTGCTTATAGGCTTACTAAAGAAGTTTCCTGCGCCGTGCATTCCGCCCACATTGCTAAAGTCAAGGTTAAGCGTATTGGGAACTTCGCCGTTGCCGTAAGGGTTAATAACAATTGGGTTCGCCGTTATGCGGGGAATCATTTGGAACACCCTTGCGTACACGGTTATAACCTGCCTGCTTTGCGAAGAACCGCCGATTATTGCCTTTATGGGGAAAATCTTGAACGGTAGAAGGGATTCAGTTCCGCTAAACCTATAGGTTAATGCGGAAATGTCCTCAGTGTCCCACTCAAAATCAGCACCCTCAAAAAGCGTTTCGCTTAATCCGCTTGTGTAAACCGCTTCAAACGAAGTGGGAAGTTCAAGCCCATTATTAGCAAACGGATAAATATCTTTAACCCTATTATACATAGGATCGGGGTAAAGTTCGCCGTAGCCGATATCCGTTAAGCCTTGATCAATAGTCTTGGAAAGGATTCGTACGGTGATTTCCACCCTTTGGGTTAGCCCAAGTTCGTCCTCAAATAGGAAGTACACAGGGATTTCCTGCATTTCGTGCCTGCTTGAATCATAATTGCTGAAAGCGTTAGCATTGATTCCAAGCACCTGCCACGGTGAAGTTTGCCCGTTGCCCCAAAGTACATCCACATTGAGTCCAAGAAGCCTTTCAATAGAACCCCTTGGATCGTTGTGCTGTAAGGGGTTAAATTCCATTACACTGCGAATGATAGGATTACCTAAGCCGTCAAACCCTTCTTCAAGCATAATGTTAAGCCCGTTTCCGCTTGGAATAGGTGCGGTGATTCCTTTAATTTCCCTATTTATGAATCTAATAGGAACATTTATGGTTACAGGGGTGGGTTCATGCCCATAGTCCGAACTTCTTATAAAGCTATAAGTTAGCCTTGCATAGCTTTCTCTGCCCTCATAGTTGAAATCGGTTTGAGATAAATCCCATTTTAAATCATTAAAGATATACCGCCTGTAAAGAACATCACTGCCGTTTATTTGCTGTTTATTGCCGTTTACCTCATAAACCATTGCATAAGTGTAATCAAATGAGGACGGCAGATTTTTGATATACTGTGCCAAATCAAATTTAAGCGGATCAATATCGTCAAGTTTGATTGCTTGCTTGGTGTTATTTGTATCCACTGCCGAACCGTCTGCATTCAGGTTTAAGGTGCTTGAGGGGTTAACCACCATACCGCCAAGAACTTCCGCATGGATTATGGAAAGTTCGCCCATGCTGTTCACGCCTGCGATTTGGTTAGCCACACGCCCCACAATAAAGGATTGCTTTGCTTCCCTTGTGGGGGTGAAATCTACCAGTGAGAAATCCCAGTAAATTTGCACACCTGAGGAATCAGAGGCATCGCCGTCCCTGAAGTTTGCCATAAAGCGGTTGGGTAAGATATCGGTAACGGAATCTTCGCTATAAACGCCGTTTTCGTCAAGGTTATGCCGTGCGCCCAATGCGCCTGCCCATGTTCCGCCGATTGCGGTGAAATCTCTTGGATTATAAGGATCGTTAAATATAATCTTAGAGGGCATCGTCATTGGTTTGGATTCGTCACCGTCCCAAATCGGCCCGCCCCCCGAATCCTTCACAAGTTTAAATCCGCCACCGCCAGCAGGGACAGGAAGCACATGCCTTAAGCGGATTCCTGAATTGTGGAAATCAATTTCATAGAAGAAATCGTCTTTAGCGGAATATAGGCTCATGGCAAGTTCTGCATCTTGCACGGTTAAGCCTCTACCGCCTTGGTTTTCAGCGCGTGTGAATGTGGCAACGCTAAATTCCCAATCCGTAAACCCTTCTTCCGCATCAAAATGCCCATAAACATCACGGATATAGGTTACTGCGATAAGCCTTCTTGTGGTGTTCATATTTTCGTCTGTACTGTACTGATAATCCTTTACGATTACGAAAGAATTAACCACATTTGAACGAATCCACTTATTGATTGCGTTATGCGCCACCCTGTGCGAAGCAATCGGCACGCTTATGCCCTCTGAATTAACCTCATACCTTATGGTATCCGCACGCATAATGGTTGCGTTAGGCGCGTACATATTCTCACCGATAATGTAAGGCGTGTAAGTAGCCAAGGTTTCACCCGGAAGGGTTTTGTTGCCTCTTTCATTTTCGTTAAATTTGTACGAAGCACCGTTAATAAATAAGTTAAGCCTTTCAAACATAGCGTTTGAATCAGTGTTTAAGGTTACTTTTGCGTAAACCGATCTATCGTGGAAATCAACTTCACGGTAAGTTCCGTTAAGAAGTTCATTTGAATCCGAAATATGCCCAAGGTGAGGATTCGCCGTGTTGGGCGCGGGATTCACCACGATATTGCCTGCTAAATCGGGTTGTCCGTTAGGAACAATGCCTTCATTCCTTAAAACTTGTGCCACATTGGTTTTCACACTTTCGCTTGTGGTAGACGAAACCGAATTCTGCATTAAGGGCGAATTTTCAAAATGCCTTTCTTCCATCATGGAATAAGGGTATACAAACGGCACAAGGTGGGATATAAGGCGGGAAACCATATCCAATTGTTCGTCAAGGAACGCACCCGCTGCGTACTGAATTACCATGCGCAGGAAGTCATTTTGGAAGAAATCAGGGATCATATCAAATGCCATGTTAATGGCAAAACTTACCACACCCCCCGGAATTGAGGCGGAAGAGGCACGCATATTCATGGTATACGCTTCCTTTGTGGGGTACACATAATCATAAATCATGCCTAATGCACGGGTTTCCGATCTGTTACCGCTGTAAGCCTCTTCCCTATAATTAAAGAGTGCGCCGTTAGGGTGGTTTACCACAAGATCGTTTAATTCATTAAACGCGCCGTTATATTTAAAGTTATCAATATTTTGATCGCGTGAGATTCCAAGGAATCCGCCTGTGCCTGTTACGCCGTCTGGCACTCTGCTTGTTGAACCTTGCGTCCAGCGTTGATCTTGCGAAATCGGTTCCATGCCCATCATGGGGAACAGCATTCCGTGAACCATATCAAACATTCCTGTAATGAATGTGGGGTTAAGCCAAATTTCAATGTAAGTTACGCCGTCATACCTATCCTGCGCGCCTTTCTTATAGCCTGTAATGTAATGAGACCAAGGCACGAAAGTGGGCATATTCTTTTCGTCAAGATAAGCACTCTTGTCCCCTGTGCCGAGTTGCCCCGAACCCCAACCGGTTAGCCAACCAGTAACAGTGCCAAGGAAAGGAACATTGGGCAGGATTGCTTCAAGTATTCCGGGGATTGTGTTCATTAGTGTGCCAAGAACATCTTTGCCCAATGAATTGAGGTAATCGTAAGTTGTTCTTGGAATGCCGATATCGTTGCTGTTATAGCCTTTATCCAATATATCTGCACCCAAGCGGATTCTCACGCTTGAAATCATGTTGCCCACTGCGGAAAGCATACCGCCGTCTGATTCCTCTTGTTCTGTCCAGTGAGGGGGGCGCGGTTCAAGGATAATAATGCCGTCCCCGCCTGCTAAGCGGTAAGCTTCAGTTGCTAATATGTTAATGTTCGTGGCTACCCACGGGCGAACCCCGTCTTGGTTCTTATAAATCCGCGAACGGATTTTAAGCATATAGTTTGTGTTTAGTGCTAAATCTCTAATCTCAAAGTAGCCGTTGCCGTCCACATTCGGTGCTTCCTCAAAAAGCCCGTTTCTTTCGCCGTACACAAGATAATTCCTTGGGATAACGGTGGCTTCAATCCTATCGCCCTCACCTTTTTGGCACCAATTCTGATCTTGAGGGTTTGCGCAAGCGTTTTCGCAGTTAGAAACGCAGAACCTATTTGATAAGCCGTTATGCGAATGGGATTGCATTATGGTTTTTGTGCTTGAGTTAAGGTTATTGCCCGAAGAAAGGTTTCCGTTTATGGTTAGCCAAATTTCCACATCGGCAGGGTTGATAGACACCAATTCTGCCCGCTTAAATGCCATAACCGCCACTTGGGATTGAGGGAAGTAACGGCTTTCGTAAATTATGCCGTTTCTGTAATTGATTCCGCCAGTAACATGGTTTGAAGTTCTTGCATTATACCTGCCACCCATTGCGGTAGCGGTGTTTGCGCTGTCAAGCTGTGCTTTGGTGGTATTTGGAATAACCGCATAAATAACGCCTTGGCTATCCTTATAATACTCTCTGGTGGCGGGAATTGAACCCCAAACTATGCCCTGTTCGCCTGTTATGCCCATTGCGGTAAGTTCGTTATTCCACGCACCCACAAGCATGGAAGCGCCTGCCCTTACCCTTTGAAGTTCACTAAGCCCTGCCGTGCCGTTAAGCAGGCTTTCGCGGTTATATGTCATTAACCTTCCTGCAATAATGCCCGAACCGGGGTTTGCGTACACTATGTTAATTTGAATTTGCCTGCCGTTATCCGCGCTTGTTATGGTAAATTCTTCGCGTTGTCCGTTACCAAGCCTGATAAAGTGCCTGCTTCCTGCAATTTTGTAAACCCCTTCTGAAAGCGTGCCTATCATTCTGATTAGCAAACCGCTTGAGTCTGTGCTTCCAAGAGGGGTAATGCCGTTATCAAGATACACAGGAACATTGGGTACAGTGCCTGAACCTGCCGAACTTTGCACGCGAACCACTATTGTGATATCGGTAAAGATTTCCATTTCGCTTTCTTGGCGCAAAATGTAATCCGAACGCATTGCAGGGTGGGTGGTAAAGGGGCGTACATTAACCTTTTCGTCTAATTCGCCGTCCCCTGCCATGGTTAAATCTGCGTAACCAATCTTTGAAATTTGGATAATATATTCATCTGCACCCACATTGATAAACGCATAATATCCGTCCTTATCCGTGAGGGTGGTGTACACAGAACCGCCACCGCTATAGCCTGCGCCTGAGGTAATAAGCGCGCCTGCTGTGTAAATGGTTACGCGCGCGCCTTGAATGGGTGCGCCGTCCCTGCCTGTAACCATGCCGTACAGCGTGCCGTAATCATATTGGCTTTCGTCACTGTCTGGCTTTAAGAGATCAGGCATAAACATTCTAAATACTTCTATACCGCCACCCGTAATATCGTCTATAATCTGCCCTAAAGCTAAGGGGTTGCCGTAGCCCGAAATATCGCCCACCAGCCCAGCCAGCCATTGAGAGATATATGGGCCGAAAGCAGACCATGCCAATCCTGAAATGGTTGAACCAAGAGGCCCGAAGATTCCGCCCACTGCCCTCACGATTATTCCGCCCAGCCATTCAATAATGCCCGATATATCAAGAACAAGCGCAGTGCCAAGCCTTAGGCGCACAATGTTATCCGATATAAACGCGCTTGCACGCATGGGAATCCAATCTTCTTCGGGGCTTGGGATAAGGTTATCTATGCCGAGAACTGCGGTAAGCTGTTCTATCCGTGCCTCAATTGCGTTATTGGGGGTTTTGGTTACTTGAAGCCTTATGCGCCTATAGCCGTTTTTAATAAGCATAGGTGAATAGGAATCTAAGCCTATACCAAGGTTCTTAAGCGGGCCTGCCAATCCGCCCAAGAGGGGGATATTTTCAAGCCAACCAAGATCCACATTTGCAAACGGATAAAGCCCGAAAGGTTGATCCGCCTTTTGGTAGCCTGCAAACATATCCGTGCCGAAATAGGTAGGGCCGTTAATATATTTAGGAATATCAAACCTTAAGTTTCTCAAATACCAATAATCTGCCCTGTGATCAAGATAAATGGTTAAGTTCCTAACCATAATGGTATCTACAATTGTGGATAATAGGGCTACGGTGTCAATATCCATAACCATAGCACCTTGATTATTTGCCGTAAGGGTTGCGCCCACGATTCCGCCGAATGTGTTCAAACGGCTTTCGCTTAATTCAGGCACACGGAATCTTCTTGAAGCACCGCCCACGGCGAATAGGAAGCCGTCTTCCGCCACATCAATCTGCACGCGGTTGCCAAGGTTATCCACCCTTATCCTTGCGGAAAGGTTATTAAGCCCCGAAGCCACGCTTGTGGAAATCCTTATATCGGGGAACGCAGGAAGAAGCGGGCCGATATCAGGCATAATGCCAGTAACTAATTTAGCTAAAGACATTGCGTTAGGGTTAATTGTAAAGCCTTCGTTAGTGAAAAGCACCCTAACAAGCGCGGAATCCTGTGCAGTTAGAAGTTCTTGGTTTAGTGCCGAATTCTTAGGGCTTGCAGGGTTTTGGGTGCCTGAACCGCTTTCTTCGGAATCCTCTTCACCGCCACCGCCCATTAAAAGCGAAGTTAAGTCTATTCCGTTTTCACCCACGAATCCGCTAAGCATTCCGCCAAGGATTGCCATTAAATCCACACCGTTAATTGCGGAACGGAAAAGCCCCAAACCATCTAAATCAATATATACGGTGTTAGAGGTTGCATAGTAATAAATCACGAAAAGCGGTGAATCGTTAAATGTTATTATCAATTGAAGCGTGGTTGCTTCGTACTGTTTATAGGCAGTTCCGTCTGGATAAGTTATCGGGCCGATATTTGAATAAAGGCGAAGTGATAATCCAAAGATAACCGTGCTGTCCTGCAAGTCAAGATCAATTGCCCCCGGTGCCATGCCAAGCATGATTTCAATAAGCTGTTCAAGCATTTGAATCTGTTCGGATTTTTCATTTTCGGGGGTTCTTGTTCTTATTGTTAATTCCGCGTCAAGCGTAAGCCCTATTTCTTTAAGGCTTGAAATATCCTCATATCTTTCCACATCGGCAACGGTTATCCTGTTAGTGATTCCTGTGCCGAAGCCAAAGTATCCGCCTCTAAAGTTAAGCCCCAAGCGGAATGCTTGTTCATAAGGGGTATCGTTTGTTAGCCTTAGCATTAACCCTGCTAAATCTCTGCCCTCTACTTTGCTTTCAACCACAAAGGCGGTTTCAAGTGATTTTAAGTAATTTTCCCAAGTGGCATCGGTTATTGCCCTGAACACAATGTGGTACACAGTGCAATCCGAACAGCCCGCACAACCTGCATCCGCAGGGTAGGAATAAATTGCGGTAACCTGCCTCACAAAATCAGGCGCGCCTATCCAAAGATCGTAAAGCCCTGCCACTGAACCCCAAACCCTGCCCCTGTAAGTAAGCTGTTCGGTTATGTTGCTAAGTTCAAGCCTTTCAGCATTAAGCCAAATATTATTAGCCCTCTTTGCAAGCACAAGAACGGCAGAACTATCCGCCTTTCTTGTGGCAACTGCTTTAAGTTTTTCGGTGTTATGCGTGGTAGTGGAATCCCTTTCGGTAATTTCGCTGTAATAGGTTCTTTCCATTACATTTTCTGCATAACCGATTTCAAGGTTATTGAACATGGGTAAACTCATATCCCCGCCCGATAAGAACTGCATAGCGGAAACTACCATTGCGCCTGTGATTGCAAGCGTAACATTGTTGCTTGCCATGGTTAGAAGTAAAAGCGCGTTTCCGAATGTGATTTGTGATAAATCAATAATATCTTCAAGCGGTAAATATTCCCCTCTTGCGGAATTTTGCGAAGCACTTCTTGCACCGTTATTTGCGCTGTTATTGCTGTCTGCGCCGATACCGCCCACGATTCCGCCAATCATATCCGAAAGCGAAGAACCGATTCCGCTAAGATTTATGCTTCCCATCATGCCTTTCACAAGCCCTGCAAGCATAACATCTTCTATCTTAAAGGCTACTGCGTGAGAAGTGGCATCGGGGTTTTGTGTGAATAACCCTGTTAAATCCACAAAAAGCGTGCTTTCTTCCTCATTTTGGCTGTTAATCCTGCCTTGGTAGGTAATAAGCATAACTTCGTTACCTTGATAAGTCATTCTTAATTGAAGATTTAGCTTTTCAAGATCCTTAAAGTCTATAAACATTCTTAGGGTTAAGCCTATTCTCACGCTTAACGCCTCACCCGGTTGGATTCCGAAAGCAATATCCTCAAGCCCGAACGCAGAAAGCGCAGGCACCATGCCCACCACCATTCCTATTAGGGAAGTGGCATCAAAGAATCCGCCGATAGTGTCGTCTGCCGTAAATTCAATTCCAGTTTCAAATTCCCATTTAAAGCTGTTAAAGGGGCTGAAATAGTAATCAAAGTATTGGGTAAAATCGTCCTTATAAGCATAAGGAACATACGCGCGGAAGATATCTTGAACGGCAAGTTTCACATTTATGGAAGCCATGCCGAACTTGAAGTTAAACATACTGCTGTTATCGTACACAGCCATTTGAAGAACACCGCTTGCTTCATTCCAAATAAGTTTAATAAGCACATTTATGCTTTCGCCCTTTCCGCTTACAATTATCGGGCTTAAGCAGGCTTCATAATTTAAGCAACCTGCGCAAACTGCACAATTAGCTTGGAACACGGTTTTATTCTTTTCAAGGTGCCAAACGCCCGCGTGATCGCGCATCCAATAATAGTCTGCCCTTTCAAGAAGTTTCACATATTCCGAAATCATTTCAAATGTTACACCGCCGTAAAGGAAGTAATAAACATCTTTCATTGTGGTAGCATTATCGTCATACTTTTTGGTGTATTCGCTTGCAAATGAGGTTATAAATTCCCAACCGCCGATTCCGGGATCAAATGCAGGGAAAGCAGGATCAATCAACTGCGGAATAAACTGTTCGGGGCGTGCATAAGTGATTTCGGAAACCGCAAGGATTCCCACATCAAGTTCATTTATCGTAATGCGCCTTGAAATATTACTTGGGAACTCTGTTTCCTCTTGGAAAAGCATAACCACAAGCCCGTTACTTAAGCGCATATGCGCACCGCGCATTCCAAGGGCTTCATTTTCAATGTGCGTGATAATTACTATTCTGCCGTTATAGAACCTTTCTTCGGTAGCCTTAGTGAATCCCACTGCGCTTGCAAAACTTTGGTTCCAAATGTTATAGCGGTTAGCAGTCATTTCCGCAAGCACTATGTGTGCGGGTAATCCGTTTCTTTGTGTGTTAAAGGAAGCTATTGTGAGGTTAACTGCGTCCTGCATCGGTTGCACTAAGGACGGATCGTTCATATAATCCTTATCAATCCAATGGTTACCGCCGAATGTGGAATAGCTTATTCCGCCACTGTAAAGATCGCTTGTTTCCACATCTCTTTGATTATCAAGGGATAAGTCTATTTGAATAACCCCTGCTATCATATCAATGGTAAGCGAAACCCTGCCGATTTCGTCAAACGGCAAGCCAAGCAGTTCGCTTGCAATCGTTTGAAGTGCGGTTTTTGCAACCACGATAACGATTTGCCCCTTGTTAAACACAACGCTTTCAAGAAGTGTTGCCCACCATGCGGCAACTGCATCGCCCTCATCGTCATTATCGGGATCGGGCTGAAACTGTAAGGAAGCGGGGGAAGCACCGTTTTCGTCCACCTTAAAGGCGTCAAAGAAATCTCTTAAGTTAAGGTTTGCAAAGTGCATGAACGAATCAGCGTCAAGCGCGATTCCAATGGGTTCAATATCTTGATCAGGCACGCCTGCAAGCCTTAAATATAGCTTGGGATCAATGTTATTGTAATCATAATTGGGGTTATTTCCAGTCCTGTCCAAGTTGCCCACGAAGAACAGCGTCATAATCTCATTGCCGTCCCCATCCACAAATTCAAGAATCAAATCAAGCGCGAATCTGCCGATTTCGGTGAACAGCGTGGATAAATGCAATCTCAAGATAACATCGCCACTCATTCTTTCAAGGAACTGAATATAGAAAGCGGAAGTGGGATCAATGGCAGACACAAGCCCTGACCAATTAAGTAAGAAAGCCCTGAAGTCTGCACCCAAAAAGAATTCTACCTGCATTGTAATGCGCCATGCCACATCGGTGATATCAAAGCAACCAAGTTTATATTCAACCATGTTGAAATAATCGGGGTGTTCGGGATCAACGGCTATATTGCCCACTGTGAGGAAGTGATAGAAGGAATCGTAATCCGATCTATGCGTGGAAAACGCTGTGTTATGAAGCAGTGAAAGCGTAATGTCATATCCTGCGGATTGGTACATGGAATTGCCGAAAGAACGCGTTTCTTGATCCTTAAACAGGTTAAATTTAACGGCAAATCCGTCTTTTTCATTAAACACTACGCCAAGGGACGCACTTGTTAAAACTTCGTCAAGAATCGCCCTGAAATCCACGCCCTCTAAATCAAGCATGGCTTCCCCTGTGGCGGATTGCGAAGCACGCATTACCGAACGCAGGAATTCAAGCACATCCACAAGCAGGTTTTGGGTTAATAAAATTGTTAATCCGCTTGAATTAAGCATGATAACCGAACTAATGGTATCAAAATTATTTACCCCTGCGCCCACCGCCTTAAAGCCCTCACCCATTGCGTGCAAGGGGGATTTTGAAGCGTTTTGAAGGCTTTGAGGCGAACCGTAACCGCTTATGGGGTTGCCGTCCCCGTCCTCTTCGGATTTTGCAATGCCAAAGAATTCAAACATCCATGTGGCAATGTCTATATCAGGCAGAACCACATCCACCACCGAATCAAACAGCTTTATGCTTAAATACACATTGTTATCTATAAAGTACGCGCTTGCAAGCGTGTGGCTATAATATGAATCGGATTTATCTTTGCCGTGTTGATCAATAATATGGTAAGAAATTTCAAGTGAGGCAACAAGCGCGTTTTGCCTTACATTTTGCGGAAGAGTGGGATCCATAAGTTTTTTAAAGTCTATGCCCAACCGTCCGTTGATTTCTATAATCATTTGTTCGTAACCGCCTGCAAACACGATGTCCGTTTCAAGCGCACCCGGAAGCCCCAAGATTTGGAAAGCTGCGCCGATAAGCCCGTCTGCCGTGATTCTGCCGTCATGCAGTTCAAGCGTGGCACTCATATTGATTTCTGTGTACACGCTTAATTCAGAATAGTTTGTGTACTGTGCAATTTCCGCTTGAGAAATTAAATCCGCGGGGGGTGCTGAAGAGTGAGTTTTCTTCCTAAAGAAGGAAAGCCTTGTGGCAGGAAGATTTATGCCAAGGTGCATTCCAAGAGAACCGCCGTCTGCTTCCACCACACCGTACTCTGTGCAAAGCGTGCCTGCGCAAATGTTGTTCTTTCTGCAATCGTGCATCACAAAGCCCGTAAGTTTAAAGCCGATTGACGCATTTAAATCAGGGGTAACCCTTAAGTTAAGTTCGGGGTTAGCTATCTTTAAAAGCAACTCACTTACTTGAATAATATCCGTGTTTATGCCGAGGTTTTGCAGATATTCCTTAATATATTCCTCTCTGTCGTCATCAGGAATATCGTCCAGTCCTGCCACGATTCCTGCAAGCATTGACATAGGATCAAGTTCAAGCCCAAGCGCAAGAAGCGCAAGCTCAAACATTTTCGCGCCCATTTGAACAAGTAGCCCAGTTTCCGCGCCAAGCAGAATTTCAATCATGTACATTCTGTGAATGGCTTGATCAAAGGCGGATTGATACGCTGGTGTGTTTGCAGGCGCATTTTTCATTTTGCTTTCAAGTGCCAAAACCTTGCTTGCAAGGGAAGCACTATTTGAAAGTTCTTCGTCCTCTTCGCCACCGCCAGCGAACATATTGCCGAAGAATTCAATAAATCCCATGAAGTCGTCTACTTTTACTTGGGTTAACCCTATAAACCGTCCGTCTACATAAAGGTTACCGCGGTGGTAATAAATATCCATTCTGAAACTATGCGGATCTGATTTAGAATAAACGGATATTCTTAATTGAACCGTGTTCAAGAGGTTTGCAAAATCGTCTATCTCAACAATAGCGTCAAGATCAACCACAAGGGTATCCCCGAGGTTGCCGAGGCTTAAAGCGTAAGGAAGGGTGGAAGTTAGCCCTGTGAGTTGCGGATTAAGCAACACTTCGTAAAGGGCTTCAAGCATTATATTTCCTTCGTCAAGGCTAAAGCCCACTTCAAATTGCAAGGATAATTTAATGGTTTGAACTTCGCTAAGCCCGATTTCGTACTTATCGGGGTTGGGAATAATCAAGGTGTTTTCGCCCCAAGGTTCAAAGTTTACCCGCCAGCCCTTTAAGTCAAAACCTATGCTGATATCGTCTACATCTCTGCCCGTGTCCCGAATGCTTATGCCAAGCCCGAGGGTGAGTGCGTTGTTTTCAGGAATCGCGTGCAAATCAAGGGTGATTTTATCAAACATTGCAAGCTCTTCCATTTTTAACATTGTTAGGATTGCGTTAAACGCTTCTTTGTAAGCGTAAGCAAATAAACCTGTTTCGTTAATTTGAAGTTCAAGAGGCATTCTTATGCCGTAAGGTGTGCTTGGTTCGTTTTTGGGTGCATTGTTCGGTGCGCTTGGATCTGCGCCGTCCTCATCACCGCCGAACAGGTTGCCAAGCAGTCCGTCAAGCCCCCCAAGAACCATAGGCACAAATTCTTCCACATAGAACATAGGCCCGCCTATGGGCGAAAGATCAATGTAAAGATTTTCAAAGTAAGTGTTAAATTGCATTATCCGTGTGCGTGTTTCCTGCTTTGTTATCGCGTCTGTGGAAACCACGAACATGGTGATTTGTAAGTTAATGCCCGAAGGATCAAGAACATTTAGGTTAATTAAAATATCCATTTCAAAAACCGCGTGCGTTTCTTGAACCACACCGAAATAAATGGTGATTGCGATGGATTGAATGAAACTTAAAAAATCCTCTGTTATAAATTCCATGTCCGAAAGCAGATTCGCCACCAAGGATTCAAGCGGTTCTCTATAAAGGTTAAGAATTTCGCCGTCCTCAGAAGCAAAGGCTTCAAACACAATTTTTGTGCCTATGCCCAAGGTGGGCGCGCTTGTTTCAATGCGGTGATAACCGCTTGGCGGTGTGATAATGTGCCTATCCAAAATGCCGAAGCTGATTTCGTAAGAATTGCTAAAGGATAGGAAAAGCTTAACAGCGTTATTGCAAAGCGCGCCGTGCGTGTGCGCTTCACTGCAATTCAATTGCTTGGAATAAAGCGCGAACTCAAGTTCAAACACATCTTCCGCACCGAATAGAGTTGCGTTAATATCAATGTAACCCACTGGATCAATGTAGCTTTCAATGTCAAGCGACATCATTCTTAGCACGGCAAATAAAGCTGCCGAACCCACATTAAGCACGATTCCTTCGGGGCAGAAAATTAGGTTAATATACGAAGCAACAGCATTCACATTGGGCATATTGCGCGCACCGCTTGCGCTGTACATAGGAACTGCCGTGTTACCTGTGGGCGTGCCTGTTAGGTTATAGTAAAATGATATAAAGTAATCTACGGCATCCTCAATTAGCACCTTTTGGATACCGAAAGCCTCTAAATCAATATATAAGTCCCCGTTTACATAGTGAATCGCAAGCACATACATAGCTTCGCCTGTGCTTACTTCGTGCATTTGAATCCTCATAGACGAACTCTTGAACCTTTGTTCAAAAGGAATGGCGTCATTCATTAAGTCGGCAAGATTTAAATTGAGATCAACATCAAGCCTGAACTTTGCGCCAAGCGCGCCTATAATTTTAAGAATAGGTTCAATTTTTAAGCCCATAATATCAAGCCCTTGCAATGCTTCGGCAAGGTTGAAATCTGTGCCGTCATCCATTTCCCAACCGAAGAATGCGGAAACGGAAATGTGAATTGCGCTAAGGCTTAAAGGTAAATAATCGTTAGGTTCAAATCCTGCTATAAGGATTTCGCCCGTATCTCTATCTCTAACAGGGCGTGCAAGTTCACTCATTTCCGTACGCCTGAAATGAAGGGTAACTTCGTTAAGCTGTACGCCTACTTCATATTGCCCCAAATTTAGCTTAAGCCCTGCCATGGCACTATGCGCCACATCAATTTGCAGGCGGAAAGAATTATAAGTTATTTCGTTAAATAAATCGCCTAATTTTTCATTTTCAAGCTGAGGAATCGCAAATGCGTTAAGCATTACCGCAATAACATCGCTACAGATTGCCACCACTAATCCGTGGTTATTTCCAAGTTGCAGGCTTATGCGTGCCATTGCGCCCCTTTCCGCCATGCTGTACGCCGAACTGCGCGGTGCGTTCACTTGCCCTGCGGTTTGCGAACCGCCCATAAGCCCGCCCAGCCCGCCTGAGAGATCGCCAAGGAAGTCCATTACATTATCTATGCGCAGTTTTCCAAGGTTAATATCGGCAAAATCTGCATAAAGGTTTCCTCTTTCAATATAAACCGCTATTGTGGCGGTAATGGTACTGCCTTCGTACGCGTCTATTATGAACACCACTTCCATGCGTTCCATAGCTTCCGTTCCGTTAAGGATTAAATCCATAATGTTAACAGAAGCCTTAAGGGTAAAGCCAAGTTTTTTATCTTCAAAGCCAGCGTTTTTAAGCACCACGCCGATTTCTGTGTTCGTGAGTATGGTTTGGATAACTCTTGATAAATCAATTTCCGTGCCGGGAATTAAATCACCGTTATCGTCTATAACCGCGCCCACGGTATCGTCTGCTTTAAAGTAAAGTTCACCCGAAATTTCAACTTTGATTTTTATAACTTCGTTATTTTCGTTTATAGTGTAAAAACTTGTGTCGTTAATAACACCGCCCACGATATTGCCTTGTTCGTTATGCACAATAAATGTGTCAAGGCTACCGTTAACTTCCATTACGGGGGTATTCACGGTTACCGTAAGCGAAAGCAAATCTTTAAGCCCAAGCCCAAGGAAAGCAGGCTATCACCGCTTGCAAGCGAAACTTCTGCCCACGGCTTATGCACCCCAAGCAGGTTTAAAATGCTTCCCATATCCATAAATTCAAGCAACGCGGAAAACGCGCTTTCGGTTATGCTTATGAGAATAGGCGCGTTTTTGTTAAGCGCGATTTGGGCAGGATCTGAGGCTATTCTTATCAGCACATTGGCGGATAGAATTTCAGGTGCGGAAGCGTTTCTTGGCAGTTGCGGTAAACCGCTGTTCTTGGGGGCAGTGCCGTTTGGTTCGTTTTCTAAACCGTCTTCCCCTGTGAATGCGGAAATAAAGCCGAACACATCGTTAACACGGATTTTTTCAATCCCAAGGAATTCCGCGTCAAGAAGCAGGGTAAGCCCTGCGCCTTCACGGGGATCGGGCATTATATAAAGCCCCAAAATGTCTGTACGGAAATCACCGTCTAACACAAAAAGCCTTAATGCAAGATATAAATCGTCTATTATATCAAGCAAGTTAACATGAACTTCTATTTCGTAATTAAGAACACCGCCAAAGCGCGTATCACCGAATGAATCTGCAATAATTTGAAGGATTATGCCAAAGTTCAGCAAACTGTCAAGCAGTGCTTGATCAAAAGTGCCTGACAAAGCAAGCATTTCTTTTATTTCAAACACAATGTGATCAAAATATGTGCCGTTAGGATCAGAAATAATCGCAAAATCAATAGCACCGCTAAGGGTTATGCTTAGCCTTTCAAGGCTTAAAAGCAGGGTATATTCGTCTATATCGCTGGGCATCGGCACAAGCCTTTCAAACACTAATTCAGGCCTGCCGAGGTTAAGCCCCGCTTCAATTCCGCCAAGGTGAACACCGAGTGCAAGGGTTATGGGGCTAATTAGAATTTCGCCGTACACAACCTCATCGCGTCCGCCCACATTTTCAAAGAATTCGGTTAAATCAAATCCGCCGAGGCTTAGCATTAAGCCTGTTAGCAAGCCTTTTGTAAGCGCGAACGAAATTCCGCCCCTGATAAACATTATATCAAGGTAATTTTTAGCCATAACTTCGTCCGAAGAAAGAGGGGAATAGCGCGGTGCGGAAGGGTTACCGCCCACAATGTCGCCCCATTCAAAATCCCTGTCCTCAAGCCCAAGGAACACATTTATAAGCGCGCCCACATCCTGCACCCAAAGTTTGCCGAGTTCAAATGCGTCTGTATCTATAAATAAATCGCCGTAAACCCTTGGTTCGCCTGTTTCGGGATCAATCCTCTCAAGCCCTCTGTACTGCGCGCTTAAAATGCGGTTATTTTGGGTGGTATCCCCCGAATAAAGTTCAATCCGCGCCGCGCTTCTCACAAAGTGCGTTAAATTTAAAGAGGCTTCAATAACAATGGCAATTCTGCCCTCAACCACACCAAGCATTTCAAGGTATGCAATGAGATCAATATCCTCACCGAAAATTGCTTTAACGGCGGGGGTAAGGTTTATATTTGTGTTTATAATTATCCTATCGTCACCGTATTCGGTTTGATCTGCCCTTATAAACATTTCGCCTTCAAACTTAATGTACACATATTCGGGCATTCCGCCGTCCCCGCTTGGGACGGGGAATCTATCGTTAGGAAGCATTATCACAGGATAATTGCTACCTGCAATGTGCTTATCTTTTTCAAATAAAACAAATAAATCGCTAAGCGAAAGCGAGATTTCAAAAACCTCAATGCCCACGCTTATGCTTAACGCTATGCCTCTTGAAACATCAACGGCAAGATTTATGCCGTGGATTTCAAGGGGTAAACCATCCTCAAACATTAGCGCGAGAACGGCGGAAATTGCGGATTTGCCGATATGTAAAGCAACTCTGTCGGGCGAAAGCAGAACCACAATGCCTTGAAGCGCGTCCGCGCCTGTGCCAAACCTTGCGCCGTTAGAGGGAATGGGGTACATTGCACGGTTTTCGGGATCGTCTTTATTTATAGGTTCACTTTCGTCTGAGGCAAACATTTTAAACAGTTCGTTTAAGAATAAACCTGCCCCTTTGAGTGAAACATTTTCAACACCGAAGTAATCAAGTTCTAAATAAACATTGTTATCTATTATATAAAGCCCGAACACGCGTCCGCCGTAATCCAAATCCGAAAGGGTGATTGAAAGTTCGGTATTTAAATGTTCGGGAACTTCGCCACTGCCTGAAATTGCGTTAAAAATTGCCAAAACATCGGAAATATGCGCAATCATTTTCAGTTCGTACTGCAAGTTTATTGAAAAGCCGTCTATTCCGAAGCGTACTGCAAGCATGGGAAGTATCCCTGCAAGCATTCCGTTTACAAGTTCGGATTCGTAAATATCATTATCGGGCGCAAGCACCGAAATGTTGCCTTCAATGTGGAAAGCAAGGACAAGCGAAGCAAGATAATCGTCAAGTTCTTTAAATTCCCCAGGGGTGAACGAACCGGGGAAATAAACGGGGGCTGTGCGTGAAATAGGGATTCTTACCGTTTGAATCAGCACGATATCCGCAAAAAGCATTGCCGTTTCCGCGCCGTCATCAAACAGCTTGAAGTGTACGCTTATATAGCCGTTATCGTCAAGATCGCCCACGCCGATAAGCTGAAGTTTCATTGCAAATGCAATTTTGGGCATATTCGCCGTTGCGCCAAGCATGGCAACGAGGATTGTAAGCAAATCTTCGTCTGCACGGATAATTAGGGATTTAATTTCGTCATTGATCTCAACCGTTATGCCTTGCCCTAAAACATCCATTAGCAAACTCATTAAATCAAATCCGCCGTCAGGTTCATTTTCGGCATCTGCGTTCGCAAGCGCGAAGTAAAGGGGATTTGCGCCAAGAATTAAGTTAAGAAGTGCGTCCACCGCCACGCCTTGAGGGGTGGAAGATAGGTGAATCGGTGCATTTTTGGGTGCGTTTGAACCGCCGTCCCCTATAAGCGGTAGCGAACTTAAGATTGAACTTATGCCCACGCCTGTTATCTTAATGTTATCAATCGTGCCTATGGAAGCAAGCGCGGTTATCTCTGTTTTCAAATTTGAGAGGTTTGAAAAATCAAGGAACAGCGTATCCGAGGATGCTTCAAAATAAATGGTGAGGAAGGGCAAATCGCTTATATAAAAAGTTATGGATAAGCCCGATTCAAGCGCGTTTCTAAAGTTAATTCCTGCTTTAAGATCATATCTTATCGTGAAATCCGCACTTTCGGTTACGCCGAGTGAGAACATTACATTGCTAAGAATATCCCCCACGATATCGTCTAAATCAAGCACGATTCCGCTACTGGTTTCATTGATTCCGAATTGGAAATATCCCGAAGCCTCAAGGTTAATAAACTGAATCCGTTCGTCATCAAGGTTCACAAACGCAAGATCGCTTATGTAAGCGTTTTCAAACACAGGGCGTTTGAACCAGCCGAATTTTGTAAGCCTTAAAACCACATCAACTTCTTCCGTTACGCCTGCGCGCAAAACAATCGTATTGAGCGGATCGTTAGAAAACATGGAAAATTCAATTTCAGAAAAGCCGACACCGCCACTGCCCACATCCATGCCAAGCATTCTTAGAATGTCGTTAATGCCCTTGTTATCCACAAACACGCGCACTAAATTCTCAGTTCCGCTTTGCGGATACACTTGGTAATGCCCTGCCAAAATGCTTATAAGAAGCATTATATCAAGCCCGCCCGATTCCTCTTCCGCATTGTTCTGCGGTGCGCTGTTCTGCGGTGCAATAGGCAAGCGGATAAAGTTAGGATCTAAAATGTTTGAAAGCCCGCCTAAAAGCCCGTCAAGCAGGGAATTTATGCTAAATTCCATGGAAATGTTAGGCAAAATCTGCCACGGCGGAATAGGGGGAACCTGCCCCTGCCCGAAGTTGGGGGCTTGCTGTTTGTAAGTTGCGAAATCTATAAGTTTGCTACAATCAATCATTAGCCTATTGTTAACAATAGACAGCGCAAGGAAGGGTTGCTTGTTCTGAGGGTTATCCGTATCGTTAAAATAAATAATTGCCTCCGCGCGCGTACCGCTTGGATTAAAGAAATCAAGCGCGAGTTTTAAATTCATTGTGAAGGTGTAAACCGCACCTTCTTTGGGGAAATATAGCGGAATTTCGCCTATTCCGCCCAAATCAATCATAGTTCCGAGTACGGAATTTAAACGGATTACACCGTTAGGATCGCTTTGAATGCTGAATTCGCCCTCAATTTCAAGGTTTCCAAGCCCTGCTTTTTGGTACGAAGTGCCTTTTGCGCTTTCGGTAAGCCTGTCAGGAAACCAAATTTGCGTCTTTCTATCCGCCATGGACGCCCTTACCGAGGGCGCGTAAATATCAATGTCAAATTGCCCCTTAGGATAAGTGGGGCTTTTCCTGCCGGGTAAGTTTATCGCAATTCCCGTGTACACAGGGGCTTTGTGCGTAACCGCTTGCCCTGCGCCGTCGTACACGATTTGGTGTTGCCCCGCGGACGCATTCCATTCCGTCCTCGGAACATCGTCCTCCATGCTTGTTAGCATCCACATATAGGCGTCCTCTGAATTTCGCAAGAAGCTAAGGATTTCGCCTATGTCCGTGCCTATAAATTCATTTAAAAGCGGATCAAGATTCGGCAAGCCCATTATACCCCAAATATTTTTAAGGTCAATCTTAATGCCCAGTAAATCCATGCCGTCAACCATGTTAAGCAGCCCTGCAAGAGTAAGCCTTAGCCCATAATCACGCGTTTCCGTTCCGCCTGAATTGCGGATTCTTTCGCGCGCACTGTTCGGCCCCGCATCAAACATCTGCGTTGCGACAATCGCCATTAAACCTTCATCCAAGAACGCTATTCCCGTGGGAACTAAGGTGGCTTGCGTGCTAATCATCATTGCGGCAAAGATTTGAGCAGGATCTATGCCCATATCCGCAAGCATAAAGCCCACCATGCCGAGGGCTTCGGATAAGTTAATTTCTTCTATGTAAAAATTTTGCCTGTCTTGGGGCGCGCCTAATTCAATGTAGGCTGATTTTTCAAGATAATAAAGGGCAAAAGTTTGCGTTGTGGTGGGAATTCTGTTATAAATTTCAAGCTTAAGTTCGCTGAAGTTATTGTTTAAAATATGTACATTCGCCTGCAAAATAACCCTGATAGACGAACTTGAGGTGGGGGTTTGCACTAAGGGGGTGCCGTATCTGTCTATCCTAAAGTCCATTTGCAAATCTATCACGAACCATTCGGGCAAATTGTTCTTCGGGGCGTATTTGTTCGTTCTGTTGCGAAGTGCCGCGTTCATAGCGTTGCGCGCGGCGGTAGGTCTTACAACATTAATCGTGTCGGTAGAAGGGGGATCGGTGGGGGTTTGCTGAATATTCCCCGCAGGGTCGCTTCGCGCATCGTCAAGCCTTGAGCAACCTGCGATAACGCTGAGTACCGCAACCAGAGCCAAAACCAAGGCTATGTATTTGAAAAGTTTTTTTGTGTTTCTCATTAATTTCTCCTGCGAATCCGCTATATTCGCAAACATTTTAAGGTGCGCCCCCGTAGCGCACGCTTATATTTTATTATATATATATAAGAGTGTCAAGCAGGTAAGAGATAGTATTTACTATAATTACACCAAAAGAGGGGGTGTGAACGGTGGGTGTGCGTTGTGTTAAAAGTGCGTATTCGGTTGCTATAGCAACCGAATACGGCACTATTTGGCACAACTTCAGGGTTTTCAGCGCACAGCGCACAATGGTGGATTCTAAATCTCATTAGTTAATTAATCCATAATTCTGCATTCTGAATTCTTAATTCTGAATTAATCCTTCATTGTGCGCTGTGCGCTGTGCGC
The DNA here is from genome assembly GCA_009781445.1 of Bacillota bacterium. Classification (GTDB taxonomy): domain Bacteria; phylum Bacillota; class Clostridia; order Christensenellales; family DTU072; genus WQYD01. Next base: position 40,014 of record WQYD01000002.1, on the reverse strand, counting down.
TGAAAATTCTCTTGCTATTTTGCTTAAAACCCCGTATACTATACTTAATGAAGCCCTCGTTAAGAGTTTTTTTCGTATTAATAACAAGTTTACTCATTATTTTCGTTATTGCAGGTTGCGGGGGGGTTGCACGCGAGATACGCTTTTCGCATGCCGTTTATAACATTTATTTAAATGAAACTGATACACTGATTCCAAGTATGCAAATTAAACCCAAGCAGGCGGAATACCGCCTTGAAAGCGGGGCAGAGGGTACTCTTGAGGTGCAAAATGACGGAAAAACCCTAAAAGCTGTGCGAAACGGCAATTTTATTGTAAAAATCTATGCGGTTTCGGGCGGGGAAAGACGGGCTGAAGCTACCGTGAATATCTTTTTAAACCGCCCCACAGAGGGTGGCACGGTTGATCCTTTAGATAAATTTAAGGTAATCTTTCACACATTCGGGAAAGGCGGTGTGGCGGATCAGCTTGTGAACCCAGGGGGCAAGGCAGACGCACCCATGCATGTTGAATTCGGTGGCGAAGCGGTTGCCTCATGGCACACTGATTCGGATTTAGGCACGGAAACGGAATTTAACTTTGCAAACACAGTTATTCTTGAAAATATAACCCTTTATGCAAAATGGGTGCCGAAAAACAATAATCCCGAACTTTTATATAAGGAAGTTAACGGCGAAACCTTTGTGTTGGGGCTAATGTTCCCCACAGTCGGTTACACAGAGGTTAAAATTCCCGAATTTAGCGACAGCGGTAAGCCGATTAAGGGCATAGCTTCAAGGGCTTTTAATCCAAAAGATAGGTTCGGCAATGAAATCTCATTAAAGATAGAGTGGATTGTGATTCCCGAAAGCGTGGAAACAATAGAAGAATACGCGTTTTTTAACCTTAGAACGCTAAAAACGCTTGATTTTGACGGCAGTAGCAAGCTAAAGCACATTGAAAGAAACGCCTTTAGCAACTGTGAGAACCTTGAGGGGCTTTCACTTCCTCAAAATTTGGAATCTCTTGGCACGGAAGCGTTTTTAAACTGCAAAAAGATTGATATTGCAGAACTTCCTATCGGAATCGTAAGGTTAAATGCAAGAGTTTTTTCAAATACTTACATTTCAAGGGTGGATTTAAGCGAAATAACCGTGATTGAACGCGAAGCGTTTTTAAATACCCAAAGGCTTGCCACCGTGGTTAACGCGGATAAGGTTAATGAACTTCAATTTGACGCATTCAGAGGAACAAGCTGGTACACGGCAGAAAGAACCACAGCCCGCCAAAACGGAACTAATCTTGTTACCCTTAAAGATAAAAACGGCGAACCCCGCGTAGTGGTGGAATGCGTTTTAACCCCGCCGTCAAACAATTTTGAGGTTACAATTCCCCCTCAAATCGTGCTTATAGGTGGTTCAGCGTTCCCTTCAAGCAGTTTTTCGCAAACAAACGGCACAAATAAGGGCTATATATCGTTTAGCGGAACCGTTCCGCCCCGTTTAGGGCAATCCGCTTTTGCCCCTGGGCTTGTGTTAAGCGTGCCAAGGGCTTTGCTTACGGAATACCGAAACGCTTTCGGTAATTCATATATTAACCAAATTTACTTTAGAGATTTGCAAAACGACACCGATTTATTTATTGCACCGCATTTGGCAAGCGGTGAAATGCGTGTGATTTTATATAAATTTAACAACGCGCAGGCTTCGCGCCTTGATATGCCAGATACTTTAAGCAAGAGGTTAGAACAGCTAAAAGGCGAACTTGATATCTTTAACGGTATCCATAGCTACAGAATTGTGAAAGTTGCGCGCCACGCGCTTGCTGATTTGCCCAACCTTGCGCAAATAGTCTTCCCTGCCAAGACTGATCTTTTTGAAACATATTCAATTCACTCAAGTGTGGGCAAAAATGTGGCGAATGTGTCAATATCATTTACAGATAATTTGAACATAAAGAGGGAAGATTTCCCCACAGAAACCGCTTTTGCAAACGAAGTAAGAAAGCAAGTAAGCGCAAGCAATCACGAAAGAGATTCAATTACAATAGGCGCAGGAACAGGCAACAACACGGAATTTTTAATATTTGTACCGCTACCGTACCTTTCGGTGTACCGCACAGCATGGAACAATTACCACAATAACAGCAGGCAACTCATTCACCCGCTTTCATAACATAAATAAAAATTTTAATTTTCTTTATGTTATGTTGAGAGGAAAAATACTCGTGATACTCGCCGATTTTCCCCTCTTTTACTTTATGCAAAGTAAAATTCACCCCTTTTCGGGCTTTTGCGCCACACAGCGTCTTAAAGCCTTAAGGGGCGACAGCGGAAAAGTGCGATTTTCCTTGTCGCAAGTTCTATATTTGGCTAAACAACAAAGCGGAACAGCTAAACTGTTCCGCTTTTTGCTAACTATCACAAATTATGTTTCTTGCAAATCGTCTTTATTTCTTTGAGGTAGCAAAGGAAAAACAAAAAATCGCACTTTTTTGTTTTCCACCTATCGGATTTTAGGCTTTAGCCGTGAATAAATCCGCGCCAAGGGGTGAATGTTGCCGATTTATCGGCAAGAGAGGGGGCAGGCGGTGAGTAATTACGAACGGTTGCCCCCTCAGCAGAACGCAAGAAATGCAATAGGCATTTATTGCGTTCTGTTCGTATAGTTCCAAGCGTCTGCGCACATATCGTCAAGCGTTAGTTTCGCTTCCCAACCAAGTAGTTCTTTTGCCTTTTGGGGTGAGGCATAGCAAGAGGCTATATCACCTGCGCGCCTTGCAGTGATTTCATAAGGAATTTTTACACCGCTTGCCTTTTCAAACGCTTTAACCATATCAAGCACGCTATATCCCGTGCCTGTGCCGAGGTTAATCGCGTCTGCGCCGAATTTTTCAATATTTTTAAGCGCGGAAACATGCCCCAAAGCAAGATCCACCACATGAATGTAATCTCTTACGCCTGTGCCGTCCTTCGTATCATAATCACCGCCGAAAACTCTTAACTTTTCAAGCCTTCCGCTTGCCACTTGCGCCACGAAAGGCATTAAATTATTAGGGATTCCGCGCGGATTTTCGCCAATTAGTCCGCTTTTGTGCGCCCCCACAGGGTTAAAATACCTAAGTAGCGCGATATTAAAACTTTTATCGGCAGAATAAATATCTTTTAATATGTTTTCAATCATTAGCTTAGTTGCACCGTAAGGATTGGTGGTATAAAGGGGGGAATCTTCGGTAATCGGCAACTTTTCGGGTGAACCGTACACGGTTGCGCTTGAACTGAACACAAGCCTTTTCACATTAAACTTAATCATGGTTTCAATTAGCGAAAAAGTTGAACCCAAGTTATTTTGATAATATTTAAGCGGAATCTGACAGCTTTCACCCACCGCCTTAAGCCCTGCGAAATGAATAACCGCGTAAATTTTATTTTCGGTAAAAATCTTTTCTAAAACCAAAGTGTCGCAAACATTGCCCTCATAGAACTTTATGGGCTTGCCTGTAATCTTTTCTGTGTTCACAATGCTTTCAATTGTGCTGTTAGAAAAATTATCAATCCCCACAATGCTGTAACCCGCCTCTTGCAAAGCAACGATTGTGTGAGTAGCGATATAACCGCTTGCGCCTGTAACTAAAATGCTATTCATTTAACCACCTTTTTAATTCAGAATTAAGAATTCAGAATGCAGAATTATGGATTATTTAATACAGTATATCACAAAACGCTTTCTTGTGATATAATTTAATCATGGATAAATTTAGCATTATTAACGGCATTATATCGGCAAAACTTGTGGCGGTGATTAGGGGCGAAAGCAAGGAAAGCGCGTTGCAAACTGCAACGAACTGCATTGCGGGCGGAATTAAGGTAATTGAGGTTACTTTTACCGTGCCTTTTGCGGACGAAATTATTAAAGAGTTAAGCCTAAAACTTAAAGGCACGGGGGTTTTGCTTGGCGCAGGCACTGTTCTTGACGCGGAAACGGCGCGGATTGCAATCCTTTCGGGCGCGGAATTTATTGTAAGCCCCTGCCTTAACGCGGAAACGGCAAAGCTGTGCAATAGATATTCAGTGCCGTATATTCCGGGGATTTACACGGCAAGCGAAGCGCAAACGGCACTTGAATGCGGTGTGGATATTTTAAAACTTTTTCCCGGAAACATGGAAATCTTAAAATCTCTTAAGCCTGTGTTTCCAAAAGCAAAATTTATGGTTACGGGCGGTGTGGATAAAGAAAACACGGCGGATTGGCTTAACGCAGGCGCAAGCGCGGTGGGTGCGGGCGCAAAACTTACGGCTTTAAGTGCGGAAGAAATTAAAAAATGGGTGGCAATAGCAAAGAAATGAGTGAGAAAGGTATGAAAGGTAAGGTGCTAACATTCGGCGAAATCATGCTTAGATTGCAACCGCCGAACGGCTTAAAATTTTTGCAAACCTCATATTATGAGGCGTGCTTTGGCGGTGGCGAAGCAAATGTGGCGGTTTCCTTAGCACAATTTGGCGAAAGCACCGCATTTTTTACAAAACTTCCCAATAATGACATTGGCGAAAAATGTATCCGTGATTTAAAATCATTCGGTGTAGACACTTCTTTAATTTTGCGCGGTGGCGAACGAATGGGCATTTATTTTTGCGAAAAAGGCACGGCAATGCGCCCAAGTAAAATTATTTACGATAGAAAAGGTGCTTCCGTTAACTCTATAAACGAATCCGAACTAAACGCGGATAATCTTTTAAACGGTGTTTCATGGTTTCATTTTACAGGAATCACACCTGCATTATCTAAAAACGCTTTAACGGCATTACTATCAATTTTAAAGGTTGCGAAAAAGAAAAATATCACCGTTTCGTGCGATCTTAATTACCGCAAAAAACTATGGACAACCAAAGAGGCGCAAGCGGTTATGACACCGCTTATGGAATTCGTTAGCGTGCTGATTTCAAACGAAGAGGACACAAAAATGTGCTTAGGGCTGGAAGCGGAAGGCGCGGACGCAGATAAAGGCGTGCTTTCTTTAGACGGCTATAAAAACCTTGGCGAAACGCTTTTTAAATTATTTCCCTCTCTTAACACAATCGCTTTTACTTTAAGGGGAAGCATTTCCGCCACCGTGAACACATGGCGCGGTATGGTGCTTGCACGCGGTGGCAAGTGCGCGCTATCGCAGGAATACCGCATTGAACCGATAACGGATCGCATAGGCGGTGGCGATAGCTTCGTGGCAGGTTTGATTTACGCGCTTAAAAACGGCGAAAGCCCCGAATTTTCCGCCGAATTTGCCACGGCTTCCTCTGCAATCAAGCACACAATCCACGGTGATTTTAATATAACTTCGGTGGCAGAGGTTGAGGAATTGATTAAAAACGGCGGAAGCGGAAGGGTGCAAAGATGATTAGTTCCGCTTTTTCAAAAAAAATTTATAACCGCATAAAGGGCTTGCCAATAATTGATTACCATTGCCATTTAAGCCCCAAAGAGATTTATGAGGATAAGCCCTTTGAGTGCCTTGCCAAAATGTGGCTTGAGTGCGATCATTACAAATGGCGGTTAATGCGTGCTTTTGGCGTTTCTGAAGAATTGATAACAGGCAATGCGGATTTTAGTTTGAAGTTTAAAGCGTTCACGGAAGCGGTTCATAACGCGTTCGGCAACCCCTTAAAGGATTGGGCGGAATTGGAACTCCTGCAGTTTTTTGGTATAAAGCTACCTCTTTTGCCAAAAAACGCAGATAAAATTCTAAATTTGGCAAATACATATATTGAAAAAGAGGGTTTATCACCACGAAAGATTTTAAATAAGTGTAAGGTGGAATTCGTTGCCACCACAGACGATCCATGCGATAGCCTTGAATATCACAAACTTATTAAGGAAGATAAAAACTTTAGAACAAGGGTTACCCCTTCGTTCCGTGCGGATAGGCTTTTTGCCCCCGTTCCGCAGGATTTTCTTCCGTATCTAAAAAGGCTTGAAGAAGTAACGGAAAAAAGCATAAAAAGCCTTGAGGGTTTCTTGGGTGCGGTGGAAAACCGCATGGCTTTTTTTAAGGAATGCGGTTGTGTGTTTTCTGATCTTGGTATAGCGCATTTTCCTCTTGCAGTAGGTAGCCGTGATAAGGCAAGCGAAGCATTTAAGGCAATACTTGCAGGCAAAGCGGATAGCACAGACTACTCAAACTTCCGTGATTATATGTATATCTTTTGGCTTGAAAAAAGCAAGGAATTTGGGTTTACAGCGCAGTGGCATATTAATGTGGTTCGCAATACTAATGCGGTTTTATTTAAAAATGTGGGCACGGACTTAGGTTGCGATACGGTGGGCGTTGGATTTAATCTTAACGGAATAAATTGCGTTTTGAATTACCTTAATTCAAATAACGGTATCCCAAACACCATTATTTACTCGTTAAACCCAACCGACTATTATCCTTTAATTTCGCTAATCGGTTCATTTCGTGAAGTGCGCCTCGGCATAGCGTGGTGGTTTAACGATCACAAAAGAGGAATAGAAAATTACTTAGAAAGCGTAAGTGAACTTTCGCACATATCCGCCGTCCCTGGGATGCTTACGGATAGCAGAAGTTTTCTTTCCTATTCCCGCCACATTTACTTTAGAAAAATTTTGGCTGATTTTCTTTCGCGGTATAAAAAGGAAAATAAAAAAGTAATTTACGATACTGCAAGGCAATTATCTTACTACGGCATGAAGGGGGAACTTAAGCTATGAAAATGACATTCAGGTGGTACGGCGAATCGGATAAGGTTACCCTTGATATGATTCGCCAAATACCTTGCATTCACGGCGTGGTTACCGCCGTTTATGACACGCCTGTTGGCACGGTGTGGGCTGAAGAAAGCATTAAAAGGCTTGTTACCGCCTGCCACAACAAGGGGCTTTCCTGCGAGGTTATTGAAAGCGTGCCTGTGCATGAGGATATTAAACTTGGGCTTGCGACTGCAAAACAATATATTGAGAATTATAAGGAAAATTTAAGAAGGCTTGCAAAATTTGGCATTAAATGCGTTTGCTATAACTTTATGCCTGTGTTTGATTGGCTTAGAAGCGAACTTTCTTCGCCTCTTGAGGACGGTTCGCACGCGCTTGCGTATAATCACGAAACCGTGCTTAATATGAACCCTTTAACAAGCGGGCTTTCACTTCCGGGGTGGGACGAATCTTACACAAAGGAACAATTAAAAGAACTTTTAAATAAATATGCGGATATTAGCGAAGAAAGGCTTTTTAAAAACCTTGAAAACTTCCTGCGTGAGGTAATCCCCGTGGCAAAAGAGGTTGGCATAAATATGGCAATTCACCCAGACGATCCCCCTTGGGGAATTTTCGGCTTGCCCCGCATTGTTACAGGAAAAGCCTCTATAAAGAGGATTTTATCCGCGGTGGATTGCACTAATAACGGCATAACCTTTTGCGCAGGTTCGTTGGGCGCAGGGCGCGATAATGATTTAAGCGAAATTATCCGCATTGCAAAAGGAAGAATCCATTTTGCGCATTTAAGAAACATTAAACTTATCAATGAAAAGGATTTTACCGAAACCGCGCACCCAAGCGCGTGCGGAAGCCTAAATATGGCAGAAATAGTGAAAGAATTAAAGCAAAGCGGATTTAACGGATATATCCGCCCCGATCACGGCAGAATGATTTGGGGCGAAACAGGAAAGTTCGGCTACGGACTTTTTGACAGGGCGCTTGGCGCGACTTATATATTGGGGTTATGGGAAGGGTGCTAAGTAAGAAGTACGAAGTACGAATTATGGAATCTAAATATCATTATTGAGGGGGCAGGTTGCAGGATGCAGGTTGCAGGGTTGGATTCTAAATCTCATTAGTTAATTAATCCATAATTCTGCATTCTGAATTCTGAATTCTGAATTAAGCCTCAGGGGGAAATAATTATGAAAAAAGAAAGAGTAATTGTTATAACGGGCGCGGGTGGCGTTTTGTGCGGTGAAATTGCACGGTTTTTTGCAATGAACGGTGATAAAGTGGCACTTATAGACAAAAACGGCGACAGCGTTTGCAGATTGGCAAGCGAATTGAACCAAAAGGGATTTACCGCCAAAGGATACGAAGCCGATGTTCTGAATAAGGCTTCGCTTGAAAGCGCAAGGGATAAAATTACGGCGGATTTGGGGGCTTGCACTGTGCTAATTAACGGCGCAGGCGGTAACAACCCCATGGCTACCACCGATAGCGAAATGTACGAACGCGAAGCAAAAAGTTTTTTTGAATTGACGAAGGACGGCGTTGATTTTGTGTTCAATTTAAACTTTATGGGTACATTTTTAACCACGCAAGTTTTTGCAAAAAGCATGGCAGACAAAAAAAGCGGTGCAATTATTAACATATCAAGCATGAACGCTTTTGCACCGCTTACCAAAATTCCTGCCTATTCCGCTTCTAAAGCAGGGGTTTCAAACTTTACGCAATGGCTTGCCGTGTATTTTGCGAAAAGCGGAATCCGCGTAAATGCAATCGCCCCTGGGTTCTTTGCCACTGCGCAAAACAAGACACTTTTATTTAACCAAGACGGTTCTTTAACGGCGCGTTCGGATAAAATCCTAAAAAACACACCAATGGGCAGGTTCGGCGAAGCAAAAGAACTGCTTGGCGCGGTGGATTTTTTGGCAAATGATAGCGAAAGCGGATTTGTTACAGGGGTTGTGCTTCCTGTGGACGGCGGATTTTCCGCGTTTTCAGGGGTTTAGAATGAACGAAGGTTTAAGGGTTTAAAAAGAAGGAAAGTTCAATGGTTAAAATGAAAAGAGGTTTAGAATGAAGAAGAGTTTTGCGGTAATCGGAATCGGGCGCATGGGAAAAAGGCACGCTAATAATATTTACGCAGGGCGTGCTAAGGGCTTTACGCTTACCGCCGTTGCCGATATAAGCCAAGAAAAAATCAACAAATTTTGCAAAAAGCACAAGGGCGTGAAAGGTTTTCTTGATTATAAAGAAATGCTTGAAAATTGCAAGCCTGACGCAGTTCTTATCGCCACCCCTCATTATTCTCACACTGAAATTGCAAACTTTTTTATTAACGCAGGCGTGGCGGTTCTTATTGAAAAGCCCCTTGCCGTAACGGCGAAGGACGCAGAAAGCCTAATCAGCACCATTAACTCAAACCCTAATGTCCCTGTGGCAATAATGTATAACCAACGGACTAATCCTATATATAATAGAATCCGCACGGATATTTTAAACGAAAGGCTTGGGGACATTAAGCGCATTTCCCTTACCATAACTAATTGGTACCGTGCGGACGCATATTACCGCCACGATAGCTGGCGCGGAACATGGACGGGTGAGGGCGGTGGCATACTTATAAATCAATGTGTACACCAATTGGACATTTTAACATGGATATTCGGTGAGGCGGTTGCAGTTGAAGCGCATATTGCCACCGTGAACAGAAATATCACCGCAGAAAATGACGCAGTAGCCATAATTGAATTTAAAAACGGCGTGTTTTGTTCTTTTGTGGCTTCGGGGCATGAGTTAAAAGGCGTAAACAGGCTTGAAATTGCAGGAAGCAAGGGTAATGTCTGCGCCTCTGAATTTAGCATGAAAAGAACGCTTTTTGCACGGGCGGAAGATATTCATAACAAGCGCACAAACTTTGGCTACGGCGCGGTTATCGCCACAAAAACTAAAAAATTTAGATACGGTTTGGGGCTGATAAAATACCTTGCTTTCGGGCAACAGCTTAATATAATCCAAAATTTTGCAAAGCATTTAACAAGCGGTGAAAAACTTATCGCCCCTGCAAAAGAGGGGTTAAGCGCGCTTAATATAATTAACGGAATATATGCGTCCTCATGGACGGGCAAAAAAATCACATTTCCAATGGATAATGAACAATATGAAAAGCTACTTAGCGAAAGGAGGCAAAATGAACAATAAGGTAAGATACGGAATTATAGGCATAGGCAAAATGGGTTTTTTGCACGCAAAAAAACTATTTAAGGGCTATGATAAAAACGGCGTGCTTTCCGCGGTGTGCGATACCGATAGCGAAAAGCTAAAATCGGCAGAAGCAAGTTTTAAGGGCGTGAAAACCTTTTCGGATTATAAAGAACTTTTGAAATCCGCCGAAGTGGACGCGGTTGTGGTTGCAACGCCTCATTATGATCACCCTGTTATCGGTGCGGAAGTGCTAAAAGCGGGCAAGCATTTGCTTATTGAAAAGCCCGCAGGCGTTTTCACAAAGGCGGTAACTCAGCTTAATGAGGTTGCAAAAGAAAACCCGAATCTTAAATTCGGAATAATGTACAACCAACGCACAAATCCCCTTTACCAAGAAGCCAAGCGCATTATTGCAAGCGGTGAAATGGGCGAAATTAAGAGGATAAATTGGGTAATCACAAATTGGTACAGACCGCAAGCCTATTATGATCAGGGCGGTTGGCGCGGAACTTGGGCAGGCGAAGGCGGTGGCGTTATGATTAACCAATGCCCCCACCAAATAGATTTATTTCAGTGGCTTGCAGGTATGCCCGTAACCATCCGCGGTTATGCCAAAGAGGGAATGCACAGAAATATCAGCGTGGAAAACGATGTTACCTTTTATGCGGAATTTGAAAACGGCGCAAGCGGTGTATTTGTAACTTCCACGCATGATTGCCCAGGGACGAACCGCTTGGAAATTGACGGGGACGGCGGAAAACTTGTGATTGAACAAAATCTTTTAAAAGAAAAGCTAACATTTGTTAAACTTAAAACCCCCGAACCTTTGTTTAACGAAACTAATAAAACATTTATTCCCATGCTTTTCCCCAGTAAAAAGATAAAAATGAAGGTTGGCACGCTTAAAAATGCTTACCGCTTGGGCATTGTGGGGCAACACATTAACATTTTTAGAAATTTCAGCCTTGCGGTTCTTAAGGGCGAAAAACTTATTGCAGAAGGCATTGAGGGCATTAACGGATTAACTATATCCAATGCGGTTTATCTATCCTCATGGCTTAAAGAGGAAATTTCTTTACCGCTAAATGAAGATTTGTTTTTAACAGAACTAAACAAAAAAATTGAAAATGAGGGGAACAATAATGGTTAAGATTTCAGGATTTTATGACGAGGCTTTTGGAAATATCAATAAACAAATTAAGCTGATTAAAGAACTTAATGAGGAATATATTTGCCTAAGAGGGATAAGCGGTAAAAATATCACAGATTTTACTGCGGAAGAATTTAAGCAAACAGTTTCGCCCCTTTTGGCGCAAAACGGCATTAAAATTTCCTCACTTGGCACAGGAATCGGCAAAATCGGCGTTTATGACGACTTGGGCTATGAAAAGCAATTAAAGAAACTTGGCGAAATGATTAAAATTGCCAAGGATAACGATTGCAAATTTATCCGCATTTTCTCATTTTTTACAGGCAGTGAGGGCGGAAAAATGCACGGCTTTAAGGAAGCAGAGGCAGGGAATTTAAGCGAAAACGCGTATATAGAAATGCTTCCTGTGGTTCTTAAAAAATTAAGCGGATTTCTTGATTTGGTTAAAGGCACGGATATTATCCTGCTTCACGAAAACGAAAAGGGCATTTACGGCGATACCCCTGCGCGTTGCCTTGAAATCCTTAACGCGCTTAACTGCGATAATTTTAAGCAAGCTTACGATTCTTCTAACTTCGTGCAATCAGGCGTGAACGCGCTTGAAGCCTACCACGAACTAAAGGATTATATTGCCTATGTTCATATTAAGGATTGTTCGCCCGAAAAAATTGAAGTACCTCTTGGGCTTGGTGAAGGATTTTACAAAGAAATCCTTACCGATTTAATTAAGAACCGCGGATATGACGGCTTTTTAACCTTAGAACCCCACACCTTTAAATACGCACTTTACAAAACCTTCCTGCGCATTCCCTTCAGAGGCGGAAAAGCAGTTTTCAAGCGCATAGATAAAGCCTATAACAAAAAGCCCTTGCAAACCGCAGGGCTTAAAGAAGTGTTTTTGTGGCAATATTATGCATTGAAAGAAATGATTGATTGAGGTTGCAGGTTGCAGGATTCAGGTTGCAGGGTTGGAATCTAAATCCCATTATGTCAGCGCACAGCGCACAACGCACAGCGCACAATGGTGGATTCTAAATCTCATTATATGGTTAACTAATCCATAATTCGTACTTTGTACTTCGTACCTAAATAAAAAATTCCTTCATTGTGCGCTGTGCGTTGTGCGCTGGCTGTACTTTTATCTCCTTCTTCTCAACTTGTACGCAAACACGATTCCCGAAATAATGCCAAGAACGGCTATTGCGATTCCTGCAACAATGTACCAAAGCGCGTTGTTATTGTTATCAGGTACGCTTAGGCTTATTGTTATGCCTGTGGATTCGTAATATTCAGTGCCTGCCCACATTAGGTGAACCGTGTAATTGCCCGGTTTAAGATTCCAAAAATCTGCTGGTTGGGTATTTGTGGAAGATGCACCCGTGCTTGTGTTTACAGCGTTTGTTACCGAAGAATAAGTGAAACTTTTCACCGTTCTGCCTTGGGAATCCAAGATATAAATTGTGAGATCGCCAAGTTTGCTTAATTCTTCATGGTTTTCAAGGATAATATTTTGAATATCGTTAAAACTTGTTACCTTTTTGCTGTCAAGCACAATATCGCTGACGATATTTGAAATCGGCAATTCCGCCTTTCTCACATTAAGCCAAACAGAACCCGTTTGAGGCACATTGTTTGCAATGTCCGTGGGGGTGAATGTCCATGCGTATTCCCTTAATCCGGGGGTGGGTATTTCGCCTGCACCGCGCTTGAATTCCACAAGCCCTGTAAAGGTTTCGCCAAGGCTGGTGTAATAGATAAGTTCGGGGAAATCTTCACCGAAAACCAAGTTTTCAGTTTCGGGGAACACCAAAATATCATATTCGCGCCTTGTGATTGTGAGAGACGCACCTAACTGAAGTTCGTGATAATTAGGCACATTTATTGTGGCAATAACTGAATAAATGCCCACATTCGTGTAACTTGTGGGGTTGTTAAACGAAATCGTTACGCCGTCTGCATTAAGGTTAACCCTATCGCTTTCAAGGATAAATTGGTAAGCAGAACCCCTGTACTGGCGCACACCGCCACCAACAAGCCTAACGCCCTCAAGTTCCGCCTTAAGGATTTCGTACTCTTGCGAAATAACTGAGGGAAGCGAATAATTTAGAGATAAATTGCCGATTAGCACCGCAGTAGCCACAAATTTGCCCACATTTATGGGTTCGTAAAAACCTGCCGTGCCTGCTTGGGAATATTGCGTTAGCACGCGCAGATCCTGTTCGGGCAGGCTAGTTAGCACGCCGTTTTCCCTTACTCTTACCTCTATGGAAATCACTTTCATTAAACCGTCATAAATAAATGTTTGCACACTTGGGAATGAAAGTTCCACTTCCCTTTTCCTTATTTCGTACTGCACGCCCTGCGTAAGCACGATTTGGTAATTTTCGTAAACGCTATCACCAACCCTGTGTTCCACCCTAAGTGAACCGATTGTGATTGCATATAGCCCCACATTCGCGGTAGAACCTGCGGTAAGCGAACCTGTGAACCTGTTAGTTGTGCCACCGCCGATTAGTGCGCCGTTAGTAAACGATATTCCTTGAATAGGTGAACCGTCATAAATCTTAAAGCCTGCATTGGGGGTAACCGCCACGATTGCTTTGAGGATTTGAACCGCATTCCTAAATTCAAACGCAATGGGTGAAGTGGTGAATATATCGCCGTTTTCGTTTGCAATATAGCGCACTCTAACATCGTAATTACCTGCGTTCACGGGGATATTCGCGCTAAAGCTGTTAGCCCCGCGCAGGCTGAATGTGTACACAAACGAACCTCTTACTTCCGCATTATTAGGAATGTTAGTGATATATGCCTCTAAACCAATCGGCATTTCGCCCAAACCGTTATAAACCTTTTCCACCGTTTGGGTAGACACAAGGGAAATAATAGGCGCAAGCCTTCTGATTGTGATTGCGGATAAATGCAAGCTATTTTCCACATTAAGATAATTGCCTTCGTCTGCCTCAAATTTAAAGCGGATATCAAAATTACCGCTTACCGCTTGGGGCGAAACCGTCCAAAGTGAAGTTCCCTCAAGGCGGTATTCAATATTTGAAATGTTACCGCTTGGCGTTTGACCGCGCACACCTGCCACGGTTATATCTGTGAGTTGCAACTGCACAGGCGTGCCTGCTTCGTATTCCCTGCGCGTAACTTGGAATTGCGGGGTAATTTTGGCTATCACGATATGCCCGATAAGCGTTTCTTCGCTACCCAAAATGTTATTACTGCCAAGGAAGATAATCTTCACGCTGTAAGTTCCCGCATTAACAGGTGCGTTCGCTGAGAAGTTAACGCCCAATCCGTTGCAGTACTCTATCCTGATATCGGGATTTTCCACGCGGACACCAAACGCTTCCACCACCACGCTTGCACGCGAAACTGAATGGGCGAAACCAGTGTAAGATGCCCTGATAGGCGCGCCTGCCGTAATTGAATTAACGAATGCGGGGGTAATCGTTACCCTTCCTATAAATTCCCTTGTACCTGAAGCGTAATTATCGCCCTCAATGGTAACATACCTTACGATTATATCGTAAACCCCTGCGTTCACAGGCGGTTGCACCGAACCGATTGGGTTTTGCACGCCTTGAAGCCTATATTCCACTATCAAAGTTCCTGTGGGCGTACTTCCGCCTGTAATTCCTTGAAGCGCACCGATTGTGCCTATGCCGTGAGGTGTGTTAGAATAAACCGCGTTCACGCTGATAATATCAGAATCGTTTAAGGATTCGTAAAGAATGCCTGTTTTCCTGCTTATAATTAACCAGCTATCCTCAAATATGCTTTCTGTTTCGGAATAGTTTCCGCCTGTTAGCCCAAGGAAAACCACTCTTACGCGGTATCTGCCTGCATTTGTGGGGGCTTGGCTAACCCAACTTCCGCTTGCGTTAAGGTAATAAAAGCTAAACAAGTTTTGATTATCCGCAATAACTATGTTTGAATCACTGCCGATTCCGTAAGCGCGGGCTAAGCCTGCGGTTTGCTGATTTCCGTCATATTCCCTGCTTACGCCGTTAAGCACTATTGTTGCGCCCGAAGAGGGGGTTATTTCAAACAGCATTCTTTCGCCGTTTAAGCAAAATTCGTCATATTCTTCCTGCTTATAGTTATCACCTGTTTCGCGGGGGATATAAATAACCCTTATCCAGTAAATTCCCACATTTCTTGGTTCGTCCGAAGTCCATGTTTCGCCGTTATTAGTTGAGAACTCAAGTTCAATATGCCCTTTGGGTGTGTTATCACCAAAAGCGGGATCTTCGTAAATGCCCACGATAGGCATAATGCTTAAGCCTGTGAACACATAGCTTTGCGCTTCGTAAACAAACCTTGGCTTAAACGCATTTAGCGAAACACCCACGATTTGTTCAAAGTCGCTATAATTTTCGCCGAATGTGGCAAAGTACGAAACTTTGATTAAATAAGTTCCGATTTCTTCGGGAATATCAGATTTCCAATCATAATTGGTGGGGTTGTTAATATCAAACACGGAATATTCAACGGTGAAAATTCCCTCTGGTGCCGTACCGCCTGTTAATCCGAAAATCTCAACATATGCGCCGTTAAGCCTTTCGCCTATCACCACGCCTTCCACTATAACTTCCTCAAAATCTGGGGTGATTTCTATCACAGGGGCAACTGTGGTTACGGTTAGCATTGCGGTGGAAGCCATGTTAAAAATGTAATTATCACTGTTTGCCACCGCGCTTATAGTAATCGCGTACAAGCCTACGCTTGAAAAGCGTACATAACCTTGAAGGCTTACCGTGGGCGCATTAACTATTTCACCGTTTCGCCTTACATCGTTATGCCCAAAGTGTTCGCCGTATGCAAACCCCTCGTAAAGGATACCGATTTCGGGAATTTGAGAACCGTAACTAATGGAATGGTTGCTTACTGTGCCTATAACGGTTGCACGGCTTATTGCCAAGTTTGCCCCCGTATAAGTGATTGCATAGTTCTCATTGGCTTCAATTCCGAAAGGCACAATGGAATATGCACCGTACACATTGCGCATTGTTAAAGAATTATATGTGGTGGTTAATCCCCAAGAAACCAAAGTTTCGTAATTATCGTTATTCACAAGCCCTGTTAGGTTAAACCTTTCCTCACCTGTGGTAAATTCCTCACCGTATAATATGCTTGCGCCTATAACCTCAATTGTTAGGGGTGCAGGGTTCACGGTGATTGTAATTGTTTTTTCCACGGGCAGGTACGCGCTTGTTAGTGCGGATTCCAAAATGAGTCCTGCTTGTTGAAGCCTTAATTCTGCCGTTCCTGCGGATAGAATCCTTATGTTTCTGTTAGACATAACCTCAATAACGCTGTTACCGCTTATCACGGTAAATGTGTAATTAATCTGCCCCGAACTTAAATCAAGATTATTAAACCCGTACGCTGGATCACCGTAAGTGAGGGCGGTGTCCTCAAACCCTTCCACCGTTTGTTCGTTTTTAATAAAGAGTGAGAATCTTGTGGTTAAAGTAAAGCTGTTATAGTTGCCGTCTGCATTCGTGTTAATCGGAAGTGTGGGTGTTCCTAATTGCCCTGCGTTTGAATCGCGTTGGCTAAATTCAAGCATTAAAGTCCCTGTGTTTACAACGCCTGCAATAATTATGTTATAAGTGTTAAGGCTATATAAGATTCCGTCTATTTCAATGTGTTCCACCCGCATTATGCGCACAGTGGAAGCTGTGGTTGCCTGCCCCGATGACACAAAATGGATTTCAAGCGGTGTTCTCACCTGCTCACCGCCAACTATTCCCCTTGGGGAATAAAGCCCTGTGGTTAGCACTTGAAGGGTTAAAGTTTTTGGCACTGAGGAAGTTTCGTAAGTGGTGTAAAGGTTTCCTTCCGCGTTAGTTGAATAATTGTACGATGCAAGCCCTTCGTTAAGTGATAGGAAGGAACGATCGCCCTGCCCGAAGAACACTTCTTGCGAAATCCTATTCACCGTAAGCTGTGCCGTATCTGTTAAATCCGTGGTGTAATTAGCACTGTTTTGCCATTCATTATCGGCGGGGATAAAGCGAACTGGGTGCCGTCCTGATTCATTTACCCTCGGCATTCCTATATCTAATATCCTCGGACTGCCGATTGAGGGGCTAATTAAATCAAGATCCCAAACCCAACTGCCCCAAACGCCAGCCGTAGCACCATATTCAGATAAGTGCGGATTGTTAGCAGTTCCGATTGGCACAGAAGCTGAAAGCGGTTGTTCAAAGAAAATTGCGTTTGCGCTGACGGTGGTGTCAATTAACCCTGTTCTTTCGGGGGTGGTGCGGTTCACGGTAAGCGTGGCATTAACTCTGCCACTTTTGTAATTTTCATTTCCGTGGCTGTTGCTTGGCGCAGTTCCTGTAACTAAATAGCTTGCGTCATATGTTCCCGAAGAACTAACCTGCGGAATAAGCTGAGAATTATTAGTGCCGGGGGCAAAAACCATGCGTGAAACGCCAATCCAACCGTATTCCACTGTTAAAAGCCAATCAGGGCTTCCCACATGGTAAGGATTATATGCCGTTGCCGTTACCAAAGGCAATCTGCTTCCGTAAAAGATTGCGGGGGCAGAAACGCCCGTAATGTTCGGTGAAACAGGGTTAACCATATATTCATAAGGCACGATTGACACTGGATTATAATTTCCTGTGTCGTTAGGGGTAAAGGTGTAATTGCCCTGCCCGTTCACCACGCTTCCGCCCAAAAGCGAAACTTGCGGGTAGGTTGCCAAACCGCCGTCATTATACGCGCCTATTACCACCGCGCTATTATGCGGATTTCGGTACTGAAGCCATGAAGCAAGATTGCTTTTATTTTGCCCGAAGTCTATCGTCCCCCTAAAGAACAGCCCTTCTTCGTCCTTCATTCTAATAGGTGTTGCCCTATCCACCGTTCCGTATATGGTTGCGGTTATCGTGTTAAAATTATTCGTATCGTCTGGGGTAAAGCGCACCGCGTAATCCCGCCTTGCGTGAGCGTTGGGTGCGGAAGGTTTGCTTATCCAAGCAAGTTCACCGGGTATAATAATGGTTCTGTTTGCTGTGGCAACAAACCTATAATCCCCCCTTGCAAAATCAGGAAATTCCTGCCCGAATTGTATAATTAGTTCGGGCATTATATCTGTGGCGGGTGTTTCCTTGCCTATGATAATCTCAACTGCCCTCGTTGTTCCGTACACTACCCCAGGGTGGCTTGAATGCCCGATTTCCGCACTGTAATAGTAAGTTCCCGCTTGGGTGGGCATTATTGCGCTTGGGTTTTCAAGCGTGCTTTCTCTTTTACTGTTTGCAGTCCATGCCCAAGAGGTTGTGGCTGTTAAAGCCCAATAAAAGTGCTTTATAGTAAAGTTTCCCGCAGGCTTTTGCGCATAGGGCGCACGGGCAGTGCCGTTATAGGTGTACGATATGTTTGCGCCTGTGCCGTTAACCCAAGTGAGCGCAACGAAGTTAGCATTTACGGTAACGGTTGTGTTGTTGTGCGTTAATTCCGTGGCAACGGTGGGGGTAATTGTTCTTGTGACTATATTGTTATACCCTGCAATTGTGCTTGACCAGTTAGAAAAATAATAGCCTTCTTGTGGGTTTGCTGTAACCGCTGAGCCGTTTCCTGTAACGGCCACATTCTGCGAAGTGCTACTTACCGCACCGCCTACTGTGGGGCTGAAAGTGTACGCCACATTTCTATAAGTCCATGTATAGGTTACTTGGTGAACTTGAAGCCATGCGTTTGCAGTTCTTCCTGTGTTGCCCGCCACGAACACACTGTTGTTAGTTTCGGTTCTCTTATAACTCCAAAATTCAAACCTTAAGCCCGTAAGGGTTGCGGTGGGGGCTTTATTGAAAACCGTGTGCGTTTCTTCATTTGCGTTGTTTGCGATATTGTCCGAACTGCCGTTCTTGCTTGAACTTCTTGTGTTATCACTCGTGGCTGTGCTACCAACCATGGTAAATGTCTGAACCTGCCCTTGGTATGAACTACTTTGGCGGTTGCTTCCTGATTCCTGCCCGCGGAAAGTTACCCTTATGTCTACCTTTAGATTTGTTACCTTGCCTTGCTGTACTGCAGTTAACAGATTTCCGCTAAATGTAGTATTATGTGTATATTTTACCACGGCGTGCGCCCACTTCCTGTTTGCCCACGCTGAATCCGCCTGCCTGTTCGCATTAGTGTTTGCAAGCGTTTCGCCTTGGTGCGAAGCGGCGATTGTGCTTAAGCCCGTAGTTCCTGTAGCGGCGGTAACTATACTTCTGTTATTATCGTCATTATCTGGCGGATCGTTAGGGAAAGCGTGAACCGCTTCAATATCTTCTCTATCAAAAATTTCGGGCATAACCCGTCCGAGGCTAAACACCCCCATGGTAAATAACAGCGTAAAGCAAATAAACAGCCCTAAGCCAAGCAGTAAATATGCTGATAATCTTCTTTTTGTGTTTGTTTTCATAGTTCACCTCTTTTTCAGCGCACTGCGCATAATAGGGGATTTTTTTAATAATGATATTTAGAATCCATTATTCTGCATTCTGAATTCTGAATTCTTAATTGCGCATAGCGCGCTAATTCTGCATTCTTAATTCTTAATTCTTAATTGCGCGTAGCGTGCTACGCGCGCAGGGTTGGCAAACAATCCGCCCCCCGTGCGGTACTTTTATTGTATCACAGGTTACGCGTGCGTGCAATAGCAATATATGCGCGCACGAAAGGAAAATGGTAAATTGTGGCAAAAATCATGAAAAACGCCCTAAAATATTAAGATTTGAATCGGGAAATTTACCAAAATTTTACTTTATGGCAAAACGAAAATATAAATTAATGAATTATTTTATCTTAGGATTAGAAATTAATTGCTTTAGATAAGAGTTATAATAAACAATTCCAACATTCGTAAATCGTAAGTTGTAAGTCGTCATTACTCTTGAGTGAGATTTAGAATCCTCAATTTATATTTCATATTTTATATTTTATATTTCAATAATAAACCCCTATCAACACTAATCCCTTTGGCGGTGAAGTCTTTCCGCCCAATCTTCTGTTATTAGTTCTTAGCATTTCGCTTACCGTGCTTACTGGCTTAAAGCCTTTGCCTATTTCAATAAGCGTGCCTGCAATAATGCGCACCATGTTATATAAAAATCCGTTGCCCTCAATTTTAATTTCAATGTCCTCTTGGTTTTGATTGATTTCAAGGCTAAGCACTTCGCGGATTGTGGAAATCGGTTTCATTCCTGTGGAAGAAAATGCTTTAAAATCATGCGTGCCAAGCAAAAAGGCAGACGCTTCGCGCATTAAATCAATGTTAAGCGGTGGCTTAACGCGTACGGCAAAATCTTCTTTTAAGGGGCAAATCGTATCCGAAATATAAAATTTATATGCGTAAACCTTGCTTTTTGCAGAGGATTGCGCATGAAACGCATTGTCAACAACCGTACATTTTTTAATGCTGATATCTGTGGGAAGCAGGGAATTAACACCGCACATAATGCCCCTTGGCGAAATATGAGTTTCCGCATTAAAATGCGCCACCTGCCCAAGCGCGTGTACGCCTGCGTCCGTCCTGCCACTGCCAAGAATCACGGTTTTCTTTGAAAGCACCTTTTCAAGCGCGTTTTCAATCAATTCTTGCACACTTACGCCGTTTTTCTGCCTCTGCCAACCGCAATACGCCGTGCCTTTATATTCAATGTCCAACCTATATCTCACCCAATAATTATATAAGATTTAGTAAAAAAAGGCAACTGCGCAGAGCGTTTAAAAAACCTTGGGGATTTGTTATCACTCTGAATTACTTAAAGATTCTGGCAACAAGTACGCTTGCGTCATCGCGTTCGCTTTCGGGGTGCGATAGGGTTAGGCGGGAAACTTCTTTAATGATAATATCGGCAACGGTATCGGGGTTGTTTGTTTTTAAATCTTGCAAAAGAATAATCAGGCTTTCTTTGCCGATTTTATCAATAACCCCGTCTGAAACCATTACGATAAAACAGCCGTGCGAAAGGTTGCGCTTTTCAAAAAGCGGTTCGGGGGTTAAATCAAGAATCCCAAGCGGAAGCGAACCCCCTTCAATTACTTCCACCGTTCCTTTGTGAACGATAAAACTTTCTCTGCCTGCCATTTTAATAAAATCGGCAGTGCCGTTAGCCGTATCCAAAACCGCAATATCCACCGCGCTAAAATCTTCCTTTTCTCTTAAGCTAAGCAAGCCCGAAACGCAGGAAACCACCGTTTTATGATTAAAGCCCGCCTTATAATAATTTTCAATTAAGCTAACCGCATAGCCCGAAGCCAAAGAGGCACTGCTACCGCTTCCCATGCCGTCTGAAAGAATAAGCATAACCTTATCTTCCGCTATTTTTACCGCGCGGTGCTTATCCCCCGCCACCTCGCCTTCCACTTTTGAAAGAGTTCTATCACCGTACACCACGCGGTACGCGGAAGCCTTTTCAAGGTGAACCGTTACCATGCCTTTTATCTGCTTTTCGGTTGCCGAAATGTACATTTCGGTATCCAAAATATCACTTATTACTTCTTTTAGCACTGCCTTTTCCGCGTCTGATTCACGCACGCTAACACTCACGCTAATATCATTTTTTTCGCTTTCATAAACAAACGCTTCGCTTGCGCCAATGTTTCTACCGCTTAAAGCGTTAAGGATTTTTGCCTCTTTTTCCGTGTTATACGAAAGCGGTTTTTCCACATTCTTTTTGAGTTCTTGAAGTACATTTGCCACGCCGTACATTTGCCCCGAAATCATTTTCCGCCCTTTGTTTAAGGATTCGCGCTGAGAGATTGTTTCTCTGTGCCTTTCGGAAATATCGTTAGTGGCGGTGATTAAAGAATGAATCTTTTTGCACCGTGCGGTTAGAAAGGGGGGTGTGTCAAGAATAGTTGCTTTGCCGTTATCAAGCGAAGCACTAACAAGGGCAGAAATCACCGCGCCCGTTTCCGCGCGCCTTGGCGGTGAATTGCAAATATCTGATTGGGGGCAACTTCCGCAACAAATATTTTTAACCTCACCCGAAAGCCTTTCAATGTTCTCATTTTCTCTTGCCTCTCTTTCCTCTATGTGCAAAATATCCGAAATATCATAAAACGCGCGTGAAAGCGTGCTTAATTTTTCTGCCACAAATTGCCTGTCCCTATTCACCACACCGCGCCCCGCCGTGCCACCGCCAAAGCACTGAGAGTACACTTCAAAACGGCGCATAACCCTTAACGGCACACAAAGAACCGCAATCAGCCCAAGGGCAGGCGGGATAATCTTAAGCATTTCCGCCCCCAAGAAACCGCCGTTCAGCATTAAGAACACCGCGTTCACAAAAAGCACGGCAAGCCCTGCAAAATATCTTAATTCCGCATTAAAACACCCTAAAACAACCCCAAACAGCACTGAAAGCGCAAGCACGGCAGGGTTTCCTGCCACCAAAGACGCACCGATTCCAAGCATTGCGCTTAAAGGCACGCACAGCCTTTTATCCACAAAAAGCGCACCAAGGGTTAAAATCGGCAGAAGCATATAGTAAAAATTGAACCATGCGATTTCAAGAACATAAAAACTCATTCCTATTACCGCAAGGGTAAGCCCTGCCGAAACGGCTTCGTCCGGCGTGAACCTTAATTTAAGTTTTTTAACAAGCAAAGCAAAGAGAACCGCCACGAACACATAAAGGAACACCTGCCCCCCTATTACGGAAAGCGCAGTAGCCACCACCCCGAAATCACTGCCCGAACTAAACACAATAAATGGAATTTGAGATATAAACAGGTAAATATTTGTGAAAATAAGTTTTAATTTAATCTTTAATTTGTAATGAACAAAGTACGCCGTGCCGATAACAACAGGCGGTGCAAGCGCGGTGATAATCCCCACCACTGTGGGCGAAACTATTACCGAAGCAAGCACGAATAAGGGGGAAAGGATTAGCACATTTTGCTTGCAATAAACCCCTGCCATGAAAAGAGAAGCCGAAAAAGCATAAACCCCCACCGCCGATTCCATGTTTTTAATTAGCAAAAATGCAATAAAAAACCCTATATATTTTATGTAATCCTTAACCGCTTTCCTGTTCACCAAAAAATGATAGCAGAGTTTCCCTGCCTAAAATTGGCACAATTTGCAGAAAAAAAGCAAAAAGTGGGGGTTTTACGGAACTTCTTACCAAAATGGCGCGGTTTGGTGCAAAGCAGGGGCGTGTGCTTTCGGGGCAAGAAACGCTTGACAACTTAACCGTTTAGAGTTAAGATTAGCCTAATGACTTCGGCAAAAAATTCACCAGCCCAAATATGGGGCGATTTTGATTCCACGGCACAGCCACTTAAAGCAACGGTTCACTCACAGGAAACCAGACTTGGCGCGCACATAAAAACCTATAGTTACGAAGCCTTTAATGACGGCTTTGACTTTATATCCGTGGCGGTAAAAAGCTACGAAGTTCCGATAGTAAACCCCGATAAAATTTTAATCGTGATACCCGAATACCACAAACAGCCAAGTGAGGAATTTTTAATTGACCTTGCGAAAGGCGGTTATTTCGTGTTAGTTCCCGATATTAACGGCACAGCCGAAACCCCCACATATTTTTCCGAAGGCTTAAAGTATGCGCGCTTTGATTTAAGCGGTGAGCGCATTAACAGCTTTATAAATTCGCCCAAGGATTCCTGCCAATATCAGTACACACTTATAGTCAAGCGTGCCATTCACTTTGCGGAATGCTATATTAAGGCGGTAAACAGAAGTTTGGTG
Organism: Bacillota bacterium; assembly: GCA_009781445.1. Classification (GTDB taxonomy): domain Bacteria; phylum Bacillota; class Clostridia; order Christensenellales; family DTU072; genus WQYD01. The sequence goes on along the minus strand of WQYD01000002.1, from coordinate 16,232 downwards.
GGCGCGCCCGCGCTTCTTGGCATGGGTGATTCTGCGGAAATCGCATTTCAAACGGCGGGTTCGGGCGAAAATATTTCCGCACTTCTTATAATAAACGGCTTAGCTTACCGTGAATATATCAATTTTAGCAGGTTCGGCAAGGAAGATTTAGAGTTAACTGAAGAACGGGTTAATTGGCTTTCTTCCGTGGCATCGGTGGCTTACGCAAGGCACATAAGCGCACCTATTTTCATTGCACTTGGCACTAACAGCCCCGTGGCGGATATTGATAGGCTTGAGCTTTTAAAATCAATTATCCCCCATGAAATTTTTGTTTCGCTTTCGGATTCAGCAGGCGGATTCATTTTAAACGATTCTTATGAAACCGCAAAAGCATGGCTTAACAGCGTGTTTTACGGCGAAAGTTTCCCCAAATCCCCCGAAATTTCGCTTCGTGTGAACAGTGATAAACAAATTTATGCGGATATAACGCTTGAAGACGGCGCGGAAGCAAAAAGCGTAACGCTATATTATGCAGAGGGCATTAACCACCGCTTAAGGGCGTGGCACGAAGTTAGCGGTATTGCCGTTTCGGGGAATAGCTACATTGCAAGGGCGCACGCAAACAGCAAGAACATATTTGCTTATGCCAAAGTGGTTTATGCTTCGGGTGAATGCTTAACTTCAATTCCAATTCGCTTAAACCTTGAGGATTTAATCCCCGAAAACCTAAGTTGCGCCAAATCAGGCGTGTGCTTTGATGTGGAATCCTTGCCCTGCAAGTTTAAAGAATTATGCTTCAATGAGGTTCTTTTGGCACCCACATTGGCGCAAATAAGTACCCAAACTGGTGCAAAAGGAATTAAGGCGGAATCGGGGGCGGTTAAGATTTTTAAACCGCTTGCAGGAATGTGCGTAAACCAAGACGCATTTATGCAGATTGATCTTTATGCAAATGAAACCACCGCAACGCAAATCGTGATAGAAACTGAGGATACGCAAGGCGCGATTAAATCATATTGCGCTTGGGTAGAAATTTATGAAACTCAAGGGTTTTTTATAAGTTCAAGGTTTAACCCGCAGTACTTTAAGGACGAAAATCTTTTGCCCATGCCCTCTTGGCAGGCAATGGCTTCGCTTGAGATTCGTGGCAATGTGAGCGTGGGGAATATTTTGTTTATATAATGAATGGTGGTAATTTTGATTTAAATATTGAAAATAAGGTTGGCTTTACCGCCCTATTCCGCGCAGGGGCTTTTAACCTTTTATTTGTTATATTATGCGTGTTTCTTGCTAATTCGGTGAGCGCGTATCTTTTCACCACCACCGAAGTAAGGCAAAATTCCATGCTTCACTCGTTTAATGACGGTGATTTCGTGCTGATTTACCGCACAAACAATCCAAATTATTTTAAATTCGGCGATGTGGTGGTTTTTAGAAAATATGACAAGGGCGCACAAACGGGGGACGACAAGGACGATTATTTAATTAAGCGCATAATCGGGCTTCCGGGGGATATTATCAATATCGTTTGGTGCGAAGAAGATAATGTGTGCTATGTGGAACGAAACGGCACATTGCTTAAAAATGAAGTTTACACGGATCGCAAGTATCCCCAAATTCCCTTTGATCCCAAACGCCCTTACGGTGCTAATGACGCGCGTCCGAAGCCAACACCTGAAAGCGATCCTGTACTCAACCATGGCACACCCATTCCCGCAGGGCATTTTTATTACCTTGGCGATAACCGTGGCGGTTCTTTAGATTCTCAAAACGCAGGGCAGTTAGGCAAGTTTGAAAACATTGCAGGCAGAGTCATATTAAGATACCAAGGAATCAGTTTCTTTGAAAGAATTAAGCGGGTTGATTACCAGAGTGTGATATAAACTATCGGAAGTTAATTTCAAAATGAATTTTGAAATTTGTGAAAACTTCGCTTTAGCTTGCTTTCCTCGGCAATGCTTGCCTACTTCCTTGTTTGAATAACGCTTGTTGCAACCCTTGCAAGCAAGTTGCAACTTCGCATAATATAGAAAAATGAATAACAAGATTCACGAACTTTACGAAACATTTGCAAGGCTAAACTCAGCGGAAGATGCTGAGGCTTTTCTCACGGATATTTGTTCTGAAAAAGAAATCTGCCTAATGGCGCAACGCTTGCAAGCCGCGAAGCTTCTTTTGGCAGGCACAACTTACAAAGTGGTTATGGAACAAACCGCCATAGTTTCCCGCGATAACCCAAGTGAAAAAATCAAAATTTCGTCTACCACCCTACGGCGAATCACAAAATGTATTCAACAAGGCAGTGGCTATAACAAATTCCTAAAATAATCAGATAAAATAAAACTTTTGGGTTTTCTTATCACTCTGCTGAGGAACAAAGGAAATAAAGAAATGAAAAACCTATTAAAAACAACTGCATTTGATAAAATTTACGCGCTTACAGCGGTGATTCTTTTTGCTATTGCTTTGGTGGCAGAGGGGGCAGTAAGCAAAACCGTTAGGTATTCGCCCTATGTGCTTGTGGGGCTTGCCTATCTTTATTACACTATCCGCTTCACCCTTTTCCGTTCGCGCTTTTTGCCTCACAGGCTTTTGGGGCAAACATTCGCGCTTACGGCAGTGGCAATTCTTTTAACCCCTGTGGTAGAAATCCCAATGCTTATTCCGATAGTGGTTTTACCGCTTATCTTCCTTTTTTGCCTTATGCTTATGGCAATTTACACGCTTTACTGCATTTTTTGCGCCGTTCCGTACCGAAGACACCTTATAAACCTGTTTATCGTATCTCTCTTAACCTTTATTCCGTTTATCGCAAACATGATTATTTACGGATTTGTAGACGAAAGTGACGGCTTTTCCTTGGTGGTTGCAGGCTTAGGGTTTATTACGATAATACTAATGTTTGCAATCAAACCAAAAATTATGGTTTCGGAACTTAAAAAAGTTTTTCATTTTTAAACAATAAGGAATATTTTAAACAGCTGTTCAGTGCGCCTGCAAGGTGGTGTCAGGCTGTTCAGAAAGCCTGTCAGAGGCAAAAAAGCGTGGTTTTTGGGCGAAGGATTGTACTTAAGCGTACATGACTGAGTACAAAGTTCCGCTTTTTATGCCTATCACGGGCTTTATCAACAGCCTGTAGTTTTTTAGTAGCCGTTAAGGAATACTACACTAACAATTAATCCTGCCACTAAAATAACGGCTACTAAATCCCTAAAACTGAGTTTCAATTCCTTGAGGCGAGTTCTTTTGGGGGTAGCATTATAGCAACGGGCATCCATTGCAAGCGCAAGTTCTTCCGCACGCCTGAATGCTGAAACGAGAAGCGGAATAAGCACAGGGATAAGTGCGCGTGCGCGCTTTATGATTCCACCGCGTTCAAAATTTGCACCGCGTGCCTTTTGCGCAAGGATTATTTTTTGGGTTTCTTCGGATAAAATCGGGATAAATCTTAAAGCAATACTCATTATCATTGCAATGTCCTGCACTGGAAAGCGCACGATTTTAAGGGGGCTAAGCAGGCTTTCAAGCCCCGTGGTTATGCCTGTGGGGGTGGTTGTTAGCGTGAGAACCGCAGTACCGCACACCAAAAACACCAATCTTAATGAAAGTTGCATGGCAATAAGCACACCGCCTTCGGTGATTTTAATGCGCCCAAGCGTTATAAGCGGTTCGCCATGAGTGTTGAAAAACACATTCATTATAGAAGTAAACAGCACAAGAATTAAAATTCCCTTTATGCTTGCAAGCACTTTAAGCGGGGGAACTCTTGAAAAAGCCACCGCAAGCGCAAGAAACACCGCCACAGGAATATACGCCCACAGCGTTTTCGCCACAAATACCCCTGCCATGTAAGCAATTACTAAAACAATCTTCACACGCGGATCAATGTTATGTACGAAAGAATTTTTAGGATAATACTGCCCGAAGGTAACATCTCTGTTCATTTGCCGTTACCTCTCTTTGGTGGATTGGGCGATTTATTAGAGACGAGAGACGAGAGACGAGAGACGAGAGGTGGTGAATTTTGATTTATAGAATCATTATTGATACCTCTATCATTCGTAAGTCGTAAGTCGTCATTCGTAATTATATTATTATTCCTTATCTCGTCTCTCGTCTCTCGTCTCTCGTCTCTAAACGCAGAATGCGTATTCTGAATTAACTCTTTCAGAGTCAACGGCGTTCCCACCTCAATGCCCTTTTCTCTTAAAACAGACGCAATTTTTGCCGTGCTTGGCAGGTTAAGCCCTGTGCCCGAAAGGTTTTCTTCGTTTGAAAATAAAATCCTCGGTGTGGTGTCTTTTATAAGTTCGCCGTGCGACAGAACCAAAACGCGGTTCGTGTATTCCGCGATTTCGTCCATATTATGGCTGATTATTATTATTGTTTTGCAAAATGTTTCTTTCAGCTTTAGAATTAAATTTAGAATTTCGCGCTTCCCTATGGGATCAAGCCCTGCGGTGGGTTCGTCAAGAATCAAAATTTTGGGTTCGGAAGCAATTACCCCCGCAATCGCCACGCGCCTTTTTTGCCCGCCCGATAATTCAAAGGGGGATTTATCCTTAATATCCTCGTAATTTAGCCCCACAAGTTCAATGGCATTTTTGGCTACAGCCAAAGCCTCTTCTTTTGTTTTGCCGAAATTTAAAGGCGCAAAGCACACATCTTCAAGCACCGTGTTAGCAAAAAGCTGATATTCGGGGTATTGAAACAGCATTCCCACAGAGGAACGAAGTTTTTTATAATCAGGCTTTTTAACCGCCAAATCAACCCCCGCCGAACTTAGTTCACCGCTTTGCAATTTAATAAGCCCGTTAAGGTGCATGGCAAGAGTGGATTTTCCGCTACCAGTTGAACCAATCAACCCCACCACTTCACCCTCACAAATCTCAAACGAAACTTCTTTTAACGCCTTTTGTTCGTGGGGGGATTTGGGGGAATAGGTGTGGGAAAGGCTTGAAGCCTTTATTGAGGGAATAGGTGAGGGCATAGGGCATAGGGCATAGGGCATAGGGGTGGAATTATTATCAATATTTCCTTCATTCTGAATTCTGAATTCTGAATTCTGAATTAAATCACACAGTTCTTCGTTCGTTAAACAAACAGATAATCCAAGCGCACTTGCCGTTGCGGTAGGAATTGGCAACACAAGCCCTGCCGTTTCAAGCATTTGGGCATCCGAAAACACCTCTCTCGGTGTGCCGTATGCCACAATTTCGCCGTTATGCAATACCGCGACTTTATCCGCTTTAACAGCTTCGCTAACATAATGCGTTATATTTATTACGCTTATGCCCTCTTCCTTATTTAGCCGTTCAACCGCGCTTAAAACTTCTTCGCGCCCCCTTGGATCAAGCATTGCTGTCGCTTCGTCAAGAATCAAAACTTTTGGAAGCATGGCAAGCACAGAAGCTATCGCCACGCGTTGCTTCTGCCCGCCCGAAAGTTTGTTAGGCGGTCTATCTTTTAATTCCGTAATGCCTGTGGCGTTAAGTGCGTAATCCACGCGCCGTCTGATTTCTTCCCTTGGCACGCCAAGGTTTTCGGGCCCGAAAGCCACATCATCCTCAATGCTGGACGCCACCATTTGGTTATCGGGGTTTTGAAAAACCATGCCCACCGAACTTCTTAGCTCATAGCCCCTTTTATTATCCGAAGTTAAAATGCCGTTTACCGTAACGCTACCCCTATGCGGAACTAAAAAACCGTTAATAAGTTTGGCAAGGGTGGATTTTCCGCTACCGTTCCGCCCCAAAATCACAAGGTATTCGCCTTTTTGTATGGTGAGGTTAATGTTTTTGACGCCCCTTACGGGGCAGGGATTAGAGACGAGAGACGAGAGACGAGAGACGAGAGGCGGTGAATTTTGATTTATAGAATCATTATTGATACCTCTATCATTCGTAAGTCGTAAGTCGTCATTCGTAATTATATTGTTATCATTCCTTATCTCGTCTCTCGTCTCTCGTCTCTCGTCTCTAAGCGCAGAATGCGCAGAATCCCCCGTCCTGCGGTATGAAAAAGATAAATCTTTAATTTCTATTATTTTTTCCATAATCGTACTGCGTGCGGGGCTATATTGCCACCTTTTCTTTTTTTCTTCCCTTGAATATGTTCCAATGCGTAAAGCCGAGGGATTTTGCGAGTTCGGACGCTTTGCCAAAGCCCTCACCAAGACGGCTAAGGTGGTGGGCATCTGAACCGAATGAAAGTTCCGTTCCGCCAAGTTCTTTATATCTTGCCAAAACTTCTTTTTCGGGTAGCATTCCGCCACCGTCTGATTTCGCGTTTATTTCAAGCGTTTTACCACGCTTAATCATTTCAGTTAAAATTTCGTCTATCAACGGCTTTGTGGCAGAGTAATAAATCCTGCTATCCTTATAGCTAACATAACGCGAAGGGTAGCCAAGATGCCCCAAAATGTCCCATTCATACGGGGCTTTCACGCTGTCAAGCACGGTTTTAAGATAAGCAATATAAAATTCGTCCTTCTTGGTTTCGCTGTTCATTGCGCTGAAATACGCATCAATATAATTAACCGAATGCACGGAATTGATTATTATATCAAACTTATATTTGCTAAAAATCTCATTATAAATCGGCGTGGCTTCGGCGCAATAGCCTGCTTCAACCCCAAAAGCAAGATACATTTTATCGCCCGCAAGCCCTTTAACTCTGTTAAATTCCTTTTCGTAAGCGTCAAGATTAAGCTGAATTATGCTTTTTTCCTTTTCGTTTTTTGAAAAAAGATAATCCTTATCCAAATGTTCCGTTACCGCAAGATAGATATATCCGCGGTTAATTGCGTGCATGGCAAGATCAAGCAATGTCATTTTGCCGTCTTGAGAGAATTGAGTGTGAGAGTGTGTTTCTATCATGATTTTTTAATTATGAATTCAGAATTCAGAATGTAGAATTATGGAATTATTTTATTAAGAGTTTATCTTAATGAGATTTAGAATCCACAATTCGTACTTCGTACCTTGTACTTCGTACTTCTCTATAATGATATTTAGATTCCTTCATGTTTCATGTTTCTTGTTTCTCGTTTCACGCGTTACGCATACGCGTATCGCATTACATTTCTTTCGGCGAAGCAATTCCAATTAGCCTCAGCCCCTCGGTTAACACGGTGTTTACCGCGTAAGCCATTTTGGCGCGGGGTTTAATAAATGCTTCCTCTGCATTTATTATGCGGTGTTCGTAATAAAACTTGTTAAACGCTTTGGCAATGTCTATTAAGTGCCGTGTTAGTATGCTTGGTTCGTATTTTTCAAGAACTTCGTTTATCACACTTGGGAATCTGTCTATAAGGCTTATCAGCAAATCACTTTCCTTGTTATTTATGCCCTCAAATTCCCCTTTTGTGATTGGCGCAGAAAGATTATCAAGAACCGCTTTCGGCAGTTTTCTTAAAACGCTACTTGCGCGTGCGTTTGTGTACTGAACATAAGGCGCGGTTTCGCCGTCAAAATTCAGCACCTTGTCATAACTAAACACAATATCTTTAATCCTATTATTGCTTAGCGCGAAAAACACCACCGCGCCCACGCCCACTTCTTTTGCCACGCGTTCTTTATCTTTAAGCCCCGCGTTCTTTTCCTTAATAATTTCGTACGCTTTTGAAACGGATTGTTCCAGCACATCGGTTAGCTTCACCACATTGCCCTCACGGGTAGACATTGCACCGCTTTCAAGCGAAACCATGCCGAACGGAACATGAACCAAATCTTTTGCCCAATCCTTGCCCATAAGTTCCACCACTTTAAAAAATTGCTTAAAGTGCAGATTCTGCTGATACGCCACCACATAAAGGCATTTATAAAAATTGTACGAATTTTTGCGGTAAAATACCGCTGATAAATCACGCGTAGCATAGAGGGTTGCGCCGTCCTCTTTCACAAGAAGACAGGGGGGCATTCCGAACGCATCCAAATCCACCACTTTTGCCCCCTCTGATAGCTTAAGCAAGCCTTTTTCCTCAAGTTCATTGAGAACAGGTTGCATTTTATCATTATAAAACGCTTCGCCGTTATAGCTATCAAAGGAAATATCAAGTTTTGTATAAATTTCCTTCACTTTTTCAAGCGTTATTTCCTTAAATTCGTTAAAAAGGTTAGTTGCGTACGCTTCGCCGTCCTCAAGCTGTTTGAAATATTTGCGCGCATCATCATTAAGAGAGGGGTTAATTTTTGCTTCCGCATGGAATTTCACATAAAGTTCGGTTAAATAATCCACCCCGCGCTTTTCAAGGGCTACCCTGTCGCCCCACATTTTAAATGCGGAAATCAGCTTGCCGAATTGCGTACCCCAATCGCCGAGGTGGTTAATTCCGAATGCGTTAAAGCCTGCCTTTTTATAAATCCTATAAAGCGCACCGCCGATAACCGTGGTGGAAAGGTGTCCGATATGAAATGGTTTTGCAATATTTATGGAACTGTAATCAATAATTACCGTGCGCCCGCCACCGATACCAATACTTCCAAAATCCCCGCCCTCTTTAAAAACCTTATTTAAAGTTTCGTTTGCTAAGCTAAATTTATCGTATTTAAAATTAACATACCCGCTAACCGCCTCAGCGCAAGCCAAACCGCCGTTGTTTTTATTAAAACTTTCCGCAATTTCCTTTGCAATTTCCATGGGGGATTTTTTAAACTGCCCCGCAAATTTAAAGCACGGCAAACAATAATCGCCCATAGCATTATCCTGCGGAACTGCCAAAAGCTGATAGATACCGTTAGCATCTATCCCCTCAATCTTTATCGCCCCTGCTAATTCCCTCTTTTTCTCAATCACAAATTCCATAGGCGCGTGCGCGGTTTTTTGATTATCCATAGCTTGATTATAGTTGCTTTAAACGGCTGATTTCCACTGCAATTTCTTGAATTACACTGCTGTTGGTTATTTCTTTTTTTCCGTCAATTTTTGTGGAAAAGACATAAAAAACTCCGCCACCGAACGCCGAAGTAAATTCCTTGTGAGTTTTTTCTTGCAAAGAACGCTCCTTAAATATTTGCGGAAGTTGCGTGCCTGTTGCCAAAGGCTTAATCTGCAACCCTATATACTTGCCGTTTATTTCTATAAAAAAATCAACATTGTATAGCCTGTCCCACTTGTCTGGCGCGGGCTTAATCTCTACTCCAAGCGCACCCTCAAGTTGCCCGTACACGGTTGATATTTCGGTGGTATATCCATCAAATGTTCTGTTTATTACAAGGTTTTTCATGTAATCTACGCATTCTTGCTCTGAAACACTCCCAATCTCCGCTTGCACAACCTCGGTTATTTTTACATACAGCTTTTTGCCAAGCTCCTCAAGGTGTTCTCTTGGATAAACATTTTTAAAATAATATTCTTCCCACTCGGACAGCGTCTTGGGCGAACATTTCCTTATTTCTTCGCTCGTTGCGCCCACATTGCGCTTAAAATTTAGCTGAAAGCGATTCATTACGCTGTTTAATATCCATTCTTTTGCCATATTACATCCCTCCGTATCTTAAGCTATTAAACTTTTGCAGAAGCCCAAAAGGCACAGAATCGTCCACATGAGCAAATTTAAACTTCAAAAGATGCGCGTTAATAAAAGTCTTGTTTTCAAGGTAAAGATATGCGAGCAAATGGTTTTCACTGTCATATTTTACCGCGTCATGCTTCAAAAACACGCGCTTGCCTTTAAATTTATCGCTCAAAAACCTAACTGCCTCTGCGGCATTGCTTTCATCGCTTTTCACCCCGATTAGCTTAACGACAACATCGTTATTTAGTTGCAAAAGTTCCGTGGAAATTACTCTGCGTACGCTAAAAAGGTCTTTGCGTTTTGCCTCGCTGTCCGCCGAAATCTTTGAACCGTACGGCATTTTTTTAACATCGGTCTTTTTGTCAAGTTCATGGACATCCGTAAAGATGTACGGCAGTTCGCCGATTTTTGCATCAAGCTCCGCACATGACGGCAATGTGGCAGAGATGTTGCGGATATCTGAGAAAAAATCTAAACCTATCTTTTTTTCAATAAGCGGAATGTATTCTTCGTTTATTTCGCAACTAACCGAATTGCGCCCTAATTCTTTTGCTACTTTTGCCACTGTTCCACTTCCGGCAAATGGGTCAAACACAGTTTCGTTCGGAAAAGAAAACATCTTGATTAGTCGCCTCGGCAGTTCTTCGGGGAACATCGCAAGGTGCGCGTCCTGCCTTGCCCCAGGGAAGTTCCAATGCCCCGTAAAGTAAGAATTCCATTCGGCGACAGTCATTCTTGCCCCCTCTTTTTGCTCTAAAGTGGGCTTTTTGGCGTTTCCTTGTTTTTTAAAGAGAAGTATGTACTCAAAATCAAGCTTAATTATGCCATTTCTTGGATATGGGAAGCTACCCATTATGCTCGCCCCACCAGTGGTGTTAGTTGTGGTGGTTTTCTGCCAAATTATCTGTCCCATAAAATCAAAACCGATCGTTTCGCAAAACCTAATTATTTCGCTGTGAATCGGAATCACCTTGTATCGCCCGTAATAAACAGAGCGTGCAAATTGGTCTCCCACATTTATGCACAAGCGACAGCCGTCATCAAGAACACGGTGGCATTCTTTCCACGCAACATTGAGGTTATTGATATATTCCTCATAAGTATCGTTAAAACCTATCTGATTATCACCACCGTAATCTTTAAGTTGCCAATAAGGCGGTGATGTAATTATCAAGTCAACGCTATTGTTTGGCAAAACGCTTAATTCGCGACAATCGCCGTGGATTATTGTGTGGGCGGTCTTTTGTTTGCTCATAGCTTAATTATAGTTGATTGTCTTAAAAAATTCCAGTGTTTGCGCATTAATAAATCGCGCGCATAAAAGAGCAAAATTCTCTAAAACCCTTCAACCGCTGATTTATTACAATTCTAACCGTTAGTTTGTGATATTTTTAACCGTTGATTTGTGAATTATTAGGGGTTTTGTTCATAAATATCCCTATCCTTAACAACAAACCTCTTTGCGGGGGCGGTGATTTGGGTGGCATCGGTGGCAGTGATAATTGTTTGTGTGCCTTCGGTGGCTTTTAGCAGGGCGGTTTGGCGCGCGCCGTCTAATTCGCTTAGCACATCGTCAAGGATAAGCACGGGGGATTCGCCCGTTCTTTGTTTAAAAAGGGCGATTTCTGCAAGTTTTAAGGAAAGAACCGCGCTTCTTTGCTGACCTTGGCTGCCGTATTTCCTTAAATCAATGCCGTTTGCAGAGATTTTAACATCATCTCTGTGCGCGCCTGCGGTTGTGAATTCACGGCGCGCGTCCGTTAAAAAGTTTTTTTCAAAAACGGCTTTAATGGCGGTTTCAATTTGAGAAACCTCTGCAAGAGGCACTTCTTCGGTTTCGTAAGAAAGCGCAAGTTCTTCCTGCCCCCCTGTAAGCACGGTATGCTTAGCTTTAGCAATAGGTTCAAGTTCATTTAAAAATTTGGCGCGTTCATAAATAATCAGCGAAGCGTTTTTAATTAGTTCAGGATCAATTAAATTAAGCAGGCTTTTTAAATTTTCGCTACCGCTGTAATCCTTTAGCACCTTGTTCCGTTGCGCAAGCAATTTGTTATATTTAACAAGTGCGTAAAAATACCTTTTGCTTTGTTGGGACAGGCTTATATCCAAAAAACGCCGTCTGTCCTGAGGGGATTCCTTGATAAGTTTGATTTCTTCGGGCGAGAAAAACACAACATTAAGCACACCCATAAGTTCGCCGATTCTTTTAATGGGCATACCGTCTATTAAAATGCGCTTTTTGCCAAAGGCATCTATATGAATATCTATCTCATGGTTTGAAAACCGCTTTTCAAGCGTTAGGGTAACCCTTGCGCCTGTTTTGGAATCCCAGTTAATAAGTTCTTTATCCTTATTATGCCTGCTTGAACGCCCTATTGAACAGTAATAAACGCCGTCTGCAAGGTTGGTTTTGCCTGTGGCATTTTTTCCGCTTAAAATATTTAAGCTATCCCCGAACACAGCTTGCGCTCTTGGATAGCTTAAAAAATTTGTAACTGCTATGCGGTTTATTTTCATATTATTTATCCGTCTAATTGAACAAATGCTTACGGTGTATTTTTGAGATATAATTTTGGCTTTTTATAGCTTTAGGTGTAGTGGGGCTACATTAGCAAGCTATAAAAAGACGGAATTTAGCCAAAAAGACGCGTAAGGCGTTATAACGCGAACGGGGTAACCTGATAAACATAATGGTTAAGCCAATTATAAAAAAGAAGATTCCCTGTGCTGTTCCATGTCATATTTATGCTTTTTTCCTTTTTATCGGCAAAATAGTTTTTGGGCGGGGCGGTTTTCATGCCCTTTTTCTTATCTCTGAAATATTCCCCGCCAAGGGTTTCCCTATCGTATTCAGAGTGTCCGAAAAAGAAAAACGCGCTGTTGTCCTTTGATTTTGCTATGCTAATACCGCATTCCTTGCCTGTGGCAAGAACTTCTATATCTTTGTGGGCAAGCACTGCCTTTTCGTCTACCGCGGTATAACGCGAATGAGGAATGAAGAATGAATCGTTTAGCCCCTTTAAAAGCGGTTCGTAAGGGGTGTGCGCCGTGTTTTCAAAAACCCCGAAGAGTTTTTTCTTAAAGGCGGATTTCCCGATTCCGTAGTAGCGGTACATCGCCGCTTGCGCGCCCCAGCAAATAAAAACCGTGCTTGTTACCTTTTCGCGCGCGAAATCAAGAACCTCTTTGAGTTCGTCCCAATACCGCACATCTTCAAATTCCATGGTTTCCACAGGCGCACCCGTAACTATCATTCCGTCAAACTTCTTGTTCTTAATTTGGCTAAATGTGGTGTAAAACCTTTCCATATGCTCTTCCGCCACATTTTGGGGCTTGTAAGTGGCAGTTTGGATAAGTGTTAAATTAACCTGCAACGGTGTATTTGCAAGAAGCCTGATAAGCTGAGTTTCGGTTTCAATCTTGGTGGGCATCAGGTTAAGGATTGCAATCTCAATAGGCCTAATATCCTGCGCCACAGCGCGTTCATACGGCATTACAAACACATTCTCATCTGCAAGAATTTTAAATGCGGGTATATCTTCTGGTATAATTATTGGCATAGTTTTATTCTTATTTCTGTGATTCGTTGAGTGCTTGCAAGATATCTGCAATGATATCTTCCTTATCTTCAATTCCTATTGAAAGCCTAACAAGGTTTTCGGGAATGCCTGCCTTTTTTAAATCTTCCTTTGAAAGCTGGCGGTGCGTGGTTGAAGCGGGGTGAAGAACCGAACTTCTGCTATCCGCGATATGCGTTACAATCGCCAAAAGTTTAAGCGCGCGTTGGAATTTGGACGCGGAAGGGATTCCGCCCTTGATTCCGAACGCAATCATGCCCGAAGCATAAGCGTTATCAAAGTATTTTTTTGCAAGCGGATAGTATTCGTCTGAGGGAAGCCCCGCGTATTTAACCCATTCAACCGCTTTATGCCCCTTAAGAACCTCTGCAACAGCCAAAGCGTTCTCACTATGGCGTGGCATTCTAAGGTGCAGTGTTTCCATGCCGAGGCAGGTTAAAAACGCATTCTGAGGTGCCATTTGCGCCCCGATATCCCTCATGCCGATAACTCTTGCCCTTATTGCGAACGCCATATTACCGCAATCTCTTGCAAAGACAAGCCCGTGATAGCTGTTATCGGGTTCGTTAAAAAGCGGATACCTCTTATTTCCAAGGAAATTAAAATTACCGCCGTCCACAATTGCACCGCCCACGCTTGTGGCATGCCCGTCAAGATACTTTGTGGAAGCATGGACAATCACATTTGCGCCCCATTCAAAGGGACGGCAGATTATCGGGGTTGTGAGGGTGTTATCAACCATAAACAAGATTCCGTGTTTTTTGCAGATTTTTGCAATCATTTCAAAATCGGGAACGGTGATAGCGGGGTTTGCAAGGCTTTCGGCAAAAATAAGTTTGGTATTTTTATCAATAAGTGCCTCAATTTCCTTTTCCGTTGCGCTTGGCGTAAAGAAACGGCAATCAATGCCGAGTCGGCGCAGTGTAACATTAAATAAGTTATATGTACCGCCGTAAATCGCGCTTAAAGATAAGATATTGCTACCTGCTTCGCACACATTTAGCACAGCAAGCGTGGTGGCTGCCATTCCGCTACTCGTGGCAAGCGAGGCAACGCCCCCCTCAAGTGCGGTTAGCCTTTCTTCATAAACATTGTTAGTTGGGTTACCGATTCGCGTGTAAAAGTATCCCGATTTCTTTAAATCAAACAAATCCGCCATTTCTTCAGGCGTTTCGTAAAAGAATGTGGTGGATTGAACGATAGGCGTAACCCTTGCTTCACCGTTCTTAGGCGTATAGCCTGCTTGCAAACATTTTGTTCCTAATTTTTTCATATAAGTTATTTCCTTTGTTAGTTGGTATTTCAGCGCACAGCGCACAACGCACAGCGCACAATGGTGGATATATAGTAATGAGATTTAGAATCCTTCATTCTGCATTCTGAATTCTGAATTCTGAATTATTCCATAATTCGTACTTCGTACTTTCTATCTTCCGCCTTTAGCGTACGCTTCCTTTATCGCCCTCTCTGATTCGCGCTTTTCATCGCGTTCTTGGATATCTTTGCGTTTATCTCTGCCCTCTTTTCCTTTTGCAAGCCCAAGTTCTGCTTTCACAAGCGCATCTTTAAAGTAAAGCCTTGTTACCACAAGCGTGTAACCCTTTTCATTTACTTTAGATTTTAGCTTTAGGATTTCGCTTTTGTGAAGAAGCAAACGGCGCATTCGCCTTGGATCGGGGTTATAGTGGCTTCCCATTTTATAGGGCGAAATGTGCGCGCCGATTAGAAAGATTTCGTTATCCTTAATAACCGCATAGCTGTCCTTAAGGTTTACATTGCCAAGGCGCAGGCTTTTAACCTCGCTACCCAAGAGGCTAATGCCCGCCTCTATAGATTCCTCAATATAGTAATCATGCCTTGCTTTTTTGTTTGACGCTATTTCCTTCATATTAATTTTGCATTTTGGCAGGCTGTTCTTACAGAAAAAGGCTATATAAATAGCCTTTTTTGTTAATTCATTCTTTGGGCGCGGTTTGTTTAAAGATTCTCGCGCACAAGGTATAACGCAAAATGAGCTATAGACGAAATGAGTATTCCTGCACCCACTATCATTGTCCATCTTTTGAACTTTGCATCCATGGTTTTTGCGCGGTTTCTGCCGAAAAATGATTCCGAAGATCCTGACACAGCACCAAGGTTAGCGTTACCGCCCTCTTGCAAAGCCACAATGATAATCATGGCAATAGAAAACAGCACCATCAAAACCATAAATGCTATTGAGAAACCGTTTACAACATCATATGCCGTTACCATAATTTTGCTCCTTTTGTGTTAATTAGCAATCGTTTTTATTCAGTGATTCCTTAACTGAAAATGCGCCCGTTTTGCTAAAACGAGGCTATTTTTGGCTCCCCAAGTTGGACTCGAACCAACGACCCTGCGGTTAACAGCCGCATGCTCTACCGACTGAGCTATTAGGGAATAAAAAACCGGCGACGTCCTACTCTCCCGGGTCGTCTCCAACCAAGTACCATCGGCGCTGAAGGGCTTAACTTCTGTGTTCGGAATGGGAACAGGTGGAACCCCTTCGCCATCATCACCGGAATGAATGAATATATTGTGAAACAACACATTCACAGCTACACATTGAGCCAAGGATAACACTTGCCTTTTAAAAAGCGGATTAGGCTTTACAAAAAGGGCATTTAAAAGAAGCTGAGAAATTAAATTTTATCGTTCTTGCGTTATTATCATTTTAATTTTGGCTAATCAGATTTCAAATAATTGAATTTGATTAAGCCCTCGACCTATTAGTATCGGTCAGCTTAATATATCTCTATACTTACACACCCGACCTATCAACCTTGTGGTCTTCAAGGGGTCTTACTATATTACTATATGGGATATCTAATCTTGAGGAGGGTTTCGCGCTTAGATGCCTTCAGCGCTTATCCCGTCCGTACTTCGCTACCCAGCTGTGCCGTTGGCACGACAACTGATGCACCATAGGTACGTCCACTCCGGTCCTCTCGTACTAGGAGCAGCTCCTCTCAAATATCCTACGCCCACGATGGATAGGGACCGAACTGTCTCACGACGTTCTGAACCCAGCTCGCGTGCCACTTTAATCGGCGAACAGCCGAACCCTTGGGACCTACTTCAGCCCCAGGATGTGACGAGCCGACATCGAGGTGCCAAACCTCCCCGTCGATGTG
>WQYD01000001.1 GCA_009781445.1 Bacillota bacterium | reverse complement strand
TTTAATTGTTAACCCCGATGTTAAGGACACATTTATAAAAAGATCGCAAATAATCAGCGCGATTCGTGCGTTTTTAAACAGCAAGGGCTTTATTGAGGTTGAAACCCCTGTGCTTAACACGATTTTGGGCGGTGCGAACGCTAAGCCGTTCATAACGCACCACAACACGCTTGATTTAAATATGTACTTAAGAATCGCGCCTGAACTTTACTTAAAACGCTTGCTTGTGGGCGGTTTTTTAAAGGTTTACGAAATGGGCAGGCTTTTTAGAAACGAGGGCATGAGTATTAAGCACAATCCCGAATTCACAGCCATGGAATTATACGAAGCGTACGCAGATTATAACGACATGATGGATATAACCGAAGAACTGTTTAAATACTGCTTGGACACCGTGCTTGGCACAAGAAAGATTAACTACCAAGGCACTGAAATTGATTTATCGGGCAAATGGAAAAGGGTTTCTATGGCTTCACTTGTAAAACAGCACACAGGCGTGGATTTCATGAAAACAAAGAACATGGATAAAATCCACGAAGGTGCAAAAAACGCAGGTGTGGAACTCAATAAAAAAACCACATGGGGCGAAGCACTTTACAAACTTTTTGAGGTTAAAGTGGAACAGCATTTGATTGAACCCACCTTTGTTATTGATTATCCTGTGGAAGTTTCCCCTCTTGCCAAAAAGAAAAACAGTGATAAGAGGCTTACGGAAAGGTTTGAATTTTTTATTTACGGGCGCGAAATGGGCAACGCTTTCAGCGAACTGAATGATCCTGCCGATCAACGCGAACGCTTTGAAAAGCAAGCCAAAGCACGCGAGGCAGGCGATGACGAAGCGCAAATGATGGACGAAGATTATGTTACCGCCCTTGAATATGGTATGCCCCCCGCAGGTGGCTTGGGAATAGGGATAGACAGAATGGTTATGCTTTTAACCGATTCCGCTTCAATTAGAGATGTTCTGCTTTTCCCAACTATGAAACCAGAAAAGGGGCAAGGGACAAGGGATTAGGATTAATTCAGAATTCAGAATTCAGAATTCAGAATTATGGATTAATTAACTAATAATGATATTTAGAATCCAACCCTGTATCCTGCAACCTGCAACCTGCACCCTAATCAATATGCTTTCAAAATCTATTAAAAAACACAAAAACCACATTTCATTCCACACCCCCGCCCACAGCGGGGTTCTTAATAATGAGGATATTACTGAACTTATCTTTTCGGATAATCTTTTGAATCCGCAAGGTGTGATTTTGAAAAGTGAAAAGCGGATTAGTGAAATTTACGGCGCAGAGAATTCGGTTTACATTACGGGCGGTGGCACAACGGCGGTTCATATTGCCCTTTATACGGTAAGGGATAAAACCGTGCTTATTGCAGGAAATTGCCACAAATCTGCGTTTTCTGCGGTAAGGCTTTACGGGATTAAGGCTTTTTATGTAAAAGATTTAGATAATATCAATAAGGCTTTGGAAGAAACAGGGGCAACCGTGTTATTCTTGACTTCGCCCGATTACTTCGGAAATCTTGCATTTTCCGAATCTGCCGATTTTTTATTAAGGGGAAGCCTTACGGTTATTGTGGACGAATCCCACGGGGCGCATTTTGCTTTTTCAAGCCTTTTGCCTGATTCTGCCGTAAGCTACGCTGATATTGCGGTGCATTCCGCCCACAAGACACTTCCCGTGCTTACAGGCGGTGCAATGCTTCACTTTAAAGATAAGTTCGCGCCTGCCGTGCATAACGCGCTGAATGAAATCCATTCCACAAGCCCCCAATATCCTGTTATGCTATCTTTAGAACGCGCCTCAGAGGATTTTTATAAAAACGGCGAAAAGTATTATTTAAAGATTAAAACCGCGCTTGATAAGTTTGGTAAAAACTTAGAGGGCTTAAAAGATTTTGAAATTTTAAAAACAGACGACTTTTCCCGCCTTGTGATAAAATGTAAAAACGCAAAAGAAACCGCCAAATATCTTGAGGAAAAAGGAATTTTCGCCGAGGCGGTTTATAGAGATTTAATCGTGTTTATAGTTACGCCGTTTAATTTTAAACACTTAGGAAAAGTGTTTAAAATAATTAAGAATTCAAAACCAATTCAGAATTCAGAATTCAGAATTCAGAATGAAGGAATAATTAAGGATTTTGGAAGTTTATCCGAAGAGGTAAAACGCCTTGATTTAAGCGCTTGCCGTGCGGAATTTGAGGCTAAGGATATTAGTGATTCAATCGGGCGCGTGGCGATAAATGAAATCGGATTATATCCCCCAGGGGTGCCTTTTATCTTCGGCGGTGATATTATCACCAAGGAAACGGCGGATTTTATTCATGAAAATAAAGATAATTTATTCGGGCTTTGTTTTAATAAGATTTTTGTGGTAAAATAAAGAGTATGGCAAATTCAGAAAAACAAGGTATTTTTATTGCCCTTGAGGGCTGTGAGGGGGTAGGTAAATCCACCCAGCTTGCCCTTTTAAAAGAATATATGCAAAAAACCAACCAATCCGCCGTGTTCACAAGAGAACCGGGGGGTACTGAACTTGCCGAAAAAATCAGGGGGCTTTTGCTTAACGAGGGCGAAACTGTGCCACCGCTTGTGGAAGCCTATCTTTTTGCCACAGCGCGTGCAGATCATTTTTTCAGCAAAATCCTGCCCCTGCTTAACGAGGGCAAAACCGTGATAACGGATAGGTTTATCGCAAGTTCGCTTGCCTATCAGGGCAAGGCACGCGGATTAGGGCTAAGCACAGTTTTAGAAATAAACAAATTTGCTTTAAACAGAATGCCCGATATAACTATTTTTTTGGATATGAATCCGCTTAACTCATGGCGCAAGCAAAGCGGTACAACCGTAAGCGGTGATAGAATGGAACAGGAAGCTGACAGCTTTCATTCCCTTGTGTACCAAGGCTTTAAGGAACTTGCCCAAAACGATAAAAGCATTGTTGAGATTGTGCCTTGCAATAATAAAAATGAAACATTTGAAAAGATTTTAAGCGCGCTTAGAGAAAGGGGTGCGGTTAAATGAAAATGGACTCTCACGCTTACATTATATTCTGTGAGGACGATATTTTAAGGCGCGAAAAGGCTTATAGCTTTGCCGTGGATATCCTGTGCAAAAACGGCGGTTGCGGTGAATGCCTTGTTTGCAAAAAGGTTTTATCCGATAACCACCAAGACATAAAGTTTCTTAATCAAAACTCTAAATTCACGGTTAAGGATTCCGAAAAACTAATAGACGATACCTATATTAAGGGTTACGAAAGCGACACTAAGATTTATTTTATTGATAACGCGCACACATTAAGCCCTCAAGTTCAAAATAAACTTTTAAAAATTTATGAAGAACCGCCCAAAGGTTGCGTGATTGTTTTGCTTGCTAAATCAGACGGCAGAATGCTTAAAACGATTCTTTCGCGCGCGGAAAAGATTTATATCGCAAGCAATTTAAAAGAGGATTACGAAAAAAAACTTCTTGAACCAAACGCGCAAGAAATGCTAAATGAAGCGTTTAATATGCTTTCTAATTGCAAAAAATCTTCGGATATAGCTTCGTTTATAAAATCGCCTGCCTTTGAAAAAGAAAACATTTCGTTGTTTCTTGATTTCTTGGAAGTGGTTCTCGGTGATATATTAAAAATAGCTTCCCGCGCAAACCTTAAGCTGATATGCGAAAGGGAATATGATATCAATGTGCTTGCAAACGGCTTTTCTTCCGCTTCGGTGGCAATGTCGCTTTTATCCTGTGCGAAAGCAAGGCAAAAACTTCAATCAAACATTTCCCCCCTAACCGTGGGCGAGGGGTTGCTGTTTGAAATTCTTGAATCAAAATATAAGTTAAGGAACATATAAAACTTCCGCAAAACGCAAAGGAAAGCGGATTCCTTAAAGTGAGGAAATATGGCAATAGTTGTTGGAATTAAATTTAGAACAGGTTCAAAGGTTTATTACTTTGATCCTATCGGCATAGATTTTACCGATTCAGATCACGCGGTGGTGGAAACCTCACGCGGAATTGAGTACGGCAAAGTTGCGTTTGCAAACAAAGAAGTTTCCGATAAGGAAATCGTGCCACCCTTAAAGCCCGTTTTGCGCAAAGCAACCCCCGCAGACGATGCGCGCCACGAAAAAAACCTTTCTGAAAGAGGCGAACTTATTGCCTCTGCCACTGAAAAATGCTTAGAACACGGGCTTTCAATGAAAGTTGCCGATGCGGAATATACCCTTGATCGCAGTAAAGTGATAATTCATTTTACCGCAGACGGCAGGGTTGATTTTAGAGATTTGGTTAAGGATTTAGCAAATGTTTTCCGTGTGCGCATTGAACTTAGGCAAATTTATGAAAGAGACGAAATTAAACTGCGCGGTGCGCTTGGCAGTTGCGGACGCCCCTGCTGTTGCATAACGCATTTGAATGATTACGATAAGGTAACAATTAAAATGGCAAAACTGCAAGGGCTTTCCCTATCCCCCCAAAAAATTAGCGGTTGTTGCGGAAAACTTATGTGTTGTTTGCGTTACGAACACCCTTACTATCAAGAAATGTTCAAAAAAATGCCCAAGATTAATTCCAAGGCAGATACGCCAGACGGCATGGGCATAGTAATCTCGCACGACATTTTAAAGCAACAAGTTAAAGTGAAAATAGAAGGGAAAGACGGTTCTTACGAATTTAAAACCTACCCCCTTGATAAGGTAGGCGCGAAGCAAAAGCAAAGCGAAGACGACTAAAAAAGCACCGCGAAAGCGGTGCTTTTTTGAGGGCATAGGGCATAGGGTTTAGGGCATAGGGGTGGAATTTTTTAATTCAGAATTAAGAATTCAGAATGCAGAATTGTGGATTAATTAATAATGAGATTTAGATTCCACCATGTTTCTCGTTTCATGTTTCTCGTTTCACTATTAATAATGAGATTTAGATTCCACCCCTATGCCCTATGCCCTTTAAAAAAGCCACCCTTTCAGGTGGCTTTTTTAATTTAACTTATTCGGGGCGTTTAATCGTCATTGCCTTTTGCGCTGCGGTTTTGCCTTGTTCTTTTTGATTCACGAATTCGCGGGCGGAATCAAGAACGCTGTACACAGCTTCTCTGCTCTTGAACGCACCGTCTATCGGTAAGTGGTACCAGTGTGAACCCTTGGGGAAACTTGCACGGCAAATTTCGGGGTGGTTTTCCGCAAGCGCCTTGGCATCTGCTGGGGATAAGCGAACTATCATAAGAACGCCGTCATCAATAGCATAAAGCATTGCAAATGTTTTACCGTTTAGCTTGATTGAGGCAGGTAATTGCGGTTGCTTGGGGCGATCCACCGCGCTTATTTCAGGATTACCCAATCCGCGCATATATGCTGTGATATCTTTGCGCTTTAAGATAAAGTTAGAATATGTTCTTGCCTTGTAGCGTTCAAGTGCGGATTGATATTCTTGTTCTGCTATTGCTGAACAAGCATCAATATCCGGTGCGGCGCGCTTGATTTCAAATTCAATGAATTCTTGCTCGTCTTTCGCTGTTCCGCCGTCATCGCTTTGGCGAACGAACTTATAGTATGTAAAGAAGTAGCTTGCTTCAAGAAGCGCGTAAACTTCTTGCTTGCTTGCAAACGAACCGTCTACAAGTACGCTAAACCATTCACCGCTTGAGGGTGCGGGTGCGCGTTCAATAACATGTTTTTCGCTGTAATTCCTTGCTGTGTCTGCGTCCATACGAAGAATGAACCTGAACACTAAGTCATTATGTTCAAACATAAGGGCGAATGATCTTTCACCGCATAGTAAGAAATCGGGAAGTTCGTCTGTTTGCTCAAGGTTTCTCGGTGCAACAGGGAAACGAGGATCGTTGCACATTTCTGAACAATGATCAAGAATATCTTGGCGTGAAAGCGTCATAACCTTTTGGATTGCCCCGTCCTCAATTTGTTCTTGAAGCTGTTCAATTTCTTGGCGCAATTCTTCGTTTTCGCTATCTGCGGTATCCTTGGCATCTTGAATTTGTTCTTTCAGTGCTTCAATTTCCTTTAACGCTTGATCTTTATCAGCATTAACAATATCAAGCTGAGTGTTAAGAGTTTCAATCACTGTGCGCAAACCGTCTATTTCGCCACGAAGAACTTCGCTTACTTCGTTGCCAGTTTCGTATTCGCCAAGTTGCGCGCGAAGCCTATCAAGTTCTTCTTGAAGTGTTGCGATTTCCGCTTTCAAAGCGTCTATAGCAATGTTAGCTTCTTCTTGCGCCGCGCTTAGCACTTCAAGGCGCAAAGCCTCGTTAGCTTGATCCGCTTGGGAAACGAGTTGGTTCTTAAGATTTTCGTTTTCTGCAATAAGTTCTTCAATTTTTGAATTTTCAAGAAGTGCCACTTCGCCTTCTGCCTTAGCTTTAAGCGCGTCTACTTCGTTTTGAAGTGCATCAATTTTTTCTTGAAGTTCGGCTTGTGCCTGCTTAACTGCATCCTCTGTGAGAACCGCTATAGCTTGTTCTTCTTCCTTATCACAAACTTGTTCGTAAAGGTTTTCAATTTCATTAAGAAGTTCTGCGATTTCAGCATTTTCGCGGGCTTCTTCGCCTTGTTCGCCAAGCTGTGCTTTAAGTGCTTCAATTTCAGCGCGTAAAGCATCGTTTTCCGCGTCCTCACTTAAGCCAAGTTGCTTAAGTAGTCTTTCAATTTGCTTTGAAAGTTCTTCGTTAAGTTTGCGTGCGGATTCTTGAGTTGCCGTTTGCTGTGCGATTTGTTCACGAAGCCCTGCGATTTCGTTTTGAACTTCTTCATTCACCTTGCCGTCCTCAGAAACGAGTGGGCAGGCTTTAAGTTTATTCATTTCGGCACGAAGGTTTGTAATAATTTCGCCTGCTTGCTTTTGAACTTCGGCTTGCGCGTTAATTAATGCCCTAAGCCTTTCAATTTCTTCACGAAGTTCGTCCATTGTTAGCGGACGGATTCCTTCTTCTGCCAATGCTTGAAGCAAGTTCTCAATTTCGCGTTGCAACGCTTCAATTTCTTTCTTTAGTTCTTCTGCGTTTGTGGCAAAAGCCTCTTCCTGTGTGGCAAGTTCTTCTTTAAGAGTTGCAATTTCCTCATTAAGCGCACCGTTTTGTTCGCCTAATGCCTCAAGATTGGCTATTTCTTGCTTAAGTTCTTCAATTGCTTGCTTTGCATCTTCTTCTTTCGCAATTTGGTAAGCAATTTGATCGTGAAGCCTTGCAACTTCTTTTGTTAACGCTTCGTTTGCCTCAAAGGTTTCATTGTATTTTTGCACTTGGTTGCGAAGAACTTCCACTTCCTTGCGCAATTCATACTTTGCGTCCTTTGCGTCATTTTGCGCTGAGGTTTGCATTTCAAGCTGTTTGCGCAATTTGCACGCGTCCCTATACATAGGGCAATCGTTGCTTGTGTTGCAAACGGTTGCAGGTTGGCAAAATGCGGTTGTGGCGAGGCAACGGAATTGCGAAGCCCTTGCACAGCCGTTGCTAATCATGGGGCAACCCATATTTGCATAGGTTTCCCTTACTTGCATAGGTTGTTGCATTAAGAACACGCTTGGGTTAGGATTGGACGCCGAACAAGAAGTTCTTCTTGCGGGAATGCTTGCTTCGGCAAGTGCGCCTTGCAATCTTTCAATTTCAAGTTTATCGTATTCCCTTCTTTCCTTATCAACTGCCACGCTAACGGCTTGCCTTAAATCACATTCCGCTTGCGCCCTCATTGCCCTGTTTGCCTCTAAATCAGCAAGTTCTTTACTCTTCTTGAGGCTGATAACATAATCGTAAGAATCGTCTATAATCACAAACACTTCTTTCTTTTGGTTAAATGTTTTATCTACCGCAAGGTTATACCAATCACCGCCGAGAGGGTAAGCCATATGGTGAAGATTGTGGTAAATTGAATGCAAGCGCGCAGATTCAGGGCTTAACCTTAGTGCAATGTTAAACACGATTTCTTCGTAAGCGTTAATGTGCGAGAATACCTCATTGTTAACCAATAGATAATCGGGCATACCTGTGTAACGGCCGTTGTTCTTCGCATCGGGACGGATAGGGAATCTGCTGATATTAAGCCCCATATTTTCCACATGTTCAAACACATCTTCACGAAGCAAGAATCCTTTAAGAACCACAACTTTGGGTTCTTCAACAACCACGGGTGCAGGTGCTTGCACAATAACGGGTGCAGGTACTTCCACCTTGGGTTCTTCCGCCTTGGGAATAGCCGTGAACGCAGTTCTCACGCGAACGGGCTTATCGGGCATCATAAAGAATGCACCGCCTGATTGCGTGGCAAGGATAACGGCGTCATCACTTGCGAATTTTGAGAACACATAGCCCTCAGGTGCGCCAGCCGAAACCAAATCAATGCGTTGCCCCATTTGTGCCTTACCGTCCAGCGTGGCAAGCCCGTCTATGAAGAACGAACCGTCTTGCACCGAAACAATGTGGCGGTTAACCGTGAAGTACGCTTGAAGCGTTAAATCCTTCTTGGTTTTCGTTTTCATATTATAGGCAACCGTTTCGGGTGTTCCGTCTAAATACCAGTGCGCAAATTTGCTTCCTGCCTTTGTGGCTGTGGGTGCATATTTATCCGCATAAGCATCTGCTTTCACGGTTACGGGTATTGATACCCCAGAGCCGTCATTAAGCACAAAGGTAACTTGGAAATCCTTCGGAAGAAGTGATTGAAGCAATCTTCTTTCCTTTGCCCTTTCAAGTAACCATAGTATGATGTGCATAACAAGCACACCGAGCAAGAAGCAAGCAATTATTATTGCGAGTGAAATTAAAATTCTCATAATGCGGAACCTCCGTTTTCGCTTATATTTTTATTTTGTTCGTTAAGTGATTTTGTGTTTGTGTTTGTGCTGAGGGTTGCCTTGGCTTGCTTCTTTCGCTTTGGAATCATAACTCTGATTATAAATCCAAGCAGAAACGCACCAAGCGCAAGCAGTATTACCGTGTTAGTGTCAATCATTGCTTTGTTCCCTCGCCATTTCTTCAACTTTGTCGTTTCTTGCTTTAATTCTCTTACGGCTGTTGTAGAAATAGTATGCAAGCCTTGCCATCATACCTGCCACAAATCCGCCGATCACGAAGCCAAGCCAATCCCAAAGTGCGAAATCGGTTTCTGCAACTGTGAATGTTCCCCAATTTCTTGACCATGTGGCTGTTAGGGTTATATCTTGTTCTACTGCTGAATTAAAGTCATATGCCTTTTCGTTTAGTTCCCAAGATACGAATGTGTAACCTCTTCTTGTAACCACGCGCGTTTGTGCCGTTGCACCGGGGGCTACTTTATCGGTTGCGATAACCTTGCCGTCCTTGTTTGGGCCACCGTTGTTAAATGAAACATTTAGTTGGCGTTCTGTTGCGTTAAGAATGAAGTCTTCGGATTCAGTGGCAACATAAATGCCTTCTGCGCCTTGCGTTGCTTTTAGGATTATTGTGCCTATCGCGGTTATTGTAAGTTTATTGCCCGCGATTGTGCCTTCACCTGTTCCGCCCACTATTGCAAATGTAACTGTGCTGTTGCCGTTTCCGCCTGTTGTGGTAATTGTGTAATCAGTACCCATTTCCCATGCGGTTGCGCTGTTAATCACAAGTGCAACTTGCGTTTTTTGTGCAGTGCTTGCAGAAGTGCTTTCGCTGTGCGAATCAGAACCCAAAGCCCTCACAAAGAAGAAATACTCTGTGTTTGCCGTTAATTCTGAGAATGTTGTGCCTGCTTGCCATGTTGCGCTTGAAGCACTGTTTGTGGTGCTTACGCCATAACGAAGATCTTGCCCTGTGGTTATTGCACCGTGTGCGGTAAGCGTAATTTCAGTTTTGGAAACACTGCTGATTGCAGGCTTGGTTAATGTTGCGCCCGCTTCTTTGCCGAAGTCAACTTGAAGCGAAGTTGTGCTGTTTGCCTGATTATAGAGATCGTTTTCCATGAAGCGTGAGAAGAAGTACACTGTTCCTGCACTTAATCCGCTAAATTCGGGGCTTGCTTGCCAATTTGTTACGCTTTCTGCGCTATTTGTGGTAGACCAACCGTAATTAAGCGTACGGCTTAAGGGGTTCGCAGGGGGGGTAAGTGTTACTGTGGTTGCCGTTGAACCGCCGTTAGTGGGCGCACCGGGTGCAACCGTTGCTTTAGACACGGTTAATATAAAGTTAGAAGCCAAAGTTGCAGTAAGGTGCGTGGCGCATTGCGCTTTGCTTGCCATAATGAATATTGTGCCTGCTTTGGTTACCGTGAGGGTAGAACCTGCTATCGTGCCTGCGCCTGTACCGCCTGCCACTACTGTATATGTAATCGCGCCTGTGCCTGCACCGCTTGTGCTTGTGATAGCGTAAGGTGTGCTTGGGTTATAGGTGTAAGCATTTGAACTGCTGATAGAAATTGTTTGGGTTGCCCTTAACACGGTAGCCGTTGCGATAGAAGTAGCAGTGCCTGTGGTGTTAGCAGTGGTAACTCTTACTGATATTGTTTGACCCACATCCGCGGCAACAGGCGTATAGCTTGCGCTGTTTGTGCCAATGTTCGTTGTGCCGTTTCTTAGCCATTGGTAAGTTACCGCGCCGAGTGCAGGTATTGAGGGGGTTGCGGTTAGGCCCGTTGTAACTGCTGTAAGTGCTGTGCCAAATGTTGCAGTGCTTCCGCCTGTGATTGTGGGTTGTCCGCCAAGCGTTGCCATAGCGGTTTTTTGTAATGTTCCTGCTGAATGGCTTACATTGTGCGTGGCAGAATCATTAGCCCTCACAAAGAAGTAGTAATCAGTGTTCGGTGTTAAGCCTGTAAATGTTGTACCTTCTTGCCATGTTGCGCTTGCGGTAGAATTAGTTGTGTTGCGTCCGTAATTAAGCGTTTGAAGTGTGGCTACTGGGCTGTGTGCGGTAAGCACCACTTGATTTGCGGTAAAGCTTGCCACTGTGGGCGCGGTTAGGCTTGCGCCTGCGGATTTGCTTAGGTTAACCGGTGTGCTTCCTGAGTTGCTTAAAGCGTGAGTGTCATTCTCAAGCGCACGCACAAAGAAGTAATATGTTGTGCCTGTGGACAAACTGCCAAATGTAAGCCCTGCTTGCCAATTTGCCACGCTTCCCACGGTATTTGTCGTTGACCAGCCGTAATTTAGCGTTTGCGTTGTGCTTATCGCGCCGTGTGCGTTAAGCGTTACGCTGTCAGCTGTTTGGCTTGCAACAGAGGGGGCGGTAAGAGTTGCGCCCGTAGCCCTGTTAACTGTTAGTGCGTTTGTGGTTGCGTTAAATGTTAATGTGGAAACGGTTATAGTCTGCCCGTTATGCGCGGTGCGTGAAAGTGCTGTGCTGTTTGCAATGCTTGTGGTTATTGCGGGGCTGTTAGAAGCAAAGTTTGCAAACGAAACATCTTTATTAGTTCCGTCATTGTGTGAAAGCCTTGCCACAAGCGCACTTAAGTTAAGGTTTTGCCCGTGCGTGTATGTAAGCGCGGGTTGCGTTTGAACCGCAATGCCCGTAACCGTGGGTGCCGCAGTGGCAGAGAATTGATAAGTTATCGTCTTTGACGCTGTTCCTGTGCCAGTAATATTTGCGGAATTTCCGTTAACTGTCCTTGTAATTCCTGTGTTTGAAGCAGGGAAAACATAGCCCGGAAGCGCATTAACCACCACCGACACTGTGTATTGCGTGCTACCTAAGAACATTGCAGGGTTTCCGTTCCAAGAAACAGTGCCAATGCTGTATTGCGTTGGGTGTCCGCTTGTCGCAGTTGTACTTGGGGTTGCAAGAATCGCAGGCGCAACAACACCAGTAATCGCAACCGTGTTAATCGCCTCAGGCGCAGCTTCAAAAGTAATATTTACTGAAGCGATATTGTCTGAAGCTAATTCGGTGTTAAAGTGTTCATAGTCACCCCCGCCAGTTGATGTTCTAAGCAAAACGGACTTGTTTGGAAGGGCAGGCGATTGAATGGTGGTTACAGTTCCATTTGTCACTTCTGAACGAACAGCCAAAACAACCGTGGCATATTTAATGTTTGTTCCAGAAATCTGGCGCGCTTGGTTATTTGATCCTGTGGAATAAAAATGAACTCTACCAACAGAAAGGTTTTGTCCTACGCCAATAGGATATGTTTCGCAGAAACCCGTTGGATCGTGCATGTCTGTCCTAACATAAGTAAAGTGGCTTGTGTTGAACTGCATAAAAACTTCTGCGTCTTGGATATTAATCCCAGAGGTGTTGTCAAGAAATACATCTATGCTTACATTGCCTGAACCTAACGCGTGAGTGCTAGGCGTGACATACCTAATCATACCGCCACCCGAAGATGCTTCCGCGTACTCAAGTTGCGTGCCGTTTTGCGTTGTCGGCGCAAGCGAGATAGGCGCAAGTGCCATTGCGACACAAAGCCCGATAAGCGCGAACGCGAATAACGCAATCAAAAGCATTCTTGCGCTACTTTTTGTAAATGATACTCCGTTTTTCATAAATATTCCTCCAAAGAATAATCTTGAATTTTTGTTTGGTTTGTTCTCTTAGTGATTTATTTGTTTTGTTCTCTTTTTCTGTGTTTGCTTTGATAAACGCACAAGCCCATTAAACTTGTTAGCATAAGGATATTTGCAAGCATTTTTGAATTGATTG
This sequence comes from Bacillota bacterium, assembly GCA_009781445.1. Classification (GTDB taxonomy): domain Bacteria; phylum Bacillota; class Clostridia; order Christensenellales; family DTU072; genus WQYD01. The sequence continues at coordinate 124,718 of WQYD01000001.1, read as the reverse complement.
CATTAGCCTTTCCGCTTGCGCTTGCTTCTTCATAGGTGCCTACTGCCAAGTTTTCAGCATCTGTTATAGGTGCAACAGGCAACGGCTCATCGGGTTCATCGGGTTCGGGTTCGCTTGTTTCGTCATCGGCGACTCTCATACCTGCGAACAAATCTCTTGCGAGGCTCATGTGCGATATGACGGCCGCTCTATCGGCGATATTTATTACGCCATCGCTATTAACATCGGCTGAAATTCTAAAAGCCCCCGATAAAATATTTGCAACACTCATGTGTGAAACTATCGCCGCACCATCGGAAATATTCAAAACTCCATCGCCGTTTACATCGCCCTTGATAACAACGATTACTTCGTCTATAACGATTGTGTCGTCATCTCTATCAAGAAGCTGAATCGTCATGCCTGTGCCAATAAATCTGCTGTCGTATTCGGAAGCATCAATCACATTTTTTTGCCTATCTAGCAGTCTGATACGATCTGGGTTCTCTAAATAGTTTGTGAACTGTTTTAGTATGAAAATTATTTCCTCATAGCCTGCAACATTGATAAGGAACACCTCTCTGTTTTGATCATAAACATATTTGCTCCTATCAATTATCTCGTACAAATCTGCTCCGAAATACAACTCGTCACAACAGTAGCAAATGTTTTCAAACTCGCCAGTAATGTCCCCTTCATGGAAATATATAAATTCAAATATGTTTCCTGTGTCTTTTGCAATTAGGATTTCGTTGCATTCACAGCCGAAGCAGGTGCGTTCTTTGCAGGCGGTTTCCGTAAATTTGCAATCTCTTCCGTCAAAATCTACACGGCACGCACAGCAAATGCAAACTTCTTTTCCGCATTCGGCGCAACAAACGCATTCGCATTCGGTATTTCCGCATTCGTCACAAACTTCGCACAATTCAGGGTTACTGCAATTCGGGCAACCCTCGCAAGCGCAGAATCCGTCATGCGTTAGGCAACAAATATCATTTTCGCAAAGATCACAATTTCCGCTATCACATTCACAGCACTTTTCGTCACCGCATTCGTTGCAATCACAATCGCAAGGATCGTGCGTTAAGCAATCACCGCAAGCGCAGAAATCGCAATTTTCATCATCGCATACGCAACAAAGCGCGTCTGCACAGAATTTGCAGGTATGAGTGCAAGCATCGTTGCAGGTTGCACAAGCACCGCACACGCAAGCCACGCAAGCGCATGAATCATGTGTTTGGCAAACGGTACAATCATCACATACGCATTCTTTGCAGTTTATAGTATCGCATACGCAACAAAGCGCGTCTGCACATAATTTGCAGGTGTGTCCGCAAGCGTCATTACAAGTTGCGCACGCACCGCACACGCAAGCTACGCATAGGCATGAATCATGTGTTTGGCAAACGGTGCAATCGTCACATACGCAGATTACGCAGTTTCCGCTATCGCAATCACAGCAATCCTCGTCTGCACAGAATTTGCAGATATGGGCGCAAGCGTCATTGCAGATTGCACACGCACCGCATACGCAAGCCACGCATAGGCAGGAATCATGTGTTTGGCAAACGGTGCAATCGTCACAGGGGCATATTGCGCAGTTAACGGTATCGCATACGCAACAATCCTCGTCTGCACATAATTTGCAAGCGTGAGCGCAAGCGTCATTGCAGGTTGCGCAAGCACCGCACACGCAAGCCACGCAAGCGCAGGAATCATGTGTTTGGCAGGTGTCGCAATCTCTGCATACGCATTCTTCGCAGTTTCCGCTATCGCAATCACAGCAATCTTCGTCATTACAATCAGGGCAAAGCACATCTACGAAAGATATTGAGGCAGGTGCGATTGTGTCGCCTAAATTTGAATGGTGGTGGAAATACCCCGTGAAATTATGTCCAACAAACGCGTTGGCAAAAGCCACATACGAATCCGAGAAAATCACGGTTAAATCGCCGTCATTTACACCTGAATTCACGGTGAAAGTGATAGTGGCAATGAGGAATGAGGGGGCAGATATTCCTGTAGCTTCTGAACCGCCTGCTGTCCTTCCGAAAACAAGCATACCGTTCGCAGGGTCGTTGCCTAAAATACTTGGCATATAGTCGCCGCTACCGCCGTGGTCTACCATTACGGTGCTTACATGGGTTAGAACGGTAGCGTCAAAAATAAGAGGGATTTGATATTGGGTTACAGGCACAAATGGGCTTGAATTGTTTTCAATCCAAATTTCAATTACAAGGTTGCCAGAGCCAAGCTTGTGAACGGGCTTAGTTGGAACAATTCTAAATTCGCCTTTGCCTGAAGATTCGGTTTTATGAACCTGTGCAACAATATCTGCACTTGAACTACTGTTAGGGCTTGCAAGGTGCGTATCGGTTTCTGCCAAACGCGCCACAAAGGTATAAGTTTCACCTGCGGTTAAACCTGCGAAAATTGCAGACGATTGCCAATTTGCACCGTTATCAATGCTGTACTCTGCACCGCTTATAGCCACAAGGGTAATAGAGGTGTCTGAGGACATAAGTAGCTGAGGGGCGTTAGGCGCATTTTGCGGTGCTTTTGCAATCTCAGCGGTGGGTGAGGACACCACAAAGCCGTCACAATTTGCAGAAGTTACCGTAACGGTTAGCGTTTGCCCGATATCCGCCTGCACAAGTGTGTAGTTGGGGCTATTGCCACCTACTGTGGTTTCGCCACGCTTCCAAACATATGTAAATGCGCCAAATGTTGCGCCGATCGGATCTGATTCAAGCCCGTCCACATTAGCGGTAAGGATTTGCCCAAAGTATGTGTTGCCTGTTATCACAACTTCGCCTGCAAGCGTTGCCCTGCCTGTTCTTTGAAGTGTACCTGTTGATACGGAACGCGCGTGAGTATCAGATTGAAGCGCGCTAACAAAGAAGTAATAATTTGTGTTTGCGTTTAAGCCTGTGAACGAAAGCGAGGATTGCCATGCGTTCAGCCCTGTTGCGTTTGCGGCGGGTGCCGTGGACGAAGTGCTAACGGCATACATTAAATCCTGCCCTGTGGCAAGGCTTGCGTGCGCAATCAATGTAACTGTGCTTGCGGTGTGTGAATCTATAGAAGGGGCGGTAAGCGTTGCGCCTGTGGTTCTTGCTACCGCCGTGGTGGGTAAAGAAGCCACTGAACCGTCACAATTTGCGGTAGAAATTCTAACTCTTATTTGTTGCCCCACATCTTCGGCAACAAGGGTGTATGTTGCGCTGTTTGCGCCTGCAATAACGGTGTCGCCTCTTAGCCATTCATATGAAAGCGCGCCTAATTCGGGAATAACGGGGGTAGAGGCAAGCGTGCCTGCGCCTGCGGTTAAAGTGTTACCAAAAGTAGGCGTTCCTGTTATTGTGGGTACGCCTGTAAGCGTTGCTTTTGCCGTGGCTTCTGCTACCCCGCTTGATACATACTCATGGTGGGTTGCGCTTTCAGCCGAACGGATAAAGAAGTAATAAGTTGTGTTTGGATCTAACCCTGTTTGAAAGTCACGGTTTGCTTGCCAAACTGAACTATTTGACGCAGGGGGTGTGTTTGTTAAGTTATACCCAACTTCAACGGTTTGCCCTGTGGGGGCAATTGGCAGAGAAGCGAATGCTATTCGTGTTGCAGTGCGTATGGTAACGGCAGGAAGAATCACAACCGCGCCCGCAGCCTTATCAATTGCGCCTGTGGGGGCTGAAGTAACCTCGCCGTCACAATTAGCCGAATAAACTCTTACGGATATGGCTTGCCCCACATCTAAAGCACCGAGAACATATGTTGCATTGTTTGCGCCGCCGATAAGCGAGCCGTTTCTTAGCCATTGATATGTAAGTGTGCCGAGTGCCGTGCCTTCGGGATCAGAAACGAGTGCGCTTGTGTTTGCGGTTAAAGTTTGACCGAAAACTTCGTTACCGCTTATGGTAACTGTTCCGCTAAGTTCGGGCGCGCCTGTGGGTGCAAATGTGCGAGATACGGTTACGCTTGCGCCAGGTGCGCCGCTAACTGTGGCTGAAGAACCCGAAATTGTGGCTGAGAAGCCTGCGGGGAAAATGTAATTAGGTTCTGCCGTAAGCGTTATGGTTACCGTGTAAGCAGTACCGCCGATAAAAGTGCCGTGCGTAGGCGTCCATACAACAGTGCCGATAGTAAAGCCCACGGGCGTAATAGGCGTTGCAGTAACAACCGTGGACGGGGTTTCACCGCCAACGGGGGCATCAATATCAAGAACCGCGTTTGCTATGCTTATAGCGGAAACCGTCACGGTAACATTTTGAGAAACAATTTCATGTGTGGTTGTGTTCTCAGGGGTAAAGGTTACATTGTGGCTTTGCGCGCCTACCGCGCCCACAGAAGTACCTGTGCCACTTGTCCAGCTAAAAGTTCCGCCTGCAACTGTAGGTAAATTTACATTAGCAAGAGTTTGCCCGAAAGTTGCCGTTAAGCCTGAAGGCCATGCGGGCGTAGGGGTAGCTTTTGCAACCGCGGTTGCGTTTGCAGAAGTAACACTGCCTGTAAGGTTTGACGCGGTTACCCTTACATTAATTATCGCGCCCGCGTCCTGCGCGTTATTAATAACATATGTGGAAGATATTGCGCCGTCTATTTCAACACCGCCACGAAGCCATTGATATGAAAGCGTGCCGAGTGGTGTGCCTGCGGGGCTTGATACAAGCGCAGTTGTGTTTGCTGTTAAAGTCTGAAGGAAAGTATGCGTTCCCGAAATTGTGGGAACACCGCTGATAGCGGGCTGTGCTAAAATTGTGAAAGAGGCAACTGCGGTTTCGTGTGCAAGATAATTTGTGGATTCTTCCCACCTTGCCCTAACGCTGTGAGTGCCTGCGGTTGAAGGTTGCACGCTTACCCAAGCACCTGCGCCGTTAAGTTGATATTCAAAAATTGCGGTTGCAGAAGTTTGTTCGGGTGAGCGTTGAACCGAAACTGAAGGCGAACCGCCTGTGGCAGGAAGTGTCCAACCTGCAAGGTTTGCTGTGGGTGTGCCTGTGCCGTTGATTTTGTTAACGGTAACGGTTACAAATTCTGTGATTGTTTCGTAAGTTGCCAAAAATGTTGCATCGGGCGTAAACCTCAATTCAAATGTGGGTGAACCTGCATTGCCCACGCTTGTGGTGCCGGGGGTTAGTACCCACGAAAAGCTTCCTAAAATAGAACTTGTGCCGTTACCGGGTAAGGAAACATTTGAAAGCATTTGCCCGAAGTTCGCAGTTAGATTTGTGGGCCAACTAATAATAGGTTCAGCCTTTGTAACAACGGTGGTTGGGGCGGAAGTAACTGTTCCCGTGAGGTTAGACGCCTGAACAGAAACGGTTAATTGTTGACCTATATCTTGAAGTGTGGGAACATATGTGGATTGCGTTGCGCCCGTAATGGGGTTTGCGCCTCTATTCCATTGATAAGTAAAGCCTTCGGGCGTTGTGCCTGCGGGATCGGATACAAGTGCGGTTGTTATTGCTGTTAAGGTTGCACCGAATGCGGTAGTACCCGAAATGCTTACACTGCCTGCAAGATTATCAAGCGCAGGTGAACCGTCTTCAAAAGTTACGGTAAGCGGGGCAACTTCGTGACCTTCTTTGTTACTGAAGTGTGTGTGGCTCATTGGCTCATACCTCGTTGTGGGCGCACGCTCTATAAAGTTATTGTCGGGTATGTGTTCTGTTGTCCCTGCCCAAATTGTAACCTGCGAACCGTGGGTTACACTTGGATTAACCGTGAATGTTATGGTGGCAATCATAACCGAGCCGCCGCCTGCGAGAATATCCATCCTGCTGGAAGAACCTAGGCCAGTCATACCGAACAAGAGATATCCGTCTTCGGGGTTATCCCCTTCCCCCTGATTAGCTCCGGCTATAGCGGGCTTATAGAGATCGGAATGCTCAAGTTCCTCGCAGGTATCTGGGTTGGTACACCAGCAGAGAGTGGTGTTCATTACCGTACTTACATGAGTAAGTACTGTAGTGTCAAAGTTTAAGGCAAGCTGAAATATGCTGAACCCTATGGGGCTGGTGTTATCAATCCAAACTTCAAGAACAAAATCCCCTGAACCAAGGGTAAATGTGCTGTCTGCTTGCAAGCGGAACACGGCATCGGGTGTTGAGGCGTTTGCCGTCATTGCGCCTGCTGGGCTGAAGGCTTGTGCCAAACATAAACCAAGTATCATTAAAGCAAGAAGTGCAAAAACCAAAACCTTTGCTACTTTTGAAAATGAAACGCTTTTCTTCATAATATAAATCTCCCCCCGCCGTGCATGGCGCACTGCGAACTTATGTGGTATCCCGCCCAAAAACATAATGACGCGCGCATATGTGAGGCTAAATGATATCGCGCCAATATGTATTAGTAAAGATACTATAAATCATACGTTCCCTTGTAAAATTTGTCAATATCTTTTTTAAAACTGGAAAAAGTTTTTTCGTTTACTGCCCAAAAAGGGTATTAACATATGCAGTAAACCTCATATTTGTGCTTTTGGGGGTTGACGAACCCAAAAAATTGTTGTACTGTAGATATATCCTAATGCTTCTTAGCAGGGGCAAAGATTACTTTTGGAAAACAATTTATGCTTACAAGAGATTTTAATTATAGGCGCATAACGCAAAAACTGCTTACAGGTGAAACCTTATGTTTGATTGCAAAAATATGCGAAGTCAAGGGTGAACTTTCGGGCTTAAAGATTGATAGCGATATCCGTGCGCATTTTCACACCCTGTCTAAAACCCAAAGCGCAAGGGCAATTAGCAAGCTTTCCCAAATCCCCGTTTGTTCACAGCGCATTGATTCGGGTTGCCTTGCAAAACGCGGTGAGTGCGATTTAAGGGCTTGCGGTGCAAAACGCTACTATGACGCCCTCTCTTCCATATGTGAAAGCTATAATTTCGTACAGCTTGGCGCAGGCGATATTATCCAGCTTTACGAAAGTTCCCGCGTTAGTAGCGACATTTTTTTAGACGGTGGCTTGCGTGCAGATAACTTAGCCCCAAGTAAAAAAACACATGATTCCGACATTGCGCATTTAACATATGTTCTTCCCCCCGTGCAGATATCTTCCGCGCTTGAAATGCTTACCCGCGCTTGTGACGGCGCGCTTGCCACAAAGGATATTCACCCCCTCTTGTTCATACCCGCATTCTTGGTGGATTTCCTGCACATTAGCCCTTTTGCATATGAAAACGGAAACATGAGCAGGCTTCTTGCCATGCTTTTGCTTCTGAAATCGGGTTACGATATCGGGCTGTATGTAAGCCTTGCCTCTATGCTTGAGAAATCAAAAACCGCATATTACAACGCACTTAAAGAAGCCTCTCTTAACTGGCAGGGCGGAAATAATGATTATATGCCGTTTGTAAAATACATATTGAATTTGCTTTATGACGCTTATCAAGATTTCAAACAAAGTCTTGCAACAATAAGTAGTAGTAGTAGTAGTAGTAGTAGTAGTAGTAAGCTAAGGCGTTTGTTTGAAGCCACACCTTTTAGGCTAACAAAAAAGCTGATTGCGCTGAAACTTCCCAACCTAAGCGTTTCCACAATAGAACAGGCACTTCACACCCTGCTTGCAGACGGCTTTATAGTTAAGATAGGTTCAGGCAAAACCACCGCTTACGCCATGGCGCAGAATAGGATTACTGTGTGATTTTCAGCGCACAGCGCACAACGCACAGCGCACAATGAAGGAATTATTTATTAAGTACGAAGTACAAAGTACAAAGTACGAATTATGGATTAAATAACTAATAATGATATTTAGAATCCACCATTGTGCGCTGTGCGCTGTGCGCTGAAAAACACTTCATGTTTTTCCCGCATATACTATTTAATGCCCTTCATTTACCGCGATTTCATTAAAAGCCTTCACTCTATTTCCGTGCCGAAAATTATCGGCAAAACCGTTCTTAACTTCCCTATCCCAATGCTTTCGTATGCCCCCGCACCGTGCGCGCGAAGGGTGCTGATTGTGGGGGCGGTTCACGCGCGTGAATTTATTACCGCACCGCTTGCTTTAAAGCTGTTTAAGGATTATAATAAGTACGGTGGTAGCCTATCGTTGCACCTTGTGCCTATGCTTAATATAGACGGGGTTATGCTTAGTAGAAACGGCTTAAACGGCGTTCCTATCTGTGAAAAACGCAAAAATTTCCTTAGAGAAATTAACAAAAGCAGTAACTTTTCGCTTTGGAAAGCGAATATAAATGCGGTGGATATTAACCTTAATTTTAACGCAGGTTGGGGCGAGGGTGAGGGAAATCTTGCTTACCCTGCGCCAAGCGGATTCGTGGGGAAATGCCCTGAGTCCGAACCTGAAACGCGCGCCGTTGTGAGGCTTATGCGCCACGGAAATTATGACGCGGTTGTAGCTTACCACAGCAAAGGCGAAGAGGTTTATTACGGCTTTAGAAGCCATGAAAAGCACGAAAATAAGGCAAAAACCTTTGCAAATTACTTGGGTTATACCCCCAAAGAAACGCCGAATTCGGCAGGCGGATTAAAGGACTACTTTGTGCAGGAAACTAACCGCTTGGGGCTAACCGTGGAAGTGGGCAGTGATTTACTGCCCCACCCTATAGAAGAAAGCGAACTTGAACCGATATATAACGCGCATAAAGGTTCTTGGGATTTGCTTTGCAACCTGTTAAACGAGAAACATGAAACGATAAACATGAAACGATAAAAGTGAAACGATAATTGTAAATAGCTATGAAACCTGAAGATTATATGCAAATTGCGCTAAAACTTGCCAAAAAAGCCTCTAAAAAGGGCGAAGTTCCCGTGGGTTGTGTAGTGGTAAAAGGTGATAAAATAATTGCAAAAGCCCATAACCGCAAGGAAAAAACAAACAATGCCACGCGCCATGCAGAGATTGAAGCAATATCAAAAGCAAGCAAAAAACTTAAAAATTGGTGGTTGGAAGATTGCGATTTATATGTTACTTTAGAACCCTGCCCAATGTGCGCGGGCGCAATGATAAACGCAAGGGTAAGCCGTGTGTTTTTTGGTGCGTATGAACCTAAATCAGGCGCGTGCGGTTCGGTGCTAAACCTTTTTAACGAAGGCGAATTTAAATTTAACCACAAGGTTGAGGCTACGGGCGGAATTTTAGAAAATGAGTGTGCTTTAGTGCTTTCCGATTTCTTTAAAGCGAAACGAAAAAGCACTAAATCGGTAGCTATAGCTACCAAATAAGGGGAATTATGGTACTAATAGTGGGGCTTGGTAACCCCGGAAAATTATACGAAAACACCTTTCATAACCTTGGCTTTCTTGCCGTGGATTTGCTTGCAAAAAAGCTAAATAAAGAGATTAAGAAGTACGATTGCCAATCACTTGTTACTGTGCTTCAGCGAAACGGTGAAAAAATTGTGATTGCAAAGCCCACAACCTTTATGAATTTATCGGGAAATGCGGTTAAAAGCCTATGCGCCAAGTACGGCGCAACCCCAGACGATATTTTCGTACTTTATGACGATTTTGAGATTCCCCGCTTTACACTGCGTGCAAGGGCATTTGGAAGCGGTGGCACGCACAACGGCATGAAAAGCGTGGTTTCCGTCCTTGGCACGGAAAGTATTAAACGAATACGCATAGGAATGGGCGATTCCGCCTCACCCAAAAAAGATTTCGTGCTAAGCCCGATACCAAAAGACGACATGGAAAACTACGCGCCCGTGCTAACAAAACTTGCGGACGCGCTGATTGATTATATTGCGAATAAAGATATTGATTTGCTTATGCGCACGCTTAATTGAGGCCATAGGGCATAGGGCATAGGGCATAGGGCATAGGGGTGGAATTATTTTGTTATGCATTTTTCTTGAGTAAGATTTTAGATTCCATAACTTTTCACCTTTTATTCTTAATTTTTAACTCTCTTCTAACAAAAACACCCCTCAGACACAGAGAGGTGTTTTTATTTTTACCTATGCCCTATGGCCTATGCCCTATGCCCTAAAATAATCAACTGCCAACACAATCATTAACATTCTTAAAAAGTTAGCATCGCGGGCGATTTTTATTGATATTGTGTCGCCTTCGCTTGCCGTTACGGAAGCGGAAACGGTTTTATCCGAATAAATGTCATAAGACGGTACTAAGGGATCACCCCAAAAAGAAAGTTCGTCTAAAAACCTTTTGGGGATATCTAAGGCAAAGGATTTATCCTGTTCGGAAACTGAATCCTTAAATCCGAATCTATTATTTCCAAGGCTTGCAATGCTTGTGGTAGTTATGTCCTTCCCTGTGGTGTTAGCTATGCAAAGTTTTGCGTTTTTATCGTAAAAGGTTATTTGCGCTATTTGTTCCCCCACGCGGTTGGTTATATAATACCCTTGCGTAACAGGCACAAGAACGGCAACAATATCCCCCTCTGCATTCTGCACAGGAAAAGCCTCTTCTTTTAAACTGTGTAAATCTCTTTTAATTTTTAATATCATAATCTACCCCGCGTTTATAGACTTATTCCGTTTCAGTCGCGCTCGCTTCGGTGGCAGGTGCTTGCTGTTTGCCCCCTGCCGTAAGAAGAATTGTTTTAATTTCATAAGGTTCAAAACTTAGCTTCTTAATATCGCACTTGCCGATTACATTTTCAAGCATATCCGTTTCCTGCGCATTTGTGTACTGCTTTAGAACTGTGAGTGCCGTTTCGGTTTTGATACCTGCGTCCTCGTAAAGCCTTATCACAATGCCTTTTCCGCTTTCGGCGGGCTTAATTGTTTCTATTGAGATATTAGTTTTGTCTGTGGACGCAACCGAACTAAACTCTGCACCGTTTTCAGAAATTAAAAGCGGATTATTAAATAGGTAGGAATGCCTTGCGGTTTCCGCCTCGTTGAATCCGCCCTTGTGGGGGTAAACCGCGTAACGGAAAGTTTGCACGCCTTTATCCGCATCAACCGCAGGGTGCATTGTGCCACGAAGTAAGTTTAATGAGATTAAGCCGTTTTTAACGCGCCAACCGTATTTGGAATCAGATAGCACAGAAACGCCGAACCCGTTATCCGAAACATCAATCCATTTGTGGGCGCAGATTTCAAATTGGGCTTTTTCAATACTCGTTTCGTCCTTAGTGGAACGCTTTAAGTTTCCGAATTGAATATCGCAGGAAACGGTATCGCTGAACACTGCGGGCTTAAATTCCGCACGAAGCATTTTGTGGGTTTCTTGCCAATTAACTGTGGTGGTAAATTCCACGAAAGGTTTGCCCGCCCCGATTTCCACCGTTTGCACGATTTCGGATTTGTTATACGAATAGAAGTTTTTACGCACACCCTTAACTTCGTCTACCTCAAAATCAATGAGTTTGAACTTTTTAGGTGCGTACTTCGTGTAATTGATATCAATGTCCCATGCGTTATAGAAAAGTTTTTTATCATAATGAACATTGAGGCTATTAAGAAATTCGCCTGCGAACTCTTTGCCCGATTCTTTTTCAATAAGGCTTACAATTTCGCCGTTTTTGCCGAATTTTGCAATTAAAAACTCATTTTCAATAAAGTTTTCGCCTGCTTTCACCTTTAAATCACCCTCAAATTCTTGAAGTTTGCCTGCGGAATAGGGTTTTAGGCTTGCCGTGTAATGCTTGCCGTTCACATTCACGATTTCATTTACATTATAGCTTGTGAAATTTATTGCGGTAAGGTTATTTTCTTTAACCAAGCCCGCAAGTGCTTTGGTTTGAAGCGCGGTTAACTCATTTTCAAGTTTTTGATAACGCGCTTCCGCTTCTTCGTAAACACGCGCGATTGAAGATCCCGGTAAAATATCGTGGAATTGATAAAGCAAAACTTCTTTCCAAATCTTTTCAATTTCCGCCTTGGGATATTCCGCACCTGTGGCAACGAAAAGGAATTCCGTGTTATGAAGCATGAATTCAAGACGCCTGTTGAAATTCTTGGTTTTTGCCTGCGTGGTGTAAGTTCCTTGGTGCTTTTCAAAATAAAGTTCGCCTTTATATTCGTTCAATTTATCCCTAAACTTTTCAAGCCTCTTAAATGTTTCCGTGGTGGGTGCCATTTCCACTTTGGGCGCGCCCTTTAAAATATTACCGCGCTTTGCAAATTCCAAGTGAGTTTCCCCTGGGCCACCGCCACCGTCCCCCATGCCGTAAAGAATTGTGTAACAATCCGTAACATCTTTTTCCTTATATTCATTGAGTGCCTTAAGAACCGCATGGGAATCAAGATCACTGTTATATCCTTCGGGGGGAAGGTGGGCGAGAACGGAAGAATCGTCTATGCCCTGCCAAATAAAGCTGTGGTAAGGGAATTTATTATGTTCGTTCCATGATAGCTTGCAAGTCATAAAATAGTTTACGCCTGTTTTCTTCATGATTTGCGGAAGGTTGCCGTTATATCCGAAAACATCGGGTATGTGGCAAATCGTAACATCTTTATTAAATTTTTCTTTCCAATACCGTTTGCCGTACATAAATTGGCGCACAAGTGCTTCACCGCCCGATACATTGGTGTCGCATTCAACCCACATTCCGCCCTGCGGTTCAATCGCGCCTGAGGCTATTGCGGATTTTAATTCTTCAAAAATTTCGGGTTGATCTTCCTCAATCCATTCAAATTGTTGGGGTTGGCTTGCACCGAAAACAAAGCCGTCATATCTTTCAATGTTTCTAAGCGCGTTTGTGAAAGTTCTAACTGCCTTTCTTCTTGTTTCGCGGATTGGCCAAAGCCAAGCAAGATCAAGGTGGGCATGCCCCGTGGCAAACACGGTGTAAGGGCTGTCTTCGCCGTTTTCATATTCCGCTTTAAGAATGGCGCGCGCTTTTGCCACGCTTTCCGCCGTGTAAGGCTTTGCCACTGAAAGTGCGGATTTTATCGCCGAAGCCACGCTTAGTTTCCTTGCACTGCCCTTTGGCAAAGCAAATTGAAAATATGAAAGCGCAAGTAAATCATAATTAAGTGCCTTAATTTCGTCATTAACTATCACGATATCCGCTTGAATCAACCTTGCAGGCGGTACGGGAATGGTGGGCTTTAAAAAGAGGTTATAACCAGCGTCAAGCCAAAAATCTATAACTTCGCCCCCGTCTGCTTCGCTTTTAAATTCCACAAGTTTTTTGCCCTTTGAATAAGAGAATGCAGACATAAAACTTAATTTTTCAGTAACGCCCTGCACAGGAATGCCGTTATCGCCGTAAGTTAGCCCCTCGCCCCCAAGGCTGATTAAGAAAGCAACTTTTTGCCCTTTGGCGCATTCGGGAATAACCCCCCTAAACCTAAACCACGCGCAACCGTACTGCTTCGTACTCCATTTATCCCCTGCTTTTATGGGCGAAAATTTCAACGATTCTCTTTCCTCATAAAGCACTGGCTCGTCTGTGTAAGCAAATTCAGCTTTAAGCGTGCCGATTTTTTGATACATCCTGCTTTCCACAGGGCGCAACTTTTGTGTTAATCCTGAAAAGTAAAACTTTAAATTATCCTTTAGTTCCATGTTAACTCCGCATTTTTAATATATATATTAATGCCTTAACGGCACATACGATTATTATATCATAGCTTTTAAATATTTACAACCCAAAAGGCGCAAGCAAAGAGGTGCGGTGGCGGAATGTTTTTTGGCGCAAACTAAATAAAGAATTACAAAACTACTTTACAATGTGTATCAAATGTGTTACAATGTGAATACTATTTAAATGAGGTGCATTTATGGCAAAAAGTCAATTCATGAGCATAAGGATTGAACCCACACTGAAAGACAGGGTTGAAACTTTATTCGGCGAAATGGGAATTACCACATCGGACGCTGTTACAATGTTTTTTGCGCAGGTTGTTAACCGCGGTGAGATTCCTTTCACAATAAGAGCAAAAAATCCTAATGCCGTTACCTTATCTGCAATTGAGGAAACCGAAGATATGATTTCGGGCAAAATTCCGCTTAAAACTTTTAATGTGGAAGATATGGATAAATGGCTTGAAGAGGACGGTGCAAGCGAATGAAAACAGCAGTATATACTTCTGCCTTTAAGCATGACTACAAGCAAATGAGCAAGCGCGGTAAGGACTTGGGCAAGCTAAAAGAAGTAATATTAATTTTGCAAGCAGGTGAGCCGATACACAAAAAATATCTTGATCACCCGCTAAAAGGTAGCTACAAGGGTTATAGGGATTTACATATTGAACCTGATTGGCTGTTAATTTACAAAGCAACGCAAGATATGGTGTTTTTTGAAAGAACGGGAACGCATTCGGACTTGTTTGGCGAATAATCGTTGAAAAGTTGCGAAAAGTTAGCAAAAAGCCACCCTATAAATTTCACAGGGTGGCTTTTACAAATTGGTTTAGTTTTAATTATTTTGCTTTAGGGGTTGCCTTTGGGGCGGTGGCTTTAGGTGCTACCGCTTTGGGGGCAGTTGCCTTGGGTGCGGTTGCTTTGGGGGCAGTGGTTTTGGCGGTTGTGGTTTTTGGGGTTGTTGCTTTGGGGGCTACTGCCTTTGGCTTGGCTACTTCTGCCGTTTCTGCTACTTCTGCCGTTTCTGCTACTTCGGATTCAATTACGATTTCAACTGCGTCAGCCGTATCTGTTGTTGCCATTGGTTCTGAATCGTTATTTGCGCTGTTGTCTTCGCTTTCGGCTAAATCGGAATCTGTAACTTCCACCGCGTCACCAATATTTGCCAAGAACTCTTCATAGGTTTCATCGTCATTGGGTACTAAATCGTTGTCGTCTGAATCGGGATCTATGGGGGAAACTATTATCCTCTTCTTTTTACCGCCGAATTTTTTAATAAGGATAAATAACACTATTCCAAGTGCCAATGCACCACCCACACTGCCAAGAACAATGGCAAGGGTATTAAGTTGCCTTGGCTTAACGCTTTGCCACCTAAGTAGCACTTTTTCGCGGAATTCGGGCGAGAAATCCATCATAACTGCGTAGCCCTCTGCAAATTCACCGCCTTCATTAAGAGGATAGCGGATAAATAAATTAAAGAAATCTTCCATTTCCTCGCGATCCTCAAAGTGCTTTGTGAGGTTATTGCCTGTGGTGAGGTAAGCCTCTAAAGTATCCACGGCTACTGCGCTTGTGTAACCGATTTCTTCCATATTCTTCATGGCGATATCGGGCTTATTCAAGAAGTTAATAAACGCGTGGGCGGCGTGAGAATTGCCTGAATCTTTGGGGATAACCCAACCGTCAAACCAAAGGTTTGTGTTATCAGGAATAAGGTAATCAAGTTTATCGTTTAAACTCATTGCATAAAGCGCATCACCGCTCCAAGCAAGGTTTACGAACGCAGAACCGCGTTGCATTTCGTCCTTACCAAGATCAACTTCGTAACCGAAAACAACATTGCTTTGTTCTTTCCAAACTTTTTCCACAATATCAAGAAGTTCATCACTTACCGTGTTAATAAGCTGTGCGGGTGAAAGATTTTCATATTTTGTGCCGTTAAGCCTGCCGATTTCTTTTGCGTAAAACACTGCCACGGCATAAGCGTCACGAACGCTGTCCTTCATTAGAATCTTTTTATTAAGGTTGCTTCTGCCTGTTGCGTTCCAAAGCAGTTTCCAACCAAGTTCTTCCTCTTCGGTTAAATTCTTAATAGCGTCTGCGTTATAAAGAATGCCAAGCGTTCCCCACATATAAGGCGTCATATAGTCAAACATATCAAAATCATTATCCGCGAATGTGGCGTTAATCCTATTGGTTATGGCGGGCATGATAGCCTTATAATGCATTTCGTCTTCGTCAAGTGCAAGCTGTGAAAAATCAATCTGTTGAAGCCTTCCGTCCTGAATAAGCCTTTGCACGCCGTACTCACTCGGGCAAGCAATATCAATTCGTGTACCGCCTTTTTCCATTTTGGTTAAAAGTTCCTCATTGGTTTCGTAAGTGTTATATTCCACGGTTATTCGTTTGCCAAACCGCTGAAGATAATACGCTTCAAAATCCCTCTTGAGTTCCCTTTCGCTGTAGATATAATCCGCCCAGTTGTACACTACAAGTTTGTCGCCACTGTCTGAACAAGACGCAAGCATAAAGATACCGCCTGCAAGCATGGTTGCAATAATTAAAATTGCGAAGATTTTTTTGAACATTTTTATTACTCCTTTTTTTGTTTAATTTAGAATTAAGAATTCAGAATTATGGATTTAATATACAATGAGATTTAGATTCCACCATGTTTCTCGTTTCTCGTTTCTCGTTTCATAATGAGATTTAGATTCCGCCGTGTTTCTCGTTTCTCGTTTCTCGTTTCTCGTTTCCCTTATCTTCCCGAAGGGTTTCGCACTGTGTGCTTAACCTTGTTCTTAGGTTCGTTTCCAAGTTTTTTAGCATTATAGAAGTTTATGGAAAGCAGGATAAACAGAACCACCACAAACATTATTGAGAAAACCGCAAACCAAAAGGGTGATAGGGATTTTATGCGCGCGTCCTCATAAAGATAGGTGGAAAGGGTTTGGATTCCCTCAGTTTTGTTTAACTGCGTTATAATAAAATCGTCTATTGATAATGTGAAAGCCATTACGAATCCTGATATTATCCCCGGGACAAGCATGGGAATAATAACCTTAAAAAGTGCCTTGGTTTGGCTTGCGCCAAGATCAAGGGCGGCTTCGTAAATATTGGGATCCATTTGCATAAGGCGGGGCATTACGGAAAGGATAACATAAGGGGTGCAAAATGTGATATGCGCGATAATCAATTTTACATATCCGTTCATAAAAGAAAGGAACGGTAGCGCAAAGAACACCATTAGGGATACCGCCATTACGATTTCGGAATTTATGATAGGCATTTGGTTCACACTTTCCACCACCCTGCGAACCCGCCTTTTTAAGTTAAAAATGCCTATTGCCGAAATTGTGCCAAGCAGTGTGGCAACAACGGAAGCTATTATTGCAATTAAAAATGTGTTCTTAAGCGCAGACATTAGCGCAGGGGTATTGGGGCTTGTGAATATGGATTGGTACGCACCAAGGGTGAAGCCGTTAGGGAAGCGGAACAGCGTGGAATTTGAAAAGCTGAACACAATTACCACCATAATCGGCAAGTACATTAAAGCAAGAATCACATAAAGATAGCAGTTAGCAAGCACTTTTTTTACCATAGTTGCCTCCCTGCCGTTTGCGCTTTGTTAAACTTGTTCATAAACATATTAGACACAAGAACAAAAGCAAACATAATCAAACTCATTACACTGCCCACACCGTAAAGCCCTTGGTTGAATTTTGTGTAAATAGAATCACCGAATAAGAACACCATGCCGTTAGATAAAAGCGAACTTATTGCAAATGTGGAAATTGTGGGGATAAACACCATGGTTATACCGCTAACCACCCCCGGCAAGGAAAGCGGAACGATAACCTTTAAAAATACCTGCATTTCGCTTGCGCCCAAATCCCCCGCCGCCTCGGCGAAGTGCTTATCAAGGTTGGTAAGCGTGGTGTGAATAGGCAAAATCATGAAAGGCAAAAAGTTATAAACCATGCCGAATATCACCGTGCCAAGCCCAAGCTGAATTCCCATAAGATCAAATAATGCCTTTGTGGAAAGCGTCCTGATAAGGAAATTAACCCACATGGGCAAAATGAACAGCAAAACGAGAGTGCCTGATTTGGTGTATTTTGCAATAAAATATGCCACAGGAAAGCCGATTGCAAGGCAGATTACCACCGTAAAAAGCCCCACAAGCATGGATTCAAGAAGCACAAGCAAACCGCTCGGGCTTGAAAAGAAATCGGCAAAATTTTGAAATGTGAAGCTACCGCCTGCCATAAATGCGTTGGCAAGAATCATTACAAGGGGTATAACCACAAAAAGCAACATGAACAGGATATACGGATAGGAAAACACTTTGCGCGTTATCCTAAAGTTCTTAACTTTCTTAAATTGTGAGTTAAAAAAGTTAACCGCCTTGTTCATTATCAGCCTCCGCCAACCTTTCCACAATAATCTTATCTTTTGAAACGGATAAGCCCACGCGATCGCCTTTCAGCCAATCGTCATCTGTGTCTATAAAAAAGCTGTAGTAATTATCCGCACGCACCACGCATTGATAATAGCTACCCTTGTAAATGCTTGAAACTACTACACCGCCGATAATCCCGTCTTCCTCGTCATCATGAATCACTAAATCGTCAAAATCAATTTTAACTTTAACTTTTGTGCCTGAGGGGAAATCTGCATTGCAGGGGAATTTGCCCTCGCAAATTTCCACAATATTGTTATCCCACATTTCTGTGTCAATCTCGTTAATTATGCGTGATTTCCTCATAATATGCAAATCAGAGGGTTTTATATAAAGCCCCACTTCTTCGCCGATATCGCACTGAACATTATCATGAACCAAGATTTCATATTCACCCACCATGCAGGCGTTTTCATAATGATCGCCTTTAAAGACGGATGATGCAACCTTTGCATGGATATGCGCTTTGGGGCTATCACTTGGTAAAATATAAATATCTTCGGGGCGGATTAAAACATCCACAGGTTCATTTTTCTTGAATCCGGTATCCACACACTCAAAAACGGTATCCATAAACTCAACTTTTAAATCTTTTAGCATTACACCGCTAAAGATATTTGATTCACCGATAAAGTCTGCCACGAAAGCATTTGCAGGTTCGTCATAAACCTTTTGGGGCGAAGCAATTTGCTGAATTTCACCGTCCCGCATGATAACAATGGTGTCCGACATGGTTAGGGCTTCCTCTTGATCATGCGTTACATACACAAAAGTTATGCCTATTTGCTTATGCATATTTTTAAGCTCAAGTTGCATATCTTTGCGCATTTTTAAATCAAGCGCGCCAAGCGGTTCGTCAAGAAGAAGAACTTCAGGTTCATTCACAAGCGCGCGTGCAATGGCAACGCGCTGTTGCTGTCCGCCTGAAAGGCTGTTAACATGCCTATGCCCGTAGTCCTCAAGATCAACCATTTTTAAAGCGTCATTTACTTTTTTTTCAATTTCTTGCTTTGTGTACTTTCTGAAAGTTTGATAAGAAACGCCCTTTTTATCGGTAACAACTTCACCCAAAATCTTTTTAAGTTTTAAGCCGAAAGCAATGTTTTTAAAAACATTTAAATGCGGAAATAGTGCGTACTTTTGGAAAACTGTGTTAACGGGGCGTTTGTGGGGGGGGATTTCGGTTACTTCCTTACCGCCGATAAAAATCTTGCCTGCCGTGGGCAGTTCAAGCCCTGCTATCATTCTTAGCGTGGTGGTTTTGCCACAGCCCGAAGGGCCTAAAAGTGTAACGAACTCACCCCTCTTAATATTGAGGCTGATATTCTTTACCACCGGCTTAGTTCCGTAACTTTTGGATACATTACGGATTTCAATAATATTATCTGATTGCTTTCTTGCAACCCTGTGCTTCTTTTGCTGTTCTGCCACCAAAACCAAACCTCCCTTTAAGGATTTTTAATTTTCGCGACTTGCACGCGCGGCGCGCGTATATGCGCGCACGATAATTATGATACGATAATATCAGTTATAAGGGGGGGTGTCAATTATTTTTATATATTATTTTTAAAAAATTATTTTGAAAAATATTTGTTGTTTTGCCTTAGTTCTTGCCACGGCGAAATTTGATTACCGCGCGGTTTGCCCCACTCGGTATTTTTCAAGCTCATTAAACAAATACTGTTGCCCTTGAATGTGAAGCAATTCATAAAGTTCCACAATGTAAGAAAAGAAATCATATTTCGTAAAAACCTCGTAAACCTCTTTTCCGCTGAGATTGTACGCTTTTTTATGTTCCTCTATGGCAAAAATTAAATACCTTAGTTCCTTAGTCATGCTATTGTTCCTCGGGCAGGGTTAAATGCCCTGTGTCTATTTCCTCGCAAAGGATTGCAAACAGCATTGTGGTGCTGTAATGCCAAACCCCTGTTTCCGCGTCCTCAATCAAAAAGTACAGCTTTGAATTATAAAGCGTTTCTATGGCTTTTTCTTGCGAAAGTCCGCGCTCCTCTATTAAAAGCTGAATTAGTTCGGTGCTTATTAAATCCAAAGGTATCGGCACTTCTTTTATGCTCATATTTATTCTTCCTTAAACTATCGTGCTTTTAACAAACTTAAGTAGCGCAAGTGCCAAGTCTGTTTTAAAAAGCGTTTGTGAGAAAAGCCTCTTAACCTTTAGCTTCTTAATGGTTGCAGAAATATCGTATACCCCGCGCTCAAAATACCTAATTGTTTCATACACATCGTCATTAGCCACAGGCCCGATAATTAAATCGTAATTATCTTGCAAATTAGCTGACTTGCGGTTTTTTACCACAAACTCCAGCCACTTTGCATCGGGCTTTTCAAACTTTAGGATTTTAAGCGTTTTCTCGGCGGTTTTTAAATCAAACTCATATTCGCAAACTATAGGTGTACCGATTGGAAGCCCAAGTTTATCCGCACGCAGAACCACCTTTTTGGCAAATTCCGATGCCTGCTCAAAATTATGCGTGGTATAAAAGCCTCCGCCAAAATCAAGCGAATGCGCGGGCTTTCTTATTTCTGGCGCATTAACAATCATATTGCTACCGTGATATAATTTCATTTCAACCTCGCAAGGACTTATGCGTTGGGAACCGCAATCTGCCTAAAGAATCCGGTGTATCTGTGTCCGTTATACCAGCCTTCTGTTAGATGACCCGCCCAACCACTTGCGCCAGTCGGCAATGAGGCAGTGGTGCGAATGTCTCTTGCGTTTGAACCTGTGCCTGTGCCACCGATATTTTGGAAGTTTGTTAATTCGTTAATTATTGCGGTTCTAAAGCCAGAATCGTTCGTGGCGCCACCGATTAGGAAGGTTCCGTTGGAACCTTGCGTTCTGACTGTGCCTGAGGCATGGTAGATTCTGATAGCGTGGAAGTTAACCGTTCCGCCTGAACTCTGAACGCTTGCGTCCCTGCCTGCGAAATTGCCCACACGCACGAATTGAGGCACCGGCGAGGGGTTGGCATCGGCGTTAACAGACATATGGGTTATAGTAACAACGCCGTTAAGCACGCAACCCGAAACCGTACCGCCCATGCCCACTATACCGCCATGGAATGTGTAATTAGTGCCGTTGCTACCCGATGTGCGTGAGATTTGAAGCTTACCCCTAATTGAACTGTTTGAAACTAACCCGCCTGAGTTAAAGCCTGCCACACCGCCGAAGTAAATTGCGCCTGTTTCCTGCGTGTGTGCCACATGCGTTCCTCTGTTTGAACTATTGGGAACGACATTATAGAAAGGATACCAAGTGCCGTTATTTCCGCCCATAGGAAGCGATCTTACTAAAGTGAAAAGATAGTCATTCGGCAATGCGCCTGTGGTATAAGCACCCGAATCCGCGGTGGTTTCAATTATTTGGTTATTATAAGCAGAAACCGTGTGCGCGTAGATAACTGTGCCTTGGTTTATAGCCACATGCGCGCCGTAAGCCCCGCCTACGCTTGTTAGCCCGCCAAAGTTAGTGAAGAAGCGGTGGTTACCTGTGTTAGAATATTCCAACCTTGCGTTAGCCCTGTTAACCCCCACTATACCGCCTGCATAATTTGAATTGATTCTCACGGTGTGAAGCCCGTTTGTGCCTTCGTTTGAGGTATTCCATGTTTGTCCGAAGCCAAGGCTTATGCCAAGCCCTGCATAGGTTATTGTTCCCCTGTTTTCGCCCGCAATGCCTCCTGCGCCGAACACGGTAGTTAGGTTTCCTTCTGCATTTTGTGTCATAGTGGGTGCGCTATTACCTGTTATGCCTGTGCTTGCGCGTGAATTTATTGTGAACGAACCTGTGGCATAAACTTGAGATATGGTTCTGCCCACACCGTTAAGCCCAATAACACCGCCCACCACGCTTGAACTTAAAGTGCCTATGCTTGCGCCTGTTGAGTTATTGCTTGTGAAATAGTTAACGGTAACTCTTAGCATTGCTTCGCCCGCTGTACCCGTTGTTCTGCCCACTGCGCCACCCACATGGCTACCTTGCGATTCCACATTTTGTGCGGTGCTTAAGATAGTTTTAAATGAATCTACCAATCTCGCGCCTGTGGAAAGCGTGCCTACGATACCGCCTGTTCCAAAGCCTGCGGTACTGCTGTTTCTAACCGTTACATTCGTTACTTGAACACCTGTAATCGTACAATGCTCAGCGAAGCCCACAAGCCCGCCCACATTTGAACCGTTTCCTTGAATGATACCCACGGTATCGCCTATGCGGATATTGCTGATTGAAGCGATATTTCCGCTTGTGCCGACCGCTCTTGCCACAAGTAGCCCCACATTGTTATTCCCGCCAAGCGAAATGTTAGTTGCCGAACGCTGAATAACCAAATCTCTTATTTGCCCGTTAGCACCAAGGCGCGCGAATATGCCCACCCCGCGATCGTTAGTTAGCGCGTTAGCACTCATTGCGCCCAAAGTGAGGGTTTGGTTATTTCCCATGAAAACTCCGTTAAACCCATCTCCCCCTGCCTCCACAGAATCGCAGAACAAGCCCCTTGATTGAAACAACGCTCCGCTGGGGCTTAAGGTAAAGCTTGCCGTTAGAATAAAGTGCATTCTTCCGCTTGCACCGCCCGTGGTGGAAAAGGTGCGGTTGTTAATTGTGTAAATAAATTCCATGCTGTCTAAATGGCTAACGGAACTTATTCTGAAAGGGCTTTGAGGCGTTCCCATACCTGCTTGAGTAAGGTGTGAATCTTGGAAAGGATAGGCGCGCCTTGAAATTGCGCTTGCTTCCGACACACTGCCGAAAGCAAAGAATCCGTAAGTTCTTGCGCTTAAAGCAGGAACTTCTGAAAGGAACAATCCGTAACCTCCGCGGAATTCAATGGTTTGAGATCCTGAGAAGCCGGTAAACATTCCGTTAAGCTTATTTATGAAAGTTCCCGAATAGTTAGAAGGCGCGGAATCCCTTTCAATAGGTACATTTTCTATAAGGACAGATGTGCCACTCACATTTATTTGTTCCGAAAGCCCCGTTGCCGTGCGCAACCTTTCGGGCAAGAAAAGCACGGATTTTTGGTTAGAACCGTCTCCGTGATATAGGTTTGTGATTTCAATAGAGGTGAACGATTTAAATTCAAAGTACACAGTCATTCTTTGAGTAACCTGCACCACAAAAACTTGTTGATAAATATCTGAGTGGTTATAACTTGGATGAGGGTTAATTGTTACCCTTTGGTTTGCTTCGTTAAGATAGTAAACGCTTAAAAATCTTGTGTATGTGCCTGCGATTGTGCCGTGAACCTTTGAACCGAATGTGCTTTCCGAATGGGGGTTATCAAGCTTAAAGCAAACCCAATCACCCACCTCAATTTGGCGCGAAACAGACGCTTGGGGCTGAGGGGGCGCATTCAAATTCCAGTTGCTTAATTCCATTGTTTTGCCAAAGCCGAAGAATAGAATTCCGGGGGTATAGTTTCTGTGGAAGATGCTATCGCTGTTTGCCGATAGGTTTTGCGCCGTGATTGTGGCATTATAAATCCTTGTGTAGCGCGGGGCAAATAGATAAGATTCCGCCATTCGCACGGTAAGCACATTGCTTACCCTATCAATTCGGTAAAAGTGTGAACCTGTGATAGCCCCGTCATAAGTAACTTCTTCATAGGTTTGCGTGCTTGGGTTAAACACCGTCCAATAGTCAAATCTCAATCCGTTAGGCACAGGGCGCACGGTTATTGTGGAATTGAAATCAAAATTGCCCCACGATCTTCCGTTTTCGGTTATTTGAGGTGTAGGCCCGTCTGCCCCCTCAATATATACGCCTGATTGGGATAAAGCAGACCACGGCACAACATCTATTCTTTCCACGCGGTTAAACCTTGCGCGAAGCCTAAGCGTTGCGAAAGATCCGGCACCGATATAGCTATTGGCGGAATTCCACATAGGCAAATCTTCTTCGTAAAACGCGCTTTCGTTTGCACGGTTAAAGTACGAAAGTTTTAGAAGTTCCGAAACGGTGATTGTGTAAGACGGACGGGTGGAAAGCCCCGGTAACCGCTTCCATTCACCGCCTGTGCCGTCCTGATTAGGTTCATAATATTCCCAGAATATTGTGCTGTACTTTCCTGCCTCAGGCCCGTTTACATCAAGCCATGAAAGGGTTAGCACATTATCGTTCCAAATATTATAAGGGCTTAGTGAAGAGGTTACATTGGGATCAAGCCTGTTAATCCGTGAGGGAACTTGGAAGCTAAACGCGGTGTTGTTGTGGCGATCAAGCAGGTTGGTAACTGGTTGGGTTTGGGCTGAAACCGATCTTCTTAACGGCAGGTAGCCAAGCCAACTCATGGTGTAATTAGGCACGGCAAGCTGAATCATGCCGGGGTTAAAGTAAGCGTCAAATTGGGGATTTGAATCATAATGAGGATTGGGATAGCTGTTTTCAAGCGTTATATTTAAAATAGGTACGAAAACCGCTTTAACATCAACCACAAATTTGCCGTCCAAGCTGGCAATAGGTATTGCAAACGCACCTTGATCCGTAAGCCTTAACAAAGCCGTGTACTCTTGCGGTTGGGGGAAACCACCGCCAAGGTGGCGGAATGTGTTAATTCCGTTCACGGTGTAGCCCACAAATTGGTATCTTACATCCCATGTGCTTGTTTGCACCAATTCCAAATAAGGAAGCCTGAACGCTATTTCACTGTCAAAATCGTAGTTTCCGTTTGCAGGGGACTCAGTAAAGTGAGGCTTGTTCCCTTCCCACGGCAGGTTGCCTTCATTATCTGAGAACAGCACGACACTGCTTTGAACGCTTATGCGCTTCCAAAAACGCACGGTGAATTCCATATTTTCAGACGCAAACACGGTGATTACAACCCTGTTTACAATCTTATTCGCAATCGGATCTTTATCCCCGCTTGAAGAAGTGCCGTCCTCATAATGGTATTCAAAGCGCACATATCTTTCCCAATTGGGCATTTGGGATAGGCTTATCCAGTTATTTGTGGGGCGTCTGAACCCGTCTGCCCCTGCGTTAGGCAGGAATTCGTGGAATAAAATATCGTCAAACCTATAATTATCTCTTGCTTGCACGGTTATGGTGGCAACAGTGTTAACCATAACCCTTTGGCTTGCCGAAACAGACGAACCGTTCACGCTAACCGTACCGCCCTCACCGGGGTTGGCAACCGCGCCCACGCTTTCCAAGCGGAAGCTAAAGTTCATTGTGTTAGCAAAGTACACATGGATAAGTGAATCCCCTGTGATTCCCCTGTTAACACCGCCCACTATTGTGCCTGCGTCTAACCTATTGGGAATGAGGGTTTGCGAATTGCTGATTAAATCGTTTTTATATTCAACGAAATAAAGTGAGGGGTTGGCATCGCTTCGGTTTGAACCTGTGTACGAATCTTGTGCGGAAATGTTAAGCCTTGCACCGCTTAAAACCCTGTACGAATATCTTCCGTTAATGTTAATATCGCTGTTTATGAGGTTAATGAGTTCGCTGTTCAAGCCGTCTGTTATATCTGGCGCAGAACCCGCATTGTACGATGCCCTTACCGCCACATTTGAATATTGGGTATACCTTATAGTATTGTTAGCAAAGCTACCCATTGCAAACTTGTATTCCGGGTGAACTTCAATATCCACATTGTAAACTTGGAATACAACTGCACGGAATTTTCTGTTAGTTAGCACACCGCTTTGAGAATTTGCCACAAATTGGCGGGATACCGTGTAAGTTAGCATAGTGCCGTCTGCCATAGGCAAGTTAATGCCGTTAAGTCCGCCTCTCACATAAACCCAAACGCCCTCAATTTCTTCCATGAAACCTGCGAAATAATAATTATCGTAAGCTTCTTGGTTGGTGAACGCAAAAGTTAAAGTTACAGGGGTAAAATAATTGTGAGAAAGCCCCGAAGCGGATTGATTACCGCCAAATTCCGCCGTTAGGGTGAAAATATCGGCAAAAGGCGTGCTAACAGGGGCTAAGCCTTCCCTATAAAGCCATGTTTCAAAGTGGCTTGTGTAGCTGATTATTTGAGTGGTGTAACTTATAAACACCGTTCTGTTAGTTTGCGAATGGAAATCCAAAAGATCAATCAGCTTGCCAGAGGCAAAAAGATTTATAAAGGTTGCGCTAATTTCGTCCGCAGAGGGGGTGTAAAGGATATCGCCAAGCGCGTTTGTGATTGAAATAGCGGTAATCCTATACCCTTCAGACGGGGTTTGCGTTACGCGGTTCGGCGTGCCGTTCACATTAAACGCAATTGTGCTATTGGGAACAAAGGGTTGCAATGTGGAATCACCGCCCCTGTTTCCGTTCACGCTGAATTCCACATCAAAGGAATTAAAGCCAAATTGCGCTTGGATTGTAAGCGTGGATAATTCATGCAAAAACGCTTCGGATATATAAGGTTCAAGCAATCCTGCCAAATCAAATGTGTGGTATTCGTACACGAAACTTGGATCAATAATAGAATAAACGCTTGCCACGCGCGCACCGTTCACGGTTAGCAAACTTAAGTGCCTGCCGTACTGCGCACGCACCACAATGTTAAACCTTGCGTGGTGCTGAATGAACAACTGCCCCGAATCACTGGTTTGAATATCACCGAAGAACGATATTTCGCCACCGCTTATAGGTAGCACCGTAACATCGTAAGTTTTAACACGGTAAGTTACTGCTACCTCAATATTGCCCGAAACACCGCCGATTACAGGAATAACATAGTAGCGGTTTGCCGTGTCATAAGATATGCGCTGATCGCCCCCGATTGTGGCGTAAGTGGCACTAACCACCACCGAATCACCCTGCCCGAAAGCGTTTCTAATAATTACGCTTACAGAGGAAATTTCATAACCTGTTACGGGAATTAAGTAAATATTAAGCGAATCGCCGAACCAAGCACCGCGGTGCGAACCGCTAATATCTGAGCCGTAAATTACCGAACCGTTCCATGACACGGAATTTTGAGTTATCGGGTGTGAAGCCGAAACTTCGGTAAACCACCTGCCTGTCGTACTACCGCTTGAGGTTAACACCGCGCCTGAAATTGCATTTGCTTTAGCCCCTGCCTGCACTGAGTGTTCGGATTTATAATCACCGTCAAATGAAATGTTATAAGCCGTGCGCCTGTGTAAAAACTCAATGCGCACTGCGCTTTCCACATTCCTGATATCAAAGCCAAGCCCTGCCCACGCGCCAAAAAATTCAAGGTTTGGAAGTATAATTCCGTTATTAACCGAAACCCTTATATCCCCAGGGGAAAGGTAATATCCATATTCCGTTATTACATTTTCAATTACCACTGTACCGCCGAAATCCACTGAATAACTGCCACCTTGAATGCCCGCAGAAAGTGCTTGCTGGCTGTACACAAGGGTAACTTCAAATGTGCGCATACGGTAAGTAATGCTAAACGGCACTGCCGAAGTAGCAATAAAATTATGCTGATACCGCTGGTTTCTTTGGGAATCTGTTAGCTGTAAGCCAATTCCGTTTATGCTAAAGTTTTCCGTTCTGTAGCCGTTAGCGGAATCGGGATCTGCTTGCAACCTTAAATTTGCATTGTGCGAAGCGCGCACCTGCGTGGCGGAATTGCCTATTCTTTCCACAAAGCCCGAAGCGGTAACAATGCGATCGGCATCGCCACCTGCCCACTTCATAATCCATTCGCCGTTTTCGTAAACGCGTTCAAGAACTTTGGTGCTATCTAAGTAAAGGGTTGTTTCGCCGTCCTCACCCTGATTAGCGTTAAGCGTTATTGTATAGGTTGATATTCTGAAAAACGCCTCTAAATTTAAATCAGAACGGATTTCCGCGCTAACTCTGTTCTGCCTTACGGTGGAAGTCCTGTCTGCGCCGTTCACAAACAATGCGCTAAGAGTATAGCCTGTGCCTGCGTTAAGCACCACATTGTACGCAATGCCGAATTCTTGCTTTCCGCCCACGGCTTCGGCAGGTGCGCCGTTCATAGGGTTAGTTAAAGCTATGCTAACCGAACCGTTGAATGCAAAGGGTGAACCGAACGCTTGCGGAATCGCGCCTGCGCTAAACTCAAATAAATCTCTTGTGAATTCAATTTCAATAACTAAATCTGCCCTAACGCCGTTATAAATCATTTGGTTTGTGGCAGAGAATGTTCTTGTTTCGGATTGATGCCCAAGTTCGGGATCAATCCAGTTTATTCTAAATAGGCTTACATGGTAACCCCTTAGAATAACTGGGCGTGCCACGAAGCGAAGATTTTGCCCGTAGCTAATATTTCTATAAACCCCTGTGAGCCTATCACTGCTTTCGCTAAACCTTGGCAAGCCGAATATCTCAAAAAGCCCGAAATCGGAAGCGTTAGTATCAATGTTTCTAAAGTTAGGGCTACTGTTGCTGATAGTATAGGATACCGAATACACATTTATGGCATAAACCACGCGGATAACAATCCTTGCATCTATACCGCTTAACCAACGGTTTACAAGCGCGTTATTATTCGGGTTAACATCGTCTGCCTTCCATTCGGAATCGGGCAGTTCAACTTCGCCCGCACCGTAATTGATAAACACCTTGCTTATGTGCCACCCTAAATTTGCTTGCATCATTAAAAGCAACCTGCCGTTTGCAAGAACCTGCAAATCTGAATTGCTTGTGGGCGCGCCGTCCTCTAAGGCAACTTGCGTTCTTCCGCCCTGCGTTTGAATAAGGCTAACGGAATATCTGTTGGGCGCAAATGTTACCACGATATTTGTGTTTTCGTACACAATGCCCGAAAGTATGCCGTAAGTGATTCTATAAGTTCTTCCGTCCATTACGAACTGATCCAGCATCCTTGAATCAACGCTTCTTCCGTCCACAATTATGCTTTCAATGTGGTAGCCGTCTATAGCTTCAAGCGGAATGCGGTAGCCGTCCCCGTACGCCCTTTGGGACAGCACCCCCGAAGTATAATCAGGGTGGGGGATTCCCCCTGCAATAATATCCTGAGGGTGAACAAGAGTAATTAGGAAACTCAAGGTGATAGGTTCAAACACTGCATGCACGGAAATGTTTGCCACAAGAATCACCGAAGGCAACCTGTGAGTGATAACGCCTTGGTTGGTGCTTTCCACAATGGAATCATAATTGATATCGTTAATAAAAAGGGAAACAAGCCTTTGCCCTGCCCCGGGGGCGATTCTTAATTCAAGATTCGCATCGTTCTGTTCAAATGCGTCCTTATTCGCGCTTACCACCCCTCTGCCTAAAGAGGTTATTCCTATAATGAATAAATCCTGTTCAAACACGACATAAACATGGATTGACGATCTCACATTTTCAATGGTGTAAGTGTGGTGATCGGGCTGAACGCGCACACCGTTTACGGTGAAATATTTAAGCGAAAAAAGGTTAATATCTTGGGGCGAAAAGTAAAATGTGATTCTGCTACCCATGGTAACCGTTCCGCTACCTGTTTCTTCGTTACCGCTTGAGGGCGAAGTTGAACCGAAATAGTTTAGGATTGAACCGTCTGGATTTGTGTACGCCACTCTAATACTGCCGAACTTTGCGCCCATGGTTAAAATCATATCGTCCCCAATCGGTTCTTCGTAACCTATAGGTATAAAGATTTCCACATCTTCGGTAATCCTATCCACCGTTACCCTGAATTGCCTTAAACCGCCACCCGCAGGGGTAATGGACACGGTGGTTAAAATGCTACCCAAAATTTCGGGAATAGTGGTTGTGGGTAATAGCTGATTGTTAAAGTTGCGCACTTCCACGCTTTCGGCAAGAATGCGCCTGTTTGCTTCAAGCAAGAATACCACTTCCCATTCCGTGCCGTAAAGCACCGTTTTGGGAATATCGCCCGAAACTGCGTTTACTGAACCTGAGAAGCCCAATTTAACCTCAAAGTTAAGAGGGGAAGCGGTAACCCTTACGGTGTAGCTTTTTCTTAGATTGTTAATCGTAAGCGTGTGTTCTGTGGAATTATGAAGCACAAATTCAAGCCTTCCGCTTGGCGCGCCAAGTTCTGCAATTTCTATTGAAGATATGTAAAAGCCTGTGAGTGCGTACACGGTTAAAAGCACATTTTGACCGGGGGAAAATGTGTAAGAAATACCGTCTGAACCCAAGGAAATGCGTCCGCCACCGCCGTGCGAAACAAATGAGTTAGGCGCTCTTTCAAAATTTACGCTAAATTGGCGCAATCTAAATTCAACCCTAACGGTAATATCGTTTGTGATTCCGTTCACAGAAATTGTTTCGGTTGCAGACATGAAGTCCAGCACAACCTCAAATTCTTCCGCGATTTTATAGGAATGCACATAAAAATCGTCTGTAGTGTAAGCGGTGATAAACACGCTTTGCCCGAATCCTGCCACCGCACTT
Source organism: Bacillota bacterium (assembly GCA_009781445.1). Classification (GTDB taxonomy): domain Bacteria; phylum Bacillota; class Clostridia; order Christensenellales; family DTU072; genus WQYD01. Next base: position 94,476 of record WQYD01000001.1, on the reverse strand, counting down.
GTTTGTGAAAATGAACCAACGCCCACTGTTTCCACATTAACAAAATAGTAAATTTCGGCAAATTCCGCCGTAATCCTAAAGTTTGCCACCAAATTAAGTGCTTCAAGCCTCAGGCTTGTTATCCTTTCGTCTGCCCCTGCAAACAGCGTGGAAAGTTCCACTTGTTCGCCCTTAATAAATATATTGGAAAGATTGGTTTGAGAGGCAGGTGAAAACAAGTTTACATTTATGCCGTTAATAAATATGTGCTTAATGAAAAAGCCTTCGTTTGCAACAATTGTGAAAATCGGGTTTTTGTTTACATTATAGGGGTTTAAGGTGTTCTCAGTAATCGTACCGCCGTGCCTACCGCCTATCATTGCGGGCTGTTCTATAAAGGAAAAGAATTCAATCAATTCGTAAGTAACATTTATAACCACTTCGCCTGTAATCATTTCCATTACAAGGGTAAACCGCGGTGCGCGTTGGGGCAGGTTGCTTACAGGCACACCGCCCACGGTAATGCTTCTTATAAAATATCCTGTTTTAGCGGAAATCCAAATGTTTCGTGAAGCGGAATCTTGCACGGTTATTTCCACATTCACATTTTCGCTATGCCCTGTGTTGTTTTCGGAAATCTGCCATTCAATAAGCCCTGAATCGGCAGGTGTAGAACCGTTAAAGATAATTAGCTTGTGTTCTGCCGAACGGAAGAACAGCGTAATTTTGTAATCCGAAAGAATGATTTCGCCTGTTTCGGGCAAAGCAATTTCATGCTGTGTTGCGCCTATATCAACACGGCGGACGCCGTCTGAACTTTCAATAATGTAATAAGCGATTACAAATCCGCCGTCTGCGGTTGCCCTCAATAAATAAGGTTTGGTAACATCAAGCGCGCGGATTCCGATAACGGAAGCAAACGCACCGCCGTCCTCACTTAAGGAAGCTGTTCCCCTGCCGTTAATCTGCACCGTTAAATCTCTTCTATCCACCACAAAGCGCGGATAAGCCGTGATATTGCTGTGAATCCTATATTCCTTATTAACCACAATGTTCGTGCCTACCACGAACCAACCTATGAACACATGGTTTTCCTTTGCGGGGGTGAAATTGGGGAATGTGCCTTCCGCGGAAAGAACATCGTCATACCTAAATTCCACGGTGCGGATAACTTCGCTGTTTTCGTTTAGGAAAGTAAGATTGTATCTTAATTTTTCAAAATGCGCAATAAGTTCTGTGGGGCGGATAAATGTGGTGGCATTTGTGATAAGCCTTGGGTTTCCGCTTGCGTCCGCTTCCGAACCTGCCATAAACCAACCTTTAAATTCAAAGCCTTCCACGGGGTTAGGTTTAATTGCGTCAAAAATAACCAAAGGATCTGCCACTATAGTTTGGCTAAAGAGGCGGATAAGCGGAACACCTGCCGAAATTATGTTTGTGTGGATAGGTAAATTGTTGCTTGTGAAAACAAGTTCGCTTGTGTCGTAAATTAAATTTGCACGAAGTTCAAGGCTTTCAATGTACATTTCGGGTTCGGGTTCGCTACTGCCGAACTGCTTTCCAGGGGTGGTGAACATCACTGAATACTGCCCGTTAGAATGAATTATTGTTCTGAATGAAAGCGCAAGCCTGCTATGTTCGCCCCCTGCGGTAACCGAAGAAACCACAACGCCGAAGTTCTGTGTTTGCATGGGTAACGAAATCCATTCATTATTCGCGTCCTTAACTTCCCACCCTGCAAAAGTTCTGTAAGGGTTAGGCAAAAGCCTTAAATCCGCCTCAACCCCTTTTGGGTAAAACGGCATAATTTCGCCTGTGGCAAGAGGAAGCCCCTCAATGCCTTCTGTAATTTGAAGGCTTACATTAGTTGCGTATCTTTCATAGCTTGGGATAATAATTAAATCCCGCGTAACGGAATTGATTTCTTCATTGCTTACATTCCAATGCGTAAACCTATGCCCGTAAAGTTGCATTTCGCGCCTGCCGATATCGGGAATCATGGTGGCAGGATCGCCGTGGAAAACCCATTGTTCCCTCGGGCTTGTGCCGTCTGGGTATCTAAAAATTACAAGATAGCGTTTTTTAACAAATGTAGCCGTAAAGTCCTCGGATTTAGAAACCCCGAAATCCGTTCTTGTGGCGGTTCTTCTTCCGTCTGACCAGTGGGAAAATTCGTATCCTTCGTCTGGCACGGCGCGCACGGTAAGCGCGTTTTCGCCTGATTGCACATCTTGCACGGCAGGGCCTTCCACCCTTCCCCCTGGGCCTGCGGGGACATAAGTTAACCTTAGGGTTACAGGGGTGATAACCACAGGGACGGTTTGCGTGAATCCGCCGAAGCTAAGAACCACATTGTCAATTTCCCCCGGCTTGCTTGTGTTTAGCCCCATAACCGTTAAATCGGTTAAACTTCTTGTTTCAACTTCGCCGTTGCTATAATGAATTTCAACTTTAACTTGGGATAAATCCGCCAAAACGCCTATGCGCCCGTTATTTAAAAGAACTATCGCTTCAATATCCTTGCGGTTAGGATCAATGGCATTTGCGTCATATCCGGGAATTTGCTGATTATAATAATCCAAAACCACAGGCATGATAAGCAACGCGGAAACGATTGCAATTACCGCCACTGCAAGAACTATCAAAAAGCCTATGTATCTTTTACTGTTAGGTGTGAACCTTGAACTCATACTCACCTTGCACGCGCGTTTTTAACTTCCGCACACGCGCGACTATATAATTATATATAACGCGCACATACATATGCAATACATTAAGGTGAATATTTACTAAATTTATACTGAAATGTTTAGAATGCAAGAAACCACGCAGGGATTTATTGCGTTTCGCTTACTTTCTTTTCCATTCGGTTTTGATAACCTGCTTTGCGCGGGCAATGCAAAGCGAATCCCCCGGAACATCTTGGGTTACTGTGCTTCCCGCCGCGATAAACGCGCCGTCTTCCACGGTTAAGGGGGCAACGAGGTTTGAATTACAGCCTATAAACACATTTTTGCCCACATGGACGCTTCTTTTTTGATAGCCGTCATAGTTCGCAAACACCGTTCCGCAACCCACATTTGTGCCTTCGCCCACATATGAATCACCGATATATGCCAAATGCGCCGCTTTCACATCGTTTTCAAGGGTAGAATTTTTAATTTCCACATAGTCCCCCACTCTGCACCTATCCCCCACTTTTACCCCTGTTCTTAGCGTAGCGAAAGGGCCTACGGTGCAAAAATTGCCTATTTTCGCGCCTAAGCTGAACGAAGAACGGATATCGGTGTTATCGCCGATTTCAGTATCGGTTATATCGCAATAGGAAAAAACGGTAACATTTTTGCCCAGTTTTGTGTTACCTCTTAGGTAATTCATAGGATAAATCACCGTATCCGCGCCGATTTCCACATCTTTTTCAATATGGCAGGAAGAAGGATCTTGAATCAAAACACCGTTATTAAAGTGCTTTTCAAGTATTGCGTGCCTTATAGCGTTTTGCGCCTCAACAGCCGAAGCGTAGCTATCAATTAGCGTGCCTTTTTTGTCTGTTTTTTGGGCGTCAAAAAACTTAAATCCGCAAACTTCCTGCCCGATTAAATCATTAAATGTACTGCCGTATGCGTACATTTTGGCGTATTTGGTATCCGTGGCTACTAAATATATAGTTTTCATGTTAATCCTCAATTTCTTTTAATATGCGGTTTCTAATTTCAAGCGCAGTTTTTTCCGCTTCGCTTTCGCAGGCGGTTTCCACCATTATTCTTATCCTTGGTTCTGTTCCCGAAGCGCGCACCACCGCCCTGCCGTTAATTTTATCCTTAATTTCTTCTAAGTATTTTGCAATTTCTTCGCTTTCGTTAAACTTTATTACCTTTTGTGGCGTAGTCATAATATCTTTGGATATTTGTGGATACTCTTTAATATCGTCAAGCATAAGAATATCGCTTTCTTTATCCGTAAGTGCCACAACAGCCGAAGCAAGCAAGCCGTCCCCTGTTTCTTGGTATTTTCTTAAAATAATATGCCCGCTTGCTTCCCCGCCTATCTCCGAATTTAGTTTGCACATTTCTTGGTAAACATATTTATCGCCAACTTTAGCACGCAAAAAGTTTACCCCTATTTGCTTGAAGGCTTTTTCTGCCCCGTAGTTAGTCATAACAGTGCCTACTACTGTGCCTACTTCCTCTTTTTTGTTCATTTTAAGGTGCTTTGCAAGAACGAATATAATATGATCGCCGTCAAACACCTTTCCGCACTTAACCGCCATAACGCGATCACCGTCACCGTCATAGGTAAATCCTATGTCGTAATCCCCTTCGTCCATGGCGGACACTAAATTTTCCCAATGGGTTGCACCGCAATTTTCGTTAATCCATAACCCTGAGGTATCATTAGCAATTACGGTTACGGTTGCGCCAAGCGCGTTAAATAACCTTGGGGCAACAAAAGCGCACGCGCCGTTAGCCGTATCAAGCAAAACTTTTAAGCCCTCAAGCGGTTTATCTTCGCCAAGTTTTTCAAGAATGTATTCAATATATAAGGTATCAGCGTCTGCGTGGGAAATTTCACCTTTCTCACTTATAATTTCTTCCTCACAATCAATCAGCCTTTCAAGTTCTGCTTCACTGGGAAGTTTTGCGCCGTTACCGCCAAAGAATTTAATGCCGTTATATTCGGGTGGATTGTGCGAAGCAGAAATCATTATTCCCGCACTGCATTTAAGCACCTTGGTGGCATAAGCACACACGGGCGTTGCCGTTATATCAAGCAAAATTACATTTGCCCCATAGTCCGTTAAGAACCTTGCAAGGGTTTCTTCAATGAATCTTCCGCTTACCCTCGTATCTCTTGCAATGGCAATAGGGCTGTTTTTGCCAAACAGCTTTACGGTTGCGCTTGCGATTTTTTTAAGGAAGCCTTCGGTAAAAATTTCATTTAATCCGCGGATTCCGTCTGTTCCGAAATATTTCATTTTATTTGTTCCTAATATTCCATTTTACTTATTTCTATAAGTATCGGGTACAATTTCAAATATTAAATTTTCAGCTTCGGTAGTATCAATAGGATTTTCAGATGCCTTTTCAAGGCGGGTTAGAACGGAAGTCAGCTTTTTAATATCCACTGTTTCAAGTTTGTAAGCAAAGATTTCGCCGTGTGAAGTTTTAGATACATCTTCATCGTCAAACTTAAGTTCCTCAAAAAGTTTTTCACCCGGCCTCAGCCCCGAATACACTATCTCTATATCTTTATGCGGTTTAAGCCCCGAAAGTTTAATCAGATCCTCAGCAAGGTGTTTTATATACACAGGCTCACCCATGTCAAGCACAAAAACTTCACCGCCGTCCGCCAAGCCCCCTGCCTGCATAACAAGTTTAACGGCTTCGGGAATCGTCATAAAATATCTTTGCATTTCCTCATGCGTGACAGTAACAGGCCCGCCCTGATTTATCTGCTTTACAAATGTGGGGATAACACTGCCAGACGAACCAAGCACATTTCCGAACCTCACCGCCGAATAAGTGGTTTTAGAATTCTTATCCATTGATTTTGCTTCCACCAAAAGTTCTGCCATTCTTTTGCTTGCGCCCATAATGTTCGCTGGGTTAACAGCCTTATCTGTGGATATTAAAATGAATTTTTTCACGAGGCTTTCTTCGCATTGTTCAATCACATTACGAGTGCCGAAAATATTATTTTTCACCGCTTCGTCCGCATTGATTTCCATCATAGGCACATGCTTATACGCCGCCGCATGAAACACGATTTCGGGCTTAAAATGTTCCATAACTTTTCTTAACTTATTTCTATCCTTAACCGAACCCACCACAAGAGAGTACGGATAATTCTTAGGTTCAAGCGCGGGATAATTTTTCTTAAGTTCCTCGTTAATTTCAAACATACCGTTTTCATGGTGATCAAAAATCACAAGGTGCTTGCAGTTATTTTTTAACGCTTGACGGCAAAGTTCACTTCCGATTGAACCTGCGCCCCCCGTAACCATAACAATCTTATCTTCAATGAGGCTTTTTAAAAGTTCCTCATTAGTTTCCCTCTCGCGCCTTCTAAGCAAATCCTCAATGTTAATACTCTTAAGCGAAACGGCTTCCGTGCTAAGTTTTTCCTCAATGGCGGAAATATTATTAACCACCTTCACGCGGGCATCGTGCTTCAAGCATTCCGCATAAAGCGTGGTTAGCTCAGGGCGCGTCATATTTGTGATTGCAATAATTATAGTTGAGGCTTTATAAATCCTCATTGCATCGCGGATTGATTCTCTACCGCCCACAATGCGCACGCCCGATATAGCTTCGGATTTCTTTTTTGGATCATCGTCAAGAATCGCCACAGGGTTATATCCGTCCTGAGGGTTTTCAAAAAACCTTTTCGTAAGCATTGCGCCCGTGTAACCCGCGCCATAAATAATCACATTTTCCACAGGCACAAGCCTCTTATCGCCGAACTTTCTTGCAAGTGCCGCAATCACGGTTTTGTTAAAACGCATTACCCCTGTGAAACTTAAGCTAAAGAATGCGTAAAGAGTTAGCACCGCGATAGACACATCTAATCCGCCTGCCACCTGCACGGCAACGAGTACCACATAGCTAAGCACATGCGCACCTATAACATTAACCATTTCGGGTGCGCCCGCGTAACGCCACACAACTCTGTAACACCTGAATAAGAACAAGAAGAACATTGTGGCAACAACCGCCACACTCATTAAAATTGCCTGCGCTTGAAAATCAAACGGCACGCCGTTTCTGCCCACAAAATATGCGGAAAGATACGCCCCCGAACAAGCAACGAGATCCTTGAACAAGGTGTACAGAATGTTATATGTTTTTGCGTGTTTACTCTTTCTGAATATCATAATTACATATGTTTTTTAAAGTGTGCGCCGAGTTCGGCTAATGCTTCAAGCACTGCTTTTGCGGAAAGTTTTGAGGCGGTGGGCGCGTTCTTTTTGTAATCCCCGAAAGCAGAACCGCGCCCGCTATCCGATGCCGTGCGGATTGCTACAAAGGGAATTTTTGCTATTTCAGACGCCTGTGCCACGGAAGCGGATTCCATATCCACGGCAATTGCGTTAAAGGTTTTTTCTAAAAAATCCGCATCTTCTTTGCTTGCAATAAATTTATCACCGCTTGCAATAACGCCCAACTTTGCGCTTGGCAAAGCCTTTTTAAAAATTGTCACCGCTTCGCTTGAACAATCCATATTCACGGTGTTAAGCCCGAAAACATACCCACGCGGATACCCCCCTGCGGTGGCATCGCAATCGTGAAGCACACACGAAAGCGCGATAACGGTTTCAAGTTCTTTCACATTTTTAAGCCCTGCGGACACACCTGAAAACAGAATTAAATTTAGATCAAAGTTTGACACAAGTACGCCTGTGCCGTAAGCGGAATTCACCTTACCTATGCCCAAAAGCGAGAGAACAACTTTAACCCCCTTAATTTTTCCTATCAGAAAACGCAAGCCGGAAATGTAAGTTACCTGTGCTTCCTCAAGTACATTTACGAAGGGTTCTAATTCCATTTCAAGTGCGGATACTATTGCAATCATATGTTTTTATGTTTCCTGTGAGTTTAATTTCCTTCTATTATTCCCAAGTTGCGCGCTATCTGTACACGCTTGTTAGCTTGTTAAATGTTTCTTCATTTTGGGGGATAGGATCACCGGGGCGGTTCTTAGGCGGGGCATCTGCCATGTTGTAAGTTAAGATATAGCTTGGGCGCATTAAGTCCGCTTCCATTTTAGACGCAAGTTGCACTGCCGCGTTCGCCGCAAAAACTACAGGTGAGACTCTAAGTTCAGAACGCGGAACTGTGATAGGTAAAAGGGTTAGAGATTTATCCTCTATCACAACTTGGGAAGCATCGGCTATTCCGTACAAGCCAATAAAGAACGAACCAAGGTTCACATAGTTTTGCCCTGTCCTCACATCGTAATAAAAGAGGCTTGCATTTTCAGGGCGCAGAAGTAGCCTTGTTAAAAACTCTGCCAAATACTCAAAAAGCTTAGTTGCATCAAGCGCAGGCACACCGTCTGTAAGATCAGAAATCGCGCCTTCGCCAAGCTTGCCGATAAGTGATTGCAGTTGCTCAGGCGTAACCCAATTATATATATCCATGAATCCGTTTATGTACATTTTGGGCAGGTATTGATTTTTAAAAACGCCTGCGTCAAACCCAACGGGGCTTGATACCATTGAGGGCCCGCCTGTGGTTTTGAGGATCACATTTGTGAACACAAGCGTATCGTCTTCAGTGGCTTTACTTCTTATGTTAAATGCGGTAAGCGCGCAATCGCCGATTATAGAACCCTCAATTTCCGCATATAGATTTTCCTCAAGAACTACCCCTTCGCTGAGGTATTGAAGTATCACATTTGTAATAAAAATCTTAGCGGTTTTTATATCCACAAACCTTAATCCCGCAGGGCTGTTTTCGTCATAAGAATCATGATCCGCACCCTCGCCCACAATGTCTATAACGAATATATCCTTTTCGGGTATAGCAAGATTTCCTTGCCTGTATTCAATAATTCTACCGCCGTCTAATCCTCTGCCGTCAAGCAAGAAGCCGTTTCCGATTATGCTTGTGGTTCCGTTTAATCTATCAAGAAGCTGTATATCGTTTTGCACCACAGGCACGAAGCCGTGTTCGTAAGCCAAGCGCACTTCTTCATATGTGTAGCAGTTAACTGCGTTCTCTTCTTCATATATATTGAATGTGAAGCTACGGCGGACTTGCGCCAAATAATTATAAACTTGCACGAATGCCGTAACGGTTATACTCTTGCCCAGCCCTGCCTTTTTAAACTCAATTTTTGCGTTTTCACATATGTTTAACGCGTCTTTATCTGAGGATTCCCACAAGAAATCCGTACCGCCTTCTTCCGAACCAAGCACAGTTGCGCCAAACTGAATCGTGCTAATTAAATCCTCTATATCGGGTTCACCGCCCTCTTTATTGTTATAAAAATTAAGCGCGAAATCCCGCGTTTGCCTTATGCCAAGGCGGTAATCTTCGCTGTTATACAATAGGTTAAATGCAAGCGGTTTTTCACGGACGGTGATAGTGGTTGAAATTTTTTCGCCACCGCTTTCCGCCTCAATTACCGCACTGCCGTGGGCGTTGGTTTGAATGCGGTATTGCCCGTCCCGCACACCTAAAAGGCTTATTGGTTTTGGGCTATCCTTATCTTCGTCTTCCGCTATAGTAAGCGTGAAATCAGGCGCGTCCTCTCTTAGCATATCCTTATATCTCACACCTATGTAATGCGCCCCGTTGTTAGTGTATAAAAGGTTTTCGTGTTCACTAAATTCAATGTCGTTTTCACCGCATTCATATATGTTTATCACCTCACTGCGCGTGCCGTGGGTTACTGTGAACTTGTTTCCGCCACCGCTTACGGTAGCGTTTTGATTTACCAAAATATTAGCCCTTATCCACTCTTCGCTAACCTCTTGCGAAGCGTAAACAACATTAGTTTTAACAAGCGCGTCCCACGAAGAAACCCTTATTGCTTCCTCATGCAAATTGCCCTCTTTATCCCACGCTTTCAAAAACACAGTTGTTTCGCCGTTTCTTTGAGGGGTTAAGAATCCGTTCCTTGAAACGGTTACCACAGAGGGGTTCGCGCTTTCCCACCACTGTTCGCCGTCAAGCGCATCGGCGGGGTGAATATCGCCGTACACGAACGATCCGCCGTTAAGCGAAAGTGTTTCCACGCGTGCGCCGTTGCCGTCAAAAACTCTCATTTCGCGGATAACGGTACTGCGCACAATTATATTCAAAGCGCGCCTTATATTGGTGTTAGACGAAGGCGATATAAGTAGCCTTGCCGTGCCTGATTCAATGGCTTCCACGCTGTACCAATGCGTGTTACCTTGGCGCACCAATTTCACCTCACCGCTATCGTCTATATCGTCATGAACATATGTAATATCTCTATCGTAAGAGATTGCAGGAAGGATTTCCACACGGATTCTAAACTCTTCAAATGTGCTTACAGTGATAACTGAATTTGCGGTAAGTTCCCTTCCCGAAGCATCATAGATTTTTAAATCTCTTGCGTTCACAGGGGAAGTGCGCGAAATCAGCGTGCCTGCCGCGTTAAGGGTAAGCACGATTATTATTGGGATTATGAAGATTACGGATATTAAGAATTTTTTCATTGCGATCCTTTTATCTGTGTACAATAGCGTTGTATCTTTTGGTAACTTTGTAGAAAAAAGTTAACAGGCAGTAAGCGATAATTAACACTGCCAAGCCCGAACAAATAAGATACATATATGTTTGCGTAAGGAAGTACGCGGCGAATATTGAGGTAAGCCCCATAACGATTGCAACCAAAAAACCAAACCCCATAGCAAGCCCCGTGTTAGTGTTATTGCTTACAAGTTCGCCTTCGCCCACCATGTTAAAATTCGGCTTTTTAATGTCGTACTTCATTGATCTCAGCGTCATTGCAAGCGCAAGAGATTCGGTGATTCCAAATAACCAAAGTGCGTTAAGCGCGCTTATATACCCTGCAATTGCAAGTGCGGTAACGCAGATTAGCGTGGCTGAAAACGATACGATTGCGTATATCACGAACTTAGAAAGAAGTTGAGTTCGGATAGGCACAGGAAGCACTTTTGTTTGGTAAAAATTATTGCCCTCTCTTGTTACGGAAGTTGCCGAAAAGCTGGTGATAACCGTGGCAAAGATAAGCATAACAAGAATTGAGATTCCCATTGCCGCCTGTTCGCCCACAGATTGCTTTGCGATTGCGGTAACGATATCATTGCAAAAATACACCATTACTGGCATTGCGCAGGCAAGCACGAAATATTGAAAGCTGTAATTTACAGAACGGAAAATTTGAATAAATTCCTTTTTAAGCAACGCCACGAACACGGGGCGCGGTTTATTAACCGTGATTTTTTTAAACGCGCTTCCCTCAATTTCCACATTTTTTAAAAGTGTTTTAGAGTACATTTTGGTTATCACTGCCACTGTTCCTGCGCCAAGCGCACCCGTGAGTCCGATAAGCGCGGGCATCGCAAAATACACTTCTTGCTTCAAAAGCAAATCCGCAAAATATTTTGTGGGGATAAAATAGTAAGTCATGCCCTTAATCATGTCCACCACTTCACCCGAAAAAATCGTTAAACTGCTATCGTTTAAGAAGGTAACTATGCTTGAAAAAATAAGCATATAGCACGCAAACATTCCCGCAATAAACACGGCAAGCATAGCAATAATTAAACCAAAGCGGTTTCTGATTCTGTTAGTTAGGTGCATGAAGGGAATTGCAAGCACATTAGAAATGAAATAAGGTATGGCAATTAAAAAGAAAATAACCGCAGGAATCATAGCGTAAAAAAATGAATCCACACCCACCGTTACGCCGTAAGCCAAAAGCATAGGCACAACCGAACCGATTGTGATTGCGGTTTGTGAAATTAAAAGGAAAAGCGTTTTGGATATAAACACCTCACCGTCCGTAACGGGGAAGCGCATTAGTATAAGGTTATCGCCCTTGTAATAAAGCACCTTGATTGTGTTAGACACGCCCATCACGCAAAACAGAATAAACAGCAAAGTAAAAATAAGCGTCAACGCTTGGCGTGCCATTCCTGCCACATCAAACATTCCAAAAATCAGCTTCGCGCCCGCATAAAGAAAATAAATCACAAGTGCAAAAAACGCAAGCGACACCACAAGGCGGATAACCGCCTTTTTATCCTTTAAGCCACTTGAGCCGAATTTTGATTTAAACTCTAAACCGAGTAGGGTTTTTATGGTGTGCATAATTTTTTAAGTACGAGGTACGAATTGTGAATTTTATCAGCGCACAGCGCACAACGCACAGCGCACAGTGAAGGAATTATTTATTTAGGTACGAAGTACAAAGTACAAAGTACGAATTGTGGTTTAATTAACTAAATAATGAGATTTAGAATCCACCATTGTGCGCTGTGCGCTGTGCGTTGTGCGCTGTTAAGTTATTGCCATAATGTTTCCTCAAGCGTTTTTTGATTTTCTTCCACGCTCAAGTCTATTATGGAATGAAGCCTGCCGTCACTTACGATTGCGGCGCGGTGGCAGATTTTTGCCACGAGATCAAGATTATGGCTTGAAAAGAACACCGTGTTGCCTTCCGCACAGTGTTCGCGCATCTTTTTAAGGATTTCAGACATGGATTGGGGATCAAGCCCCATCATAGGTTCGTCCAGAACCCAAAGGCGCGGATTGTGAATAAGCGCGCCGATTATGCAGATTTTTTGTTTCATACCGTGCGAATAGGATTTAATTTGCAAATCCACCGCCCTTTGAAGGTTAAATTTATCTAAAAATTGATTAAGCCTTGCATCTCTGTCCGCTTTACTCACGCGGTAAATGTCTGCTATGTAATTAACATATTCGCGCCCAGTCATTTTTTCGTACACCGAATGATCGTCCGGCACATAGCCCATATTTAATTTTGCATTTATAGGATCGCTTGAAATATCATGCCCGCAAATGGTTATCGTGCCTGAGTTAAACGGAAAAATTCCTGTTAAGCATTTAATGGTGGTGGATTTACCTGCGCCGTTTTTGCCAAGGAAACCAAAGATTTCCCCCTTATTAAGCTCTAAACTTAGGTTTTCAACGGAAAAACGCTCGCTACCGAGGTACTTCTTGTACAAATTATCAATTTTAAGCATATATGTGGGCGCATTTAGCGCGTTATCAGTAAGTTTATGCCCTGCAATAAGGCAGGCGCGCGCGGTTAAGCATGGCTTCAACCGCTTGGTAACTCTTAGTAAGTATATATATTATATATTATTTAAGTAATAAAGTCAAATTTTTACTTTAAGTTTGTACGCATGGCAACAGAAAATATTTCCAATATAAAAAACCCACAATTTTGTTGCCTTGGCAACCGAATTGAGGGATTTTTGGCACAAAAATAGCGCGGTGCGCGCTGTAAAAGTGAAACGAGAAACGAGAAACATGGTGGATTCTAAATCTCATTAGTTAATTAATCCATAATTCTGAATTCTACATTCTGAATTCTTAATTGCGCATAATGCGCCCCGCATTATGCGTTAAACCGTAATCGTTACTTTATTTAAACTTCTTGGCTTATCGGGATTGATTCCAAGAGATTCGGCGAAATAATATGTGAAAAGTTGAATTGCAAGAGTGTACACAAAGGGCGTTTCCATACCGCGCATGGGTTGCATGGTAAACGCTTGGGTTGCGATTTCTTCAACCTCTTTAATATCTGTGAAAGCAATAATGTTTGCGCCCAAAAGGTTCAAGCGCGTTGCCATATTGATATATTCTTGGCTAAATTCCGAACCGGGGGCAAGCATGATAACAGGAAAACCCTCTTCCACAAGAGATATGGGCCCGTGAACAAAGTCCGTGGTGGAAAACGGACGGTTAAAGCGGTAACAAGTTTCCATAATCTTAAGCGAAAACTCAGTGGCAATCGGAAGCATAATTCCGCGTGAAAGCACCACAAAATTCTGAATTGAATTAACACGCTTGGCAAAAGCCCTTAAATCGCCCGAATTATTCTTAATAAAATCCTCAAGGATATGAGGAATTTCCAAAAGGTTCATTTTTGCAGACGAATCGGATAATTTGTTAGCCAGAAGGTAAAGTGCGGAAAGCTGTGCGGTAAATGTCTTTGTTGCTGGCACAGAAACTTCCTCGCCCGCGGATAGATTTATATGGTAATCAGATAGCTTTGCAAGGGGGGAATTTGCATTATTTGTCATGCACACGATAAGCGCGCCTGTTCTTTTGGCTTTTTCCACCACGGTAAGCGTATCCGTACTCATGCCCGATTGCGAAATGGCAAGCACCATATTGTTTTTTAAATTTACGCCCGTGTCATAAATCGTGGCGACTGACGGCGCAAACTTGGAAACCATAAATCCGCCCACCGCTTCCGCAATATATTTAAAATAAGTTGCAGCGTTATCGCTTGTACCGCGTGCAACGGTGGTGATATTAGTTATCCCTCTTTCCTTAAATTCCTTGGAAATGCTGAGTAAAACGCCTTTGTTTACTCTGATAACCTCACGCACCACATCCGGTGCTTCCAAAATTTCCTTTAGCATTGTTGACATAATTCTCTCACTTTGCCCGCACGCAGGCTTCAATTAGAAGTATATGTAAATTTTAATAAAAAGTAAACTAAATTAAACAAATTAAACTGTTTTAACCGCCGAAATGCTTTAGATAACTTGCCTTAATCACTTAACGCACGCATAGGCAAAAATATTAAGTAAAACAGTTGACTTAGGTTTGGTTCGTATTATATTATAATTAGGCGCGATTAAAAAGCGCGCTTTCGGCTACGGCTGAATTACACGAGGTTATATGAAAACTTACATGCCAAAAGGCACAGATTTTAACGAAAAAGACGGGTCTTACAAAAGAAAATGGTTCGTGGTAGACGCAGAGGGAATGGTTCTCGGGCGTTTGGCTACAGTTGTTGCTTCAATACTAAGAGGCAAAAATAAGCCGATTTTCACACCGAACATTGACGCGGGCGACTTTGTTATTGTGGTAAACTGCGATAAGATTGTTCTAACGGGTAAGAAAATGGAACAGAAATTTTACACATACCACACAGGCTATGTGGGTGGCTTAAAGCAAGTTCCTTACAGCAAGCTTATCAAAACTAAGCCCGAATTCGTGGTTCAACGCGCGGTTAAGGGAATGCTTCCCAAGAACACATTGGGCAAAGATATGTTCGCAAAATTATTCACATACGCAGGTGCGGAACACAAGCACCAAGCACAAAAACCAGAAGAGTTAAAACTCAAATAACTCAAATAGCACAGGAGTAGAGAAATGCCGGCAGTTAAAAAAACAGCAAAAAAAGTAAATAAGAAAGTACAGTATTGGGGTACAGGTAGGCGCAAAAAGGCAATCGCAAGGGTTAGGCTAATCCCTGGGGGCGAAGGCGCGATAACCATTAACAAGAGGGATATTAACGATTATTTCACACTTGGCACGCTTAAATTCGTGGTTCGCCAACCCATGGAACTCACAGGCAACACTGCTAAATACGATATGGCTGTTAATGTATCGGGTGGCGGAACATCAGGGCAAGCAGGCGCAATCCGCCACGGTGTGGCAAGGGCGCTTTGCCAAGCAGACGCAACTCTTCGCCCCGCGCTTAAAGCGGCAGGCTTCCTAACGCGTGATCCCCGCATGAAAGAACGCAAAAAGTACGGCTTGCACAAAGCACGCAAAGCACCTCAATACAGCAAGAGGTAATTTACAGGATTTCCATTCAAAAAGCGCAGGTTGTTATACCTGCGCTTTTTTGCTACTATCCGTGCTTTTTCCGCCCTTTCCGCTTTTCTTTAACCCTATTCGCTTTTTTGCGCGGAAACAAGCCTTTCCAAAACTTCGCTACTTAGCGCGCTTTTATTTTCAAGCGGATTAGTGATTCCGAATTCTTTATATTTAGAAAAGCCCATTGTGTGAAAAGGTTTAAATTCGTGGCGGATAATATTTTTAAAACGATCCCCTATTTCCTTATATTTTAAAATGCTTTCCTCATTATCGTTAATGCCCTGAACGATTACCGTGCGCAGGATTACAGGCTTGCCTATTTTATTAAGATAATTAAGCGTGTCTATCACGGTATTAAAAATATCCGCGTGCGCGTGCGTAATATAATCCTCATTACTAAAAAACTTTAAATCCGCAATAACCAAATCAACTGCGCCGTAAAGGGCTTTGACGCTTTCGTTTAAAACGGAACAAGCCGTGTCCAAAGCCACATGAATGCCGTTTTCTTTTAAAATTCTCACCGTTTCCCTTACAAAGTCTGCCTGAAGCAACGGTTCACCGCCACTAAAAGTAACCCCCCCGCCGTTTTTGAAATAAGGTTTAAAGCGGATTAGCTTTTTTGCAAGTTCCGTTGAGGGCATAGGGCATAGGGCATAGGGCATAGGGGTGGAATCTTTTGAGGTTGCAGGTTGCAGGTTGCAGGTTGCAGGGGCGGAATTATTATTAATATTTCCTTCATTGTGCGCTGTGCGCTGTGCGCTGTGCGCTGATTCCTTTCCTTCATTGTGCGCTGTGCGCTGTGCGCTGTGCGCTGATTCCTTTCCTTCATTCTGAATTCTGAATTCTGAATTCTGAATTAATTCTGCGCTGTGCGCTGAATTCCACGAATCAGGATTATGGCAATAAACGCACCTCAAATTGCACCCTTGCATGAAAACAACGGTGCGGATTTTACCGCCGTCATCTGTTCCCATGGTTTCAAGCGAATGAATGTATCCAATCATTAGAAGCGTTTATGGAAGGTTCTTTCAATAACCTCGGCTTGCTGTTCTTTGGTAAGTTTGTTAAAATTAACCGCGTAGCCCGAAACGCGGATTGTTAGCCCCGGATATTTCTTAGGGTTTTCCATGGCGTCAATTAGAGTTTCGCGGTTAAGCACATTCACATTTAAATGGTGCGCACCGCTTTCAAAATATCCGTTTAAAAGGGTTACAAGGGTATCTTTCCTATCATTTTCGGTTTTGCCGAGGGCATCGGGGGTTACGGAAAAGGTATTAGAAATCCCGTCTTTACAGCATTTGTACGGCAATTTTGCCACCGAATTAAGGCTTGCAAGCGCACCGCATTTATCTCTGCCGTGCATTGGGTTTGCCCCAGGGGCAAACGCTTCGCCTGCTTTTCTGCCACAAGGGGTTGCGCCCGTCATTTTGCCGTACACCACATTTGAAGTTATGGTTAGCACCGAAAGCGTGTGTTTTGCACCGCGGTAAGCCTTAACCTTTTTGATTTTACTATAAAAATCTTCCACTAAAAACTTCGCAATTTCGTCTGCGCGTTCGTCATCGTTGCCAAATTTCGGGAAATCGCCCACAATTTTAAAATCAGAAATCAGCCCTTTTTCATTCTTAACTGCATAAACTTTTGCGTACTTTATTGCGGAAAGTGAATCCGCCACCACGCTAAGCCCCGAAACGCCGAAAGCCATAAGCCTTTCAACCTTGGTATCGTGCAAACTCATCATAAGGCGTTCGTAAGCATATTTATCGTGCATGAAATGAATCACATTCATTGTGTTTACATACAAGTTCGCCGTCCATGACGCGTAAGAAAGGTATGCTTTAAGCACGCTTTCATAATCAAGTTCACCCTCGTCAAACGCCTTGCCCTTGGGTGCGACTGCCTTTCCGCTAACCTCGTCCCGTCCGCCGTTAAGCGCGGTTAATAAAACCTTGGGAAGATTGCACCTTGCGCCGAAATACTGCATTTGTTTGCCCACTTTCATAGCGGAAACACAGCAAGCAATGGCATAATCATCGCCGAAATCCTTTCGCATTATATCGTCATTTTCGTACTGCAAGCTATCCGTATCTATGCTTACTTTTGCGGTGAACCGTTTATAATTTTCAGGTAGCCCCTCAGCCCAAAGAATGGTGATATTGGGTTCTGCCGAGGGCTTTAAATTGTAAAGCGTGTTCAGCACGCGGTACGCAGTTTTAGTAACCATATGGCGGTTATCAGTTGTCATGCCTGCTTCTGCCATGGTTACCCACACAGGATCGCCTGCAAAAAGATCATTATATGCGTGCGTTCTCAAATGCCTAACCATTCTTAGCTTTATCACGAAATCGTCAATGATTTCTTGCGCTTGAGATTCGGTTAAAATGCCGTTTTTAATATCTCTTTCAATATATATGTCAAGAAATGTAGAAATGCGCCCTATTGAGTTTGCTGCCCCGTTTTGTTCTTTTATGGAACCCAAATAGGCATAATACAGCCATTGCACCGCTTCGCGCGCAGTTTTTGCGGGCAAGGAAATATCGTCCCCGTAGGTGAGTGCCATTGCCTTTAATTCCTGCATAAATGAAAGCTGTTTATGAATTTCCTCTATAAGCCTAATGCTTTCTTCGCTCATTGCGCCCGCTTGAAGTTTTGCCTTATCCTTAATCTTTTGTTCAATTAAATAATCCATTCCGTACAGGGCAACACGGCGGTAATCCCCGATAATCCTGCCCCTGCCGTACGCATCGGGCAAGCCCGTAATCAGCCCCGAACTTCTCACGGCTTTCATTTCGTCACTGTAAACTCTAAAAACACCGTCATTATGCGTGGTTCTGAATTTAAACGCTTCCACCACGCTTTTATCAAGTTCATATCCGTATTCTTTGCAGGCGGTTTCACTCATTCTTATTCCGCCAAAAGGGTTAACGGCGCGCTTAAGCGGTTTATCCGTTTGAAGCCCGAAAATAAGTTCCTTTTCCTTATATATATATCCTGCTTTCCAACTTAAAATGGAAGAAATCTTTTTTGTTTCAATATCCAAAACCCCGCCTGCCATGCGTTCGGCTTCAAAACTTTCCTCAGCTTTTGCAAGAACCGCTTTCGTCCTTTCGCTTGCCTCACATAAAAAGCCCTCATCGCCGTCATACGGCGTGAAGTTAAGTGCGATAAAGTCACGCACATCTATTGCTTTATTCCACTTACCCTTTTTGAATGTATCCACGGCTAAAGTATATCACAAACGCTTAACAACTGCAAATAAACGCTTGTAAACTCTGGTATTTTAAAATAGTCGCTTTGTTTAGTTACGAATGATTTTATACTTTGCTTTTCTATATTCATATTTTCTCATTTATAAATTCTCAGTATCGCGCTTTAAAATTTCTATATACTCATGGTAAAAGAAAACTCGGTTACGCTTTGCCGATGTTATTTCTTTCATTATGCCTAATTTGACAAAATTACTAATTGCAGTTGCAATTGTGTTGTACGCAACTTTAAGTTCGTCTGCTGTTTTTTTGATGTCTACAATGGGGTTTTTCTCAATGTATTCAAATAGTAGTTTTGCATTTTTTGTTTGAGGAAGTTTTGCAATATTTTTTGCGCGTAAAGAAGATAAATCTTCAATTGTTTGAATGCTATCTTTGCAAGTTGCTATTACACCTTTTAGGAAAAACCTTACCCACTGCTCATAATTGCCTTTGTTTCGCACATCGTCTAAGCGGTCATAGTATTCTGTTCGGTGCTTTTTAAGATAATATGAGATATATAAAACTGGGTGCTTGAGTAGCTTTTCTTTTTTTAGATACAAAACAATTAGCATTCTTCCCAAACGCCCGTTACCGTCTAAGAATGGGTGGATTGTTTCAAATTGATAATGGATTAGCGCACTTTTAATTAAGTGGTCATACGGCTCTTCATTATTCATAAATTTTTCTAAATCGCTCATTGCCTCAATCATGTTTTCAACAGTTGGCGGAACAAAGCGAGCATCTGTTAAACTTAAACCAAACGAACCAATCCAGTTTTGCGAACGGCGAAATTCACCCGGTAATTTTTCCTTTCCACGAGTGCCTTGCAGTAATAGCTTGTGAGTATCTTTTAATAGAGAATTGCATAATGGGTATTCTTCCATTCTATCCCAAGCATAATTCATTGCTTTGGTATAATTAACAACTTCTTCAACATCGGCATTTTTGTTTGAATCAATATCTGGGTCTAAAACATCCACAAGGGAAGTCTGCGTGCCTTCAATCTGAGAACTCATTAAGGCTTCTTTCCTAACATAAGAAGATAGGAAAATATTTATGTCTGGTATTTTGTTTGCCAGCATGTACAGTTTTCCTAATTCTCTATTTGCTTCGCCAAGTAGTGTTGCCATTTCATCGTCTACAACAATCTCTGGTTTAGGTGGTAATTTAGATGGTTGAAAAGCCTTATAGCTCAATCCTGCAACTGTTACATATCCACCTGCTCTGTTCATTATGATTAAGTCTCCTTTATTTTATAGAAAAAGTATATCAAATGGAATTGAAACAAGCAAGCAACATTGATATTCTTATTTCAAAATATTGACAAAATTTGAAATATGTTACCAAGAACCTTTTTCTTGTTTCAATTTATGATTAAACCCTTATCGCTTTTATTTTATGCCACCAATGCAAAAAACTCAAAACATAGCGTATAAACTTTTTATCTTTGGTAAAAATCATAGCAAATCAAAAAATTTAGGAGATAATAATGAATTTAAAAAACAGCCAAACCTTTAAAAACCTTGCAAGAACTTACGCAGGCGAATGCCAAGCGCGCACCCGTTATGAATTTATGGAATACGGCGCAAGAAGCCAAGGCTTTAAAGCCCTTGCAGACATTATAGACGATATTGCCTATAACGAATTCAACCATGCCCGTATGTTTTATTCCTTTATTCAAACTGCGGATAAGCAAACGATAACCAATATCCACATAGACGCAGGCTATCCTTTTAAGGAAAAGTGGGATTTAATGGAAAATTTGCGCCTTGCCTCTGAGGACGAAACAGACGAAGCCACAAAGATTTACCCCGAATTTGCAAGAGTTGCAGAACAGGAAGGATTTAAGGATATTGCAGGGCTTTACCGCAATGTAATAGAGGTGGAAAAGCAACACATTGCGATACTAAGCGAACTTTACACCCAAATGAAAAACAACACAATGTACTCACGCCCCACACCTGTGGTTTGGAAATGTTCGGATTGCGGTTACGCGCAAAAAGCCATGGAGGCATTTAAGTGTTGCCCTCTTTGCCACGCAAAGCAAGGTGCGGTGTTACTCAAGATAGACGCTTTAAGCAAACCTTCCGCTTCTCTTGCAGTAAGCCAAAATGCGACTGCAAGCAAGGTTAGCGCAGGAAAGAGTGGGGGCATGAAAACCACCGCTTCAAGCGCAAAAAGCACAACCGCAAAACCCTCAAGCCCCAAAACTTCAAGCGCCAAACCTTCCGCCTCAAGTGCTACCAAAAAGCCTGCGGTAAAACCCGTGCCGAAAATGGGCGGTAAACCCACAAGCACTTCCACAAGATAATCAATCAGAACAAAAGAAAACTAAACAGTTTTCTTTTGTTCTGTTGAGGGGACGAATGTTCGTAATTACTCACCGCCCGTCCCCTCTATTGCCGATAAATCGGCAACATTCACCCCTCAACGCGGATTTATTCACGGTTTAAAAACCTAAAATCCGATAGGTGAAAAACAAAAAAGTGCGATTTTTTGTTTTTCCTTTGCTACCGCAAAGAAATAGGTGGCTTTGTTTTCAGTCTTAAAAAAATCCCCGCTTTGGGGATTTTTTGTTTAAACAATTTTAAAATGTCCTCTTTCAAAAGAAATAAATGCTACTTTGATTCGGTTTCCAAATCGGCTACGGTTTCGGAAACAAGAGGTTCTACGCTTGTGGGTTCTTGCAATATCGGTTCGTTTGCGGTTTCCTCTGCAAGGGGTTGCCCGCTTTCGGTTATCGGCTGATTTTTGCGCTTTTTAACATACGCGATAATCTGTCTTAAATAAAACACAAGGTTGGAACTAATTGAAAGCCCTGCGATAACCACGGCAATAATGTTTCCGAAGAACACATGGTTCACGATATTAAACGCACGATTCGCCACAAAACTCCACCGCATAAGGTGCGTGCCTGCCAAAACATTGCCAAGGATTAGCCCAAGAAGCGTACCGCAAATCAGGATTTCAAGCCAAACGGAATGAACTTTTATGCTATCTTTAAACACGGTTAAAATAAGCGTGGTGGCGGTAATTGTGGCAACGGCGAATATTGTGGCAAAAAGGTAAGTTACCCACTTTCCGTACACAATGCCTTTTTTCGCACGCGAATCAATGTAAGCAAACACAAAGTTCCTTATCGCCGCAAGCCCGAAAAGGACGGCAAGCGACCAGTTTCCAAGAAACGGCGCAGACGCGGCAAGCGAAATGCTTGCAAGCCCAATAAGCGTCATCATTTTCACTTTATCTTTAATCTGCCAACCCCAAACGAAGAAGATTAGTGCAAAGAAAGCAAAAACTTGGCTTGCCCACCACATTGGATTGCTAAAATCAATATTCATATTTTCCCCCAAAAAAGATTATTTGTTTATATTCGTAATAAGCACAGAAAGTTTAATGAAGACGGCTTCGCCTTGTGAAGACGCAAACAAGTTTGCTTATGAAGTCGTTCGTCTATCGTTCACTTGTGAAGAGTTGCTACGCAACATGGCGGAATGCTTAATTTAATCAGTCCATGCGGGCGCGCCCGCACTTCATAAGCGAAGCGTCTTCATAAGCGTAGCGTCTTCACGCGCCAAAGGCGCACTTCATTTTATCACATTACCCCAAGTGGCCTTAGCATTACTATTGCAATATTACAATAGATAATTAGGGCAAGAATGTCCACTATCGCGGTTATCGTGGTGGACGCCATTGCAGCGGGATCAAGCCTCATTTTTTTTGCAAGCAAAGGTAGCGCCGTGCCAATTATTTTTGAAAGCACCACTGTGATAAATAGCGTAATGCTGATTACACCTGCAACCCACCAACCGTTAGGCATCCAAGCAAGTTTATCCACGGTTAGCACTTTTGCAAAGCAAACCACAGAAAGCGTTGCACCCAAAAGGATTGAAACTCTGAATTCTTTCCACATTGCTTTAAAAAAATCAGAAAATTTCAGTTCATTCAAAGCCATGCTTCTCACAAGTGTAACCGCTACTTGAGTGCCTGCGTTGCCTGCCGTATCCATAAGCATAGGGATACTTGCGGTAAGCGCGATACTCACGGCAAGAGCATGCTCATAATTTGTGATAACCAAGCCTGTGAATGTGGCGGTTATCATCATAAGCAGTAGCCACGGTGCGCGCGAACGCCAAATCCGCCACACACTCGTTTTTAGATAAGGTTCACTTGTGGGGGTAACACCGCCGATTTTTGCAAAATCCGCCGTAGTCGCTTCTTCGGCTATATCCATAGCATCGTCAAAGGTTACAATGCCCACCAAGCGTTCTTCGGAATCCACAATCGGCAAAGCAATAAGCCCGTACTTGCTAATCATAGACGCCACTTCTTCTTTATCGGTGTGCGTGTCGGCATAAATCACATTATCGTTCATTAAATCGCCGATTTTCGCGTCCTTTGAAGCAAGCATTAGCTTTTTCGCGCTTATAACGCCGATTAGCTTCTTTTTATCGTCTGTTATATAGCAGGTGTAAACGGTTTCTTTATCTATGGCGGTTTCACGAATCCTGTCAAACGCCTGCTTAACCGTCATGTTTTCTTTTAGGCTAACAAATTCCACCGTCATAACGCTACCCGCGCTACTTTCAGGATATTTTAAAAGTTCGTTAATATAATTCCTTGTTTCGTGATCGCTTTGTGCAATAATTCTCTTTACCACATTCGCGGGCATTTCTTCAATAATATCCACCGCGTCATCAAGATATATTTCGTCAAGAACCGCTTTTAATTCGCTATCTGTGATTTTTCCTATCAAGTACTCTTGAAGTTCGGAATCCATTTCCACGAATGTTTCCGCCGCTTGTTCTTTGGATAAAAGCCTGAAAATTATCGGCAAATCATGGCGCGGAATTTCTTCAAGAATTAAAGCCAAATCCACAGGGTTTTTTTCATGAAGCAATGGCTTAAGAACGCAAAAACTTTTTTCTTCCACAAGTGCCACGATTTCTTCTTCTTCCGCAATTCGCTTTGCCACATCTTCGTGAAGGGCCTCAATTATGTCCACGGTGTCTTCCACAGAAACCTCGTCCATAACCTCTCTTAAATCATAATCACCAAGTGCGGATATAATTCTGCCCTGCTGTTCGGCACTTGCATCGGGCAGTGCTTCGGCAATGCAATCGGGCGAAAGTTTTTTGCAAACGGCTTCAAGAGTGGCATCGTCAAGCCTGCTTAGTTCACTAAGCAGTTCTTCAGGCGTGCCGTCCTCAAGGCGCGAAATCAGTTCGTCAAGGTTATCGCCCTCAATTAAGTCCAAAAACTCGTTCTTCATGATTTTATTATACAACACGCGGATATAAAAAGTAAAAGCAAAAACGCACTGCGCGCGCAATTTTTTCTACCTTGCAAACTTACCGCTTTCCATAGTATAATGGTAGCCATGAAGCATATCAAAAGAATCTTATTTTTATCAGTTGTGGCACTTCTCGGCTTGGCTCTTTTTGCCTGTTCGTTTGGGGCAGGAAGCGGAAATCCCGCAAGGCTTGCCACCCCCGTTATCACCATAGAGAATAATATCGTTTCGTGGAATCCTATCCCGAATGCCACCGAATATGTTATTGAGATTGACGGGGAAGCGTATTTTTCAAATGTTCCTGCGTTTTCACTTGCCTCTGTTCTTACCCTGCCTAAGGTTTATCAAATCAGGGTTTCCGCCAAAGGCGAAGGTGCCTATATTGATTCAAATTGGTCAGCTTATAAGGATTATTTTTTTGAACTCGCTTCAAGTGCCTTAATCGCACCTTACTCGCTAAATATTTACGAAAATAGGCTTACTTGGCAAGGATCTGAACTTGCAGGCGCATATATGATCGCAATAGACAGCGAAACATATCAAGTAACGGCTCGTGAGTTTGATCTTTCCATTTTAACAGACGCAAAAACCTATAACATAAAAATAATGTCCTTAAATTTAGAAGATTCCTCACTAAATTCTGATTGGTCAGAGGCTTTAGCTTTTTCTATTGAGCGTCTTGGCTTTACGCTTCGGGATAATTTTTACGAGGTTGTATCTATCGGAAATGTGTCTTCCTCACACCTTGTTGTTCCTTCCTCTTATAACGGAATGCAGGTTAGAAGAATCGCTTTCGGTGCTTTTGAAGGCGCAAATATAACAAAGCTTACAATCCCTTTTATAGGGCAAAGCGCACAAGTGGAAGTATCGGCTTATTTTGGCTATATTTTCGGCGCGCCGAACTTCGCTACGCAGGGCGAATATGTTCCAGAATCACTTAAAGAGGTAATACTAACGGGCGGAACAAGCATTCCGCCATACGCATTTGCAAATTGTGATAAAATAGAACGAATCACCATGGAATACGATATTGCAAATCCAAGCACCATAACTTCCATAGGGCATTTTGCCTTCCAAAACTGCTCATCTTTGGTGTACATGCCCATTCACGGCAAAATAACCTCAATCGGTATCGGTGCTTTTGCAGGGTGCGACAGCATGGCAAGTTTTTATGTTGAAACCTTTGCCCCAATGGCAAATCCGCTATTTTATTCCCAAGGCAACTGCTTAATTGAAAAGGACACAAAAAAACTCATTGCAGGCTTAAAAACAAGCATTATACCGTCAGATATTAAAATTATCGGCGAAAATGCCTTTCAGGACTGCATAAACCTTGCAAATATAACCATTCCGTCAGGTGTTACCGAAATCCTATCAAATGCTTTTAGCGGGTGCATTAATCTTGAATCCGTGGTATTAAGCGCAAATCTTAAAACGATAGGTAGTTATGCCTTCAAAAACTGCATAAGTTTAAAAAGCGTAAGCCTTCCGATAACCGTGGAATCAATCTACGAAAAGGCTTTTGAGAATTGTGATATTGCCACTTTTTATTGCGAAAGCGAAGCGTGGCGCTTTGAGGGCTGGCATTCACTTTGGAATTCCGCTAAACGCCCTGTTTTGTGGAATTGTGTGTTCAGTGAAGACAAAACCTATGTGGCATCTTTCCATACAAGCTCTTCAATTGAAAACTTCATAGGCAACACAATACTTGCCCCTTATCGTGAAGGCTATACATTTATCGGCTGGGCGCAACATCCCACAAATACAGTGGCTTTCTGCTCAGCAGAAGATATAATCAATGTAGCGTCTATGGAATTGTTTACTATTTGGAACAAAAATAGTTAAGGAAATTCATTAATGAGATTTAGATTCCACCCCTATTGCCTGTTGCCTGTTGCCTCAATAATGAGATTTAGATTCCACCATTCGTAAGTCGTAAATCGTAAGTCGTCATTACTCATAATGAGATTTAGATTCCGCCCCTATGCCCTATAACCTATGCCCTATGCCCTCATTTCGCCTATTGCCTAAATTTGGAAACTGTGTTATTATTAGTGAAAAGCAAATTAGTAAAAAAATTAAAGAGGTAAAAATGAACATTATAAGAACCACGGCAATAGAACTTTCCTCAATTCCTGCAATAGCTTACAAATTGAAGATTAAAACGGGTGGCGCAGGCGTAAAAATCCACAGATTGGATACGCCAGATATTGCAACCTTTACGGTGGATAAGCGCACAGGCACGCTTGTGCCTTACGGTAAGGTGATTTTGGAAGTTTTCCCATTAAATGCGCAAGCGGAAGCCGTTAGCTTAACGGCAGGTTTGCCTTATTCCTCACGCGGAATGGTATCAAAACCCGTTGTTTCTGTAGCCAAGGCTACAGTTGCAGAGGTAAGTGAACCCGAACCCGAACTTGTAGCGGAAGAAATCACCTGCGAGGAAGACGAAAGGGTTTGCATGGCTTTCAGCCCTGAATACCTTGCTATTATTAAGGAATATTCCGATATTAACAGCGGTAAATTAAGCTTTCAGCGCATGAATAAGGAATTTATACAATTTGCCTCAAAAAGCAAAGTGGTAGATAAGCTAATTGCAGATAAAACTGCGGTAGACGAAATTGTTAAATTTGTGGTAAAAAACCGTGCGGAAAACCTTTCTAAAAATAAAATCGGAATTTCGGATAAGGAACTTGGCGCACTTATGGAAATTCTTGACGATATTTGCGTGAGAAGTGCGTTTAAAGAACTTAACGCACACTTAAAAAGAATGCTTAAGAAATGAACAGGTTATTTACCCCCTTTTCGGTAGACACCGTTCCTTTAAATGAGTATCCGCGCCCTCAGCTTGAAAGGGATTCTTTTTTCAACCTTAACGGAATTTGGGATTACTCTTTAAAAAGTCCTGCCTCAATCAGCGAAGGCAAGATTTTAGTGCCGTTTTCCCCCGAAAGCATTTTAAGCGGTGTGGAACAGCTTGTTTTGCCAAGCGATATTTTGGCTTACAAAAAAGTTTTCAATCTTCCTAACGGCTTTATTAAAGATAGAGTTTTTATTAACTTCGGCGCGGTGGATTATTTTTCAGAAGTTTTTTGTAACGGCAAAAAGGTGGGCGAGAACCGCGGGGGATATTTCCCCTTTTCTTGCGATATAACGGATAGCATTTTTGAGGACAAGGAAAATACGCTTGAAGTTATCGTGCTTGATCCCACAGATTTAGGAACGCAAGCGCGTGGAAAGCAAAGGCTTAAGAGGGGCGGGATTTTTTACACACCCCAATCGGGCATTTGGCAAACGGTTTGGCTTGAAAGCGTGCCGAAAACTTATATAAAAAATATTAAGTTAACGCCCGATATTGATAAAGAAACTATTAGAATATCGGTTGAAACCAATGCGCCTGTTACCGTAAAGGCAAAAATTTCATTTAAAGGTACGGCGGTTGAAGATATTTCGTTTAGCGGTGAATGCGATATTAAAATTAAAAATGCCAAACTCTGGTGTCCTGATTCGCCCAATCTTTACGATTTAACCCTTACCGCAGGCGAGGACGAAGTAAAAAGCTACTTCGGTATGCGTAAATTTTCCATAGGTACGGATAAAGAAGGATTTAATCGTTTATTTTTGAACAATGAACCCTGTTTTCATAACGGGCTTTTGGATCAAGGCTACTTTCCAGACGGGCTTTATACACCCCCGTCAGACGAAGCAATGGTTTACGACATAAAAACCGCCAAGGAAATGGGATTCAATATGCTTAGAAAGCATATAAAGATTGAACCCTTGCGTTGGTACTACCATTGTGATCGCCTTGGTATGCTTGTTTGGCAAGATATGATAAACGGCGGTAGCGGTGCAAACACGCCTGAGAACGGCATTAGGGGATTTCTTGGCATAAAAACAAAGGATTTCGGTAGCCGTGGCTACAAAAGAACAGGCAGAACCTGCGAACAAGGCAGAAATGAATTTTTTGAAGAAACGGAAAAAACCATAAGCACGCTATATAATTCCGTAAGCCTTTGCCTTTGGGTTCCTTTCAATGAAAGTTGGGGGCAATTTGACGCATTAAAGGTGTACGATTTTGTGAAAAAGCAGGATAACACGCGCCCGATAGATCACGCAAGCGGTTGGCACGATCAAGGGGGCGGTGATTTTAAAAGCCTGCATATCTATTTCCGCAAAGTTAAGATTAAAAAGGATAACCGCCCCATAATTTTATCCGAATTCGGTGGCTACAGCGTAAAAGTTCCAAACCATGTGTTTAATAACGATAAGGCTTTCGGCTATAAAAAATTCAAAACCACGGAAGATTTTTCAAAAGCATACAAATTGCTTTACGAAAATGAAATTATTCCGCTGATAAACAAGGGGCTTTCCGCCACAGTCTACACTCAAATCACCGATGTAGAGGACGAAATCAACGGTTTAATAACTTACGATAGAAAAATAATCAAAATTCCTATGGATACGCTTAGGGAAATTAACTCAAAACTCGTTCTGCTTTAAAAATATCGCAGAAAAATATAAAATATAAGAACCTGCCTGTGGCAGAACCTTGGCGTTCGCCACTATGTGGCTCGGCTAAAATTGAGGAATTATTATATTAAGAGTTTATCTTAATGAGATTTAGATTCCACCATTGTGCGCTGTGCGCTGTGCGCTGTGCGCTGATATAAACAAATGATTGAACAAATACTT
Organism: Bacillota bacterium; assembly: GCA_009781445.1. Lineage (GTDB taxonomy): Bacteria > Bacillota > Clostridia > Christensenellales > DTU072 > WQYD01. The sequence continues at coordinate 65,959 of WQYD01000001.1, read as the reverse complement.
AAAAATTTTAACATAAACGGCAAACTCTTAAGCTATCAGGCTTACGGTGAGGGGCATATTAACGAAACCTTTCTTTGCGTGTTTGATAGCGGTGAAAAGTATCTTTTGCAAAAAATCAATGCGAATGTCTTTAAAAATGTTCCTGCGCTTATGCGCAATGTGGAATTCGTTACGGATTTTTTGCGCACAAAGTTAATAAACTCAGGTAAAGATCCTTTGCGTAACGGCTTAACTCTTATAAAAACCTTAAACGGTGAACGATTTTATGCTGAGAGGAATGATTATTATCGCGTTTGCGTGTTTATTGAGGGCGCAATTTGCTATCAAACGGCAGAAAATGAGGAAATTTTTTATGAAACCGCTATAGGATTCGGGAATTTTGCGAACCTTTTGTCCGATTTTAACGCAAATTTACTTTCGGATACGATTAAAGATTTTCATGATACCGAAAAAAGATATACCGCATTTGAAAAAGCCGTAAACGAAGATTCTTTCAAAAGAGTAAAAAGCGCGGAAAGCGAAATCGCTTTTGCTTTAAAAATGAAAAAATACGCGCCTATTATCACAAATCTTTTAAAATCAGGCAAAATTCCGCTAAGAGTAACCCACAACGACACAAAACTTAATAATGTGCTGTTTGACGCACTAACAAATAAAGCCCTTGCGGTAATTGATCTTGACACGGTTATGCGCGGTTCGCTTCTTTACGATTTCGGCGATGCTATCCGTTCGGGTTGCAATTCCGCCACTGAGGACGAAGAAGATTTATCAAAGGTAACCTTTTTAAAAGATTATTACCAAGCATTTTTAAACGGCTACCTCACCGCCCTCGGCGATAAAATCACCCCTTGCGAAAAAGAACACCTTAGCGTTAGCGCACTAATCATGACGCTTGAATGCGGTGTGCGCTTTTTAACCGATTATTTAAACGGCGACACCTATTTCAAAATTCACAAACAAAACCACAATCTTTTCAGGGCGCGAACTCAATTTAAGCTTGTAGAGGAAATAGAAAGAGAATTGCTTTGTCAAGAATAAATATAGTTGACCAAAGCGTAGAAATTAGTATTAAGAATAATCTAAGCCAAAGGCAAGCCTGAAAACGGCTTGCTTTTTTCTGCCAACAAGACATTGATTTACATGGTTTGCAACTAAAATAAAATATGGTCTTTTTTAAATATACCGTTTTGTTTGAAGTAGCCAAGATTAAATGACGCTTCATCATTTTTTGCACGCCATTGCAGGGCAAGTTCTTTTATATCTGTCGCCCTAACTAACAAAATTACCGTGTCGCTATTTAGTGCGTGTTTAGCGCATTCGGCAATGGAACACTCAGTAAAATCGGTTGCTATAACCATAAATATGCCCACAGGTTTGTCAGATAAATTTATGTATCTATCAAACTGTGCTATGTGATCTTTAAGCCTTACGGGGGTTTCTTTTGACTTGTTGTCCCACATTATCAGCTTGTTTTGGTAAGATAGAATGCCGTCTGGTCTTTCTGTGCCGGCTAACAGAAGTGGCTTATGTCTAAATAGTTTTTCAAACATATAGCTTGTGGCTTCTTCAAATTTTCGTTCACATTCTAAATCCTTACAGATAATACCCTGCTGTCTTAAATGCTTCAAATCGCGCTTTGCAAGGTGTTCGTACAGCGCAAAAAGGGCTTCGCGTGGGTCACTTGTGTCAACCTTAATTTCCCTAATGTCGTCATAATATTTTATAATTCTCCTGATAATCTCTTCTTTCGTGCAGTTGGCGAAATTTTGCAACTTCAAATCAATGCACCATTGTGCCAATACTTCCTTTGCCAAACCGTCTTTTGGCGAATACCCACCTATTAAATTTGTGGGCTTTATTCTTTCAATAATTAAATCTTGAAGTTGACTGATTGTAGCGTACGGGTTGCATTTAATGTTAGCACGGATTAGGGCATTTGTTAAAAAATCTTTGCTTTTTATGTATTTCGATCCCAATAGTTGCTTGTAGCCAAAATCCTTCATTTCTTTAGCGTACACTTCGCGTAAAACGGCGGCAATTTCTTCGGGAATAATATCGAAATTCACGCTATTATTTCTAATAGAGAAAATTAAGCCACAGCGTTGCAAGGTTTTTCTAACTGCATCAATTTCGCTTGTTAAATGCACCTCGTTGTTTTGTTTTGGGAATTTTCCCATTTTTGCCTCAAGTATTTTGTATTCACGCCATGTGATATTTAGCCTTTTTCTAATATTCTCAATAAGATTTTTTTCGTCTGGTGAAATTTCGCCACCGCTTTCCCACGCCACATCAAGCACGAATTTCAAAAACTGCATATCGGTGCTAATAGCTTTTTCGTCAAGTTCGTTTGAAGCGTCAACAATGCGTTGCTCATAAGCAATAATTTCGCTATCAAGCACTTTTTGCTCCTGCATAAAATCGTCTTTGTTTAGTAAAATTTCCCTTAAAATCATGTACGATAGCATTCTATCGTCTCGCTTGTCGGCTAACAAAAGCTCCTTTAGCCTTTTTTGAATGTTGTTTTTGTCAAAATACTGTCCCGCTGTTTTTAACAGGGCTTTTCTAAGTTCGTCATCACTTAGGTTTTTGCCGTCAACTACATAAGCCGAAGCTATACGCTTTAAATCAAGCGTTGTTCCTATGTTTTCAATACATTTTTCAAATTTCATTTGTCTTTCTTCTCCTCAAAATAAAAATGCGCCCACATAGGGGCGCACCCCAAACGGCTACTCCTATGTTGCTACACAATTTCCTAATTACAGGCGGAAAGCACGAATGGCAAAACTCGTACCTGTAATTGGTTATGAAATTGTTTAGCACTGATAATCTACCATATTTGGGATAAATTGTCAATATCTTCCGCGAAAATAAAATGCCTTGAACTAAAAACGCGCCACTCGGCGCGATTCTTGGGCAATAGACAAAAAGATTGGATTCTAAATCTCATTATTAATTAATCCATAATTCTGCATTCTGAATTAAACCACAATTCGTACTTCGTACCTTGTACTTCGTACTTAAATAAATCATTCCGCCACTGTGTGCTGTGCGCCGTCCTCTTTTTGCCCCTGCTTTCTTTTGAAAAACGCCACAATCCGCTTGTGGTGCAAAATGATATGAACCAGCGTAAAAACAGAGGATACTGCACCAAGTATTCCGTGCATTCTTCTCACACCGTGTAAACCCACCAAAGCCAAAACCGCCGTTATTGCTACGGCAAGCCACAAAGCCGTAAGCAATACGCTTATAATGTATTGCGCTTTGATTTTAGGTTTAACTTTTAAAAATCTTTTTGTGATTCCTTTAAGCCATTTCCGATTTAGGCAAGTATGCACTATCATAAAGAACAAAAACGAAAAACCGACAACCGTATGCGCCACCATATTGCCACGCATAGTAGCAAGCGTAGCAATTTGCGTTGCAAGCATTAGAATGTCTGTTATTATCTTGGGTATTTTATTTTTCATAACTGCCCATCTTTCTTATATGTTTTCTTGCGTACTTTCTTGCATACTTTCTTGCATACTTTCTTGCTTATTTTTGGCGCGTAGCAAAACCATTGATTGTGAAGAGTGTTTCTTCAGGCTGTTCAGAAAGCCTGTCAGAGGCAAAAAAGCGTGGTTTTTAGGCGCAGGAATGTACTGAAGCGTACATGACTAAGCGTAAAGTTCCGCTTTTTGTGCCTATCACAGGTTTTATCAACAGCCTGAAAACTAAAGTTTTCTTCCGCCAAACCCCTTACCCGACACTTCTTTCGTGGTTGTTACATACATAAAGCAATCAGGATCAAGGTTTTGGATTAGACGGCGGAAATTTACGCGTTGTTTTCGCGATACCACCACAAGCACCAATTTGTGGCTTGTGCGCGTGAAATGCCCTTCGCCTGTTAGGATTGTGGTGCTTCTGCCAAGAGTTTTAACCACATAATCGGATATTTCGGTGGGTTTATCCGTGATTATATTAAAAACTACGCTTGATTCAATTCCGTTAAAGATAACATCGGCGGTTTTACTGCAAATGTACATATGGATAAAGGAAAACAGCACAGGCGACATTATGATTACGAATGCTTGCGAAGCGTCATGTCCGCTTTCAAGTGCGGAAATGCCAAGTATGCCCGAAGAAATAACCACAATCGCATCAAAAATCAGCACAAGCCATTGGGCGTTTATGGTGGGATTATGGTTGTACACAAGCCTTGCGATTGTATCCGTTCCGCCTGCGGAAAGGTTCATGAGTAGCATAAAGCCGAGGCGGATTCCGATAAGAAGCCCCGCCATAACCACGGCAAGAATCATGCCTGCCGAATCAGGATTTGGCACGGCGAATTGCGGAAAACTCACAAATTCAAAAAGCCACACCAAAAATGCGTAAACCGAAACGGAAAGCAGGGTGTTAAGCGCGAATTGCTTATTGATTTTTATCGCCGCCACAATAAAAAGCGGAACATTTAAAATGAATGAAAATATTCCGGGGTTAAAAATGCCCGAAGCAAGAGTTTGGTTATATTTCGCAACAATATTATAAACGATTATGGCAATGCCGTTAAATCCGCCGATTGTGAAATTGTTAGGCAAAATAAACACATAAACGCCAAGCGCGCCTATCGCACTAAGCAAAATCAAAGCACCGTAAAAGCTCAAGGCTTTTAAGGCGGAATCAAAGGTTGTTTTGTCGTTCGTCATTTTTTCGCATTCCCCTTAACACAATTTAAAATCTTTACTAAAATCTCACTAACACAATTTTATATCTTATCTGCTTACAATGCAATTGAAAAATGCCACACCGTGGTTTATATTATACGAAGTTGCAACTTGCTTGCAAGAGTTGCAACAAGTGTTATTCAAACGAGGAAGTCGGCAAGCATTGCCAAGAAAACAAGCGCAAGCGCAGATTTCTCAAATTTCAAAACTTGTTTTGAAATTAACTTCCGATAGTTTATAATGTGTTATATGGAAACAAATGCACAAATAAATCAATCTTCTTTAAAACTTAACACTTACACCAAAAAGGAAATGAATGTTTATCTCATGTCTATGTTCGGGCAAAACATGATTTATAACATTATTAACGCTTGTTTTGCGTACTATTTGCAGTTCACAATCCTTATTCCTGCCGTAACTATCGGCGTTATATTTGGCATTGCAAGGGTGTGGGACGCATTTAACGATCCTATTATGGGTACAATTGTGGATAAAACCAATTCCAAAAGGCTTGGCGGAAAGTGTGTGCCGTATCTTAAAATTATGCCCATTCCTATCACGATTGTAACCATTCTTTGCTTCACAAGTTTTGGTTTTTACACAGATATGGATTCGGGCATGAGGGTAGCCATGATTTCGTGGGCAGCGTTTAGTTACCTTTTGTGGGGAATGGTTTACACAGGCGCAGACATTCCGCTTTGGGGCGTTTCCGCACTTATGACGGAAGATACAAAGGAACGGAACAAACTTTTAAGCGTGGCGAGGATTGTGGGTGCTTTGGGTGCAGGAATAGTGATATTTTCCATGCAATCCATTGTTTTTGGTTTAAGGGACGCGCTTGCACCGCATTTTTCAGATCCAAGAAATGCAGAAAGATACGCATTTTTGATTGTGGCTTCGTCCTTTGCGATTTTCTCAGGAATACTGTTTCAATTATGCGGTTTTGTGGTTAAAGAAAGGGTAAAACAATCCGAAAAAAAGCCGACTCTAAAAGAAAACCTTAAAATCATGTGGCGCAATAAACCCTTCCGTCAGGTACTCATTTCTGGCATTATCGGTAGCCCAAAAATGCTTATTGCCACTGTTGCGCTTCCCATAGTTTCGTACTATTTCGCAAGTAAGGACGGTTTGCTTGCAATGCTTTATATGGCACTTCTCGGTGGCGGGCTTTTCGTGGGGCAATTTGTGTTCATGGCACTCGCCCCAAAATTCTTGCACCTCTTTTCCAAAAAAACGCTTTATAACGCATCGCACATTTTAATGGCAATTCCCTTTGCCATGATTTTCGGGCTTTATCTCATTGCCCCAATGAACCTCACCGATCCTATTGCGCTTGTGCTGTGTTTCCTTTTATATTTTAATGTGGGTGGCGGTTTCGGCATGACAACGGTTCTGCAATCCTTTATGATAGCAGACGCGATTGATTACGAGGAATACCATTACGGTGGCAGGCCAGACGGGGTTTTCTTCAGCGGGCAAACTTTCCTTGCAAAACTTTCCGCAGGCATCGCCGCACTAATTTCCGCAGGGGGCTACGCAATCGTGGGCTTTTCGGATAAAAATGTGGAAGAACTAAATGCCTTTATAGACGCTGGCGGTGTTCCGCGCGTAATGGAACAATATCAACCCTTTATGTTTATCCTCTTCTTCCTCGTGTCAATCCCCCCGCTAATCGGAAGCCTGCTTGCAATTATCCCCACGCTAAACTACGCGCTTGACGATAAAGAACACGCAAGAATCGTGGCAGAGTTGGCTGTGCGAAGACACCAACTTGAGAAAGAATAAGTACGAAGTACTTATTCTTCACTTCTCACAATTCTTCCCACTTCAGCTTGTATCTTTTTAAGCAAAGATTCGTCTTTGCCACCTACTGGCGTGCCGTTTATGTGTGAGATTCCTATGAAGAGTTTGCCTGCGCTGGTGATTATTGGTTCGTCTGAATCCATTAAATCGCTGAGGCTGAAGGGTTCTTCTTTTACGGGGATAGAAAGATTGTGGCAGGCTTCAATGGCGATTTGGCGCGTTACGCCTGCAAGGATTAAATTATCCGCAGGGGGGGTAAAAAAGCAACCGCCTTTTATCATGCTTACATTGCTGTGCGAACATTCGGTAACGCGCCCCTCGCGCACAAATATCGCCTCGCCTGCGCCCTTATCTTCCGCTTCGCGGTAAGCAAGGATATTGGGTAAAAGGTTTAGAGTTTTAACATTGCATAGCTTGAAGCGTTTATCTTCAACGGTTATCGTTTTGAATTTTTCGTTTATATCAAAAAGAGGCGCGGGCTTTATTAAAACCCAAATGTTTGCGCGCATATCATGCGGAAAGGAATGATTTCTAATATCCGTGCCACGCGTGGCTTGCCAATAAACAAGGCACTCAGGGTTATCCGCTTGCGAAAGCAAATTTAAAATAATATCCCTTAATTCTTGCTGAGAAATCGGCAAATTTAAGCCGATAAGCCCTGCGCTGTTAAAAAACCGTCCGATATGGCGGTTAAGGGTGAGGGGCTTAAAGTTAATTGTGTAAGTGGCATCGTAAACCCCGTCACCAAAAAAATGAACGCGATCATTAAACGGAATGCTTAATTCTTCAGGACGCCCGATATTGCCGTTATAGTAAGCTATACTTTCCATACTCACAATATATGCGCAGTTATACCGATTAACACCACAAAAAACGGCGCAACCCACTATGATTACGCCGTTTAATGAAAGATTATTTTTGATTATTTCACCGAAACTTTTAATTAGCTTGCGGTAACTCTTTTGTATGTGGTATCAAAAGAGAATACGCTGGTTCTGCCTTGATCCTGCAAAAAGAATGTGCCTATAAAGCTTTTAAGCGTTTCCGTGGGCAAGCTTGCACTTGGGCCGAAAGCGGTTACGCCTTCCGTAGTGGTATCTTTAACTTTATCATGAAGAAGTGAAAGGAAGTACCAATCTCTTATGCCTGTGTGCCCGTCATAAGGGCTATAGCTTTCGCCTACTGAGTACGGTCCCACCGTAAAGTCGTTGTAGTTCGTGAACATACGGCATACTACCATACCTTTACTTTCGCCCACAGCAAAAGGTACTGCTACGCTTGTTTGGTTTCCGTTAACGGCATAAACTTCCACAGCAATGCCGTTTGCGCCGAATTCATTTGTGATAGCAAGCATGGTATCCGTAATGTTGTCTTTGATAAGGCGTCCGCCAGACCAACGAACTTCAAACCCATAAAAAAACCTAAGCCTCAACACGCCAAACTCAAGAAACGACGCACCGAATAACGGGTCTAACAGCGCAAGCCTTTGGGGTAAAACCTTTAAAGGAAGTTGCCCCACTCTAACAAGTTCCGTTAATAAAAACATAGACGCTACCGTGAACTCACCGCCCAATGAATGCCCTGCAAGGCGGATTTCTGCATTTCCGAAGCCCTCAATCTTGCGGGTGGCACGGATATAGTCCCCTGCAAAATGTTCGGCAAGAGAATATTCTGAAACATGGTTTACCGAACTGCCTTGGCTGTTTCGGAAATTCATTCCCAAAAAGTTTCTTTGTTTCCCTACGCCCCAAATTTTGCCCTCTGCTTGATTAATGGCACCAAATTCCTCGTCCGAAAACCTATTGTACTGATAAAGCCCCACATTCCAACCTTGCATTATCCAAAGTGCTGCAAGCTCAATATCGCTGTTCTTTTCCTTGTCCCAATTAAGAATATCGTAAAAATCAAAGGTGGGCGACTTTATAATCGGGTCTGTGAGCGTAAACTTTTCATAGCCCTTTCTGCCCGTGTCCGAAAGCAATCCGTGGATATATATTATAGTGGGCTTGTTAGGATCAACAAGCGTTTCCGCGCCGTCTGCATCTGCCTTTACAAGGTCAATTTTTAAATTGTCTTGATCAAACTTTGCCCAAAAAAGCCCTTGCTCTGCCAAGGCAGGAAATCTGGCTGTGTCAAACTTAACTTCTTCCGCATAATCCACAGGGTCTTTTAGCCTAAGACTGCTAAGCAAATCTTCGCCTTCCTCACCGCCGTTACCACCGTTACCACCGTTACCGCCGTTGCCACAGGCAATAAGGGTGAAAAGCGATAAGCTTAAAATTATTGTTACTATAATAAAAATACTAATTTTGCGTTTCATACCTATTATTATATAACTATTTGGAAAATTTTTCAATACTAAAAAGCTATATTTCTCTCAAATAGCTGTTGAGGTTCAAGCGGGGGCAAAAAATTGGTTCATAACAGACAAAAAGGAACCCACCATTTAAGGATTCCTTCCTGCCACAAGGGGGAAAAATATGAATACCTCTCAAAAAGCAAGATATATCTTCAATAATATAACATATTCTTCTAAGGTTCTGCACCTTTTTACAAGCGCATAAAAAGGTAAATTTAAAGTAAAAATGATTTTACGAAGCCCCCCTCAAGCATTTACTATTTGCGGAAGTGTTATTATGAAAAAACTAATTTTAATTACCGCCATACTCATTCTTATGTGTTGCGTGCTTACTGCCTGCGCAAAAAACAGCGGTGACGGCGCGGTTGAACTTCCGAAAAATTTAAATGAATATGAAATTTTGATTTCTATCAGTGACGATTTAAGAACGCTTGATTTAAAGCAAACAATAACTTACACGAATACCGAAAGCAAAGATTTAAACAGCCTCGTTTTTTATCTTTATGCCAACGCTTTCCGTGAAGGCGCGGAACACACAGCTTATCTTTCCCGCCCTGCGGGTTATGGCGGAATTGATATGCTTTCGGTAACCGTAAACGGTGAAAAGGTTACCTATTCTATTAAAAACACCACTATTATGACTCTATCGCTTAACGCGCCGATTGCCGTGGGCGAAAAGGCGTTAATCAGATTTGAGGCAAAAATAAATGTGCCTGTGTGCAACCTGCGCATGGGGCTTAGCGCAAACATTTTGAACATGGGTAGCTTTTACCCTGTGCTTTCGGTTTTTGAAAACGGAAGTTTCAGAGAGGATATTTATTCCCGTACAGGTGATCCCTTTTATCAAGAGATAGCAAATTACAAGGTTATAATTGAATGTAATCCCGCGCTTGTAATTGCGTCAAGCGGTAGCCAATCAAGCGAAACTTTCGGCAGAAGCTATAAGAGGGTGGAAATCAACGCAGAGGGAATCAGAGATTTTGCTTTTGTGGCATCTTACACATTTAATGTGCTAAGCGGTGAGGTTAACGGCACAGATATTTTTTACTATTACCCCTCTTCGGATAAGCCCCCCGTGTCCGCTTTTGAAACGGCGAAAAACACCTTAAAGGTTTTTAATGAGATTATCGGTGATTATCCTTACCCCTCATTTTCGCTTGCGGATATTAATTTTTATTACGGCGGTATGGAATATTCGGGGCTTGTGTTTATAAACCGCACGGCGACAGATAAGGAAGCAATCGTGATTCATGAAACCCTGCACCAATGGTTCGGCATGGTGGTGGGTTCGGATCATGTTAATTCCGCATGGCTTGACGAAGCACTCGTTACCTTTTTAAGCGATTATTATTATCTTAAAAGCGGAAACAGCGCAAGATTCAAAACCCTAAGGGGCAGGGCAAAAAATGAATATGATTCCTATGTGCGCCTGCAAAAGCCCATTAATCCCGAAACTTCTCTTAATTTTACCCAAAGCATTTACGCATTTAGCACCGCTTACGAATACTCAATGGCAGTTTACACCCGCGGTAGCTTATTCTTTGACAATGTGTTCAGCTACGCAGGTGAAAAAAGTTTTGATAAGGCATTAAGATATTATTACGAACAAAACGCTTTCAAATTCGCCACCAAAGAATCCTTGCTTACCGCATTCAGAGTAAAACGCAAAGATATCGGATTTATGCTTGACGCATGGATAAGTGATAGCGTGGTAACATTTAAGCAGAATTAATCCCTAAAGTTGCCTCTCTAACTTGGCTATCTGTTCGTCTATCGCCATATACTTCGCCATAATAGGCGCTACAGCGGGACTACTGCGAAAATTCTCGCTCTTTTTTCTCGCTGAGTAGTAGTAAAGTAAACCTGGAATTAGGAAAAACATAAAGAGGCATCCAAATTTTGACGCGCTAAATTTGAGAAGCTTTTTTTCAAGTTCTCTTTCTTCGTCTGCCACAGCTTGCCTTTGGCGTAAAAGTCCGTCTACCTCTCTTTCAGTCTCAACGATTTTTGCATAATTCGCAATGTCGGTGGGTCTTTTTAGTGTTATCTCACCGTAGTCATACCCAGCGATATCTTTTCTAAGCTTTATGAATTTGCGTTCGTTCTTCACTTCATCTTCGGTAAAATACTTGGCGGTGGAAGAATGACAGTTTACCGTTACGGTTTTGTGGTCATGCAATACATACCCATACTTTCTCCAACGCTCTAAGGCAATCCTCAAACCCTCTTCGTCTGGGTAGGCTTTTACTGTTTTGTAGTCATAGTTCATAAAAATTCTCCTTTGTTTGTTGTTTTTGTTTGTTGTTTTTGTTTACTATTTGTAATCTAATCCGCCACCGTCAACATTGTAGGTTTTACCGTCATAACCCTTCGCCTCACCCGTTGCTCTATCGTATTGCTCAATTGCGATACGCTCGCCGTTGCTCTTCTCAAAATAATAATGCACGCCGTCAAGCACCATGCGCCCTCTTCCCACGGTTTTTGGCGCATTGTAAGGATACTCGCTCGGCGTAGATCTTGCACCAAGCGAGGAAGAAATCCCACTGCCACCGAAAAGAAGCGATGCGAAGTTCACCGTTTTTTCTATAGCGGTTATTGCACTTGAAATGTTTTCTGGCGTTGCTCTGAGTGCAAAACGAAACACAACATCAAGAGTCGCGCTACTTTGCGCTCGTTCTTTGTACTTTATTTTTTTGGTTTTAATGCCCGCTGGGCTACATTTTTCAATGAGTTCCGCCATGCTTTTTGCCGTATCACTACAGCTGTTTTTATAGCTGGCAACAAAATAGTTGTAGGCTTTTTGGTCATCCCTAAGCTTGTTTGACTTTAGATAAATTACCCCTAAAAAGAATTGAGAAGACGCTTGCGCAAAAGGGTCTTTTTTCTTTTTTGCAATTTTTACAAGTAACGGAACTGCCATGGAAAAAAGCTGTTCTGCTTTTTCGTGGTCTTGCGGAACGCCATCTCCGTCCCAATAAGCCTCACCAAGCGCAAACAAGCAGTTCGCGTTAGGCTTGCGTCCTGCTTCAATCCCCTTTTGGTAATAAACAGTCGCCTCATGTGGGTTATTTTTTTCGTGCTGAAGATAGTATCCGTATTGATAGCACGCCTTTGCATCTCCACTATCTGCCTTGCTTTTTATATTCATAAAGGCTTTCTCCTTGAGTATGAAATAATTATACATCGTTTTGTGATGTAAGTCAACACATAAAATGATGTATATGTGAAAATGTCTTCAATGGATATAAAGAAAGAGGTTGGCAACCGCTTAAAAGAGAGTCGCCGTGCCACAGGATACACACAAAGTATGGTGGCAAAAGAATTATTTATGACACAACAACAATACAGTCGTTTTGAAAACGGAATTTTTGAATTAAACTACTCGCAATTGATTACGGTCTGCGCCCTATTTGATGTTTCGGCAGACTACTTGTTGGGCATTAAAACCTACTAACCTAAAATTTAACCGCCTACAATTTCAGTCGGTTAGCAATGAGGAAACCCACGCTTTTCACAGCAGAGTGGCGAAAAACATTATAGGTTTTTAATCAATCTGAAATGACGCTATTGCCCCGTCTGCGCACGCGGTGATAACTTGGCGCAAGGATTTTTGGCGGATATCGCCTGCGCCGAACACGCCTGCGATATTGGTTTTCATATCTTCGTCTGTGATTATATAACCGCTTTCGTTTAAATCAATTTTACCTTTGAGAAGTTCGGTTCTTGGAATTGTGCCTATTGCCACAAACAATCCGTCCGTTTCAATTTCTTTAGTTTCACCGCTAACCACATTTTTAACCGTTATGCTTTTAAGCGGTTCGCCGTTTAACTTTTCAATTACGGAATCAAGCACAAGTTTAACCCCGCTATCAAGCAACCGCTTTGCAAGAACCGCGCTTGCCTTAAAGCCGTGCCTGCGATGCACAAGGTAAACCTCTTTGCATATCTTTTTAAGATACATGGCTTCGGTTAAAGCCGTGTCGCCACCGCCGTTAACCACCACGGTTTTGTTTTTAAAAAAGAATCCGTCACAAGTGGCGCAGTACGAAACCCCCCTGCCGATAAGTTTATCTTCATTTGCAAGCCCCAACCGCCTGCTTTCCGTTCCCATGCACAAAATGATATTTTTTGCAAAAATTTCACCGTTAAGTTCGGTTACCACACTCTTTTTGACGCCGTCAAGCCGATATTCCGTAACCGTATCAGATAAAAATTCCGTGCCAAAAAGTTCCGCTTGTTCGCGCATATTTTCCGCAAGCGTAAAGCCGTCTATATGCTTAAAACCGCTATAATTCTCAATAATATCGGTTAAAATGATTGCGCCACCGCGATTTCCGCCCTCAATTATAAGGGCTTTCTTTCCGCCCCTCGTGGCATAAATCCCTGCCGTTAGCCCCGCAGGGCCTGAACCAATAATAATTACATCGTAAGTCATAATGGAATTATACACTATAAGAAACTAATTTTCAACTATTGATTAATTCAGAATTAAGAATTCAGAATTCAGAATTGCGGATTTATTTATTAATGAGATTTAGATTCCTCAACTTATATTTTTTATTTTATATTTTATATTTAAGCACTATTGTCTGTTACATAATTCGCATTGACTTTAGCCAATAAAAAGTGCTAAAATGTTTGTAAATTATGAACAAGTGTGAACTTCTTGCCCCGGCGGGCAATCTTGAAAAACTTAAGTTGGTTTTTTATTACGGCGCGGATGCGGTGTATTTTGGGGGTAAGGATTTTTCGCTGAGGGCTTACGCGGGCAATTTAGACAATGACGAAATTTTGCTTGCTTGCGACTATGCAAAAAAGCTAAATAAAAAACTTTATGCCACAGTAAACATTTTTGCAAAGAATGACGATTTTGATAAATGCGAAAAGCAATTTAGGTTTTTGGAAAGCGCGGGGGTAGACGCGGTTTTGATAACGGATTTAGGGCTATTTTCTCTTTGCAAAGAGGTTGCGCCAAAATTAAAAATCCACATTTCAACGCAGGCAAACACGCTAAATAAATTTGCCGTGAGAAGTTACGCCGAAATGGGTGCTAAGCGCGTGGTTTTGGCAAGAGAGTTAAATTTAAAGGAAATTAAGGAAATCAGCGGATTTTCGCAGATTGAAACGGAAGTTTTTGTGCATGGCGCAATGTGTATTTCGTACAGCGGAAGGTGCTTGCTTAGCAATTACCTATCAAAGCGCGATGCTAACCGCGGTGAATGCGTGCAGGCTTGCCGTTGGCAATTTGGCTTAAAAAGCGAAAAAGACGGCGATGCCCTTTTGATTGAGGAAGATAAAAGAGGAACTTATCTTTTAAATTCAAAAGATTTGTGCTTGGTGGAACACTTGAATGATTTAATTGACGCAGGCGTTGCCTCATTTAAAATTGAGGGGCGCATGAAAAGTGAATACTACTTGGCAACTGTGGTAAACGCTTACCGCCGTGCGCTAAATGAGGTTTTGGGTAACAGAAAGCTGATAAACGGGCAACTATATCTCAATGAATTGAACAAGGTGGTAAACCGCGGTTACACAAATGCTTACCTTTTGGGCGACAACACAGAAACAGTGAACCTCAATGGCGGGCAGGAAAGCGGTGCTTCGTTTTTGGCGGTTGTGCTTGAAGATTCTAAAGAGAATGCTGATAAAAATAACCCTTACACAATCAAATGCGAAATGCGGAACAGGTTTAAACTTGGCGACACGGTGAACATTCTAAGCCCCTCTGAAAACTTTAATAAACCGTTTAAACTTACCAAAATAACTGACGAAAAAGGCAATGCGGTTGGGGATTGCAAACTTGTGCAACAAATATTATATATTGATTGCCCTTTTAATCTTAAAAAGGGCGATATTTTGCGCGAACACATGGTATAATGTAAGTAACGCAGAATGCGTTACACAGCGCACAACGCACAGCGCACAATGACTATGGAAAAATATAAAATATGAAATATAAAATATAAATTGTGGAATATTTTATTAAGAGTATATCTTAATGAGATTTAGAATCCACCATTGTGCGCTGTGCATTGTGCGCTGTGCGCTGAAAGTAATTCTTAATTATAAAAAAAACGGGGGTATATTACATATGGCAAAAAAACTCGGCGCGTACACGGGCAAGGTGATAAAAATTAACCTTACCGATAAAACTATCGCGGATTATCCTTTTTCTGAAAAGCAACGCGAATTGTTTTTGGGCGGAAAGATAATGGCTTCAAAAATCTTTTATGATAATCTTTTTGAAAAGATAGACGCTTATGACGAAAATAACATGGTTGTTATCAGCACAAGCCCGCTTAACGGAATGCCTGCGCCCTCTTCTTCCCGCTTTAACATTTCGGCAGTTTCACCGCTTACAGGGCTTTTAACTTCAAGCAACTGCGGTGGCGATTTCGGAATCAATTTGAAGAAAGCAGGATATGACGCGGTTATTATCACAGGAAAAGCTGAGGAAAAAACCCTTTTGCAAATTACAGACGAAGGCGTGGAATTTAAAAACGCAGATTCGCTTTGGGGTTTGCACACAAGTGAAGTTCAAACTAAAATCGGCGGAAGGTGCGGAAAACTTGTTATCGGGCCTGCGGGTGAAAAATTGGTTCGCTACGCGTGCATTATAAATGAGGAAAGAGCGGCGGGCAGAGGGGGGCTTGGTGCGGTTTTCGGCAGTAAGAACCTTAAGGCGGTAACCGCAAGCGGTAAAAAAGGCCCTGAGGCTTACGATAAAGAAAAACTTCAAGAATTCAATAAAAAGTGGGTTAAGGCACTTAAAGATCACCCTCTCACGGGCAAACAGCTTCCCCAACTCGGCACGGCAGGGCTTTTAACCGCCATGCAAATGAAGCATATGCTTGCCACAAAGAACTTTGCCAAAGGGCAATATGAGGATTATGAAAAACTTAGCGGTGATTATCTCGCTGAAAATTTCCACAGAAAGGACGCTAAGGGCAAAAGCTGTAAATCCTGCCCCATTCAATGCGCGCGCGCAGTGGAACTTAACGGCAAGTTAATCAAAGGCCCTGAGGTTGAAATTATAGGGCTTCTCGGTGCAGGAATTTTGAATAACGATTTAGAAAAAATTATCCGTTGGAATTATGAAATGGACGAATTGGGTATGGATACAATTTCCGCCTCAGGCGTTATTTCATTTGCCATGGAACTTAATGAAAAAGGGCTTTGGGACAGCGGGCTTAAATTCGGCGAAACCGATAATGTGCTTGACGCAATTATTGAAATGGGCGAAAGATCCACCGAAAGGGGCAACGAACTTGCAGAAGGCGTGAAGCGCATGAGTGAAAAGTTTGGCGGAAAAGATTTTGCGCCACACAGCAAGGGGCTTGAACTTAGCGCATACGAACCGCGCAGTGCGGTGGGGCAAGGGCTTGGCTACGCGGTTGCTAACCGTGGCGGTTGCCACCTAAATGCAGGCTACCTTGTGTTTGCCGAGGGCTTGGGGCTTTCAGCAAATCCGAGAACCCCCAAGGGCAAGGCTTCTTTAACCACGCTTTTCCAAAATATTATGGAAGCGGTTAGCGCAGGCGGAAACTGCTTATTTACCGTGTATTGCTTTGTCCCCGGGTTTATGATTAAAAAACCCAATAGTTTTATCACAAGAACGGTTAATAAACTTGCGCCCTATCTTGGCGGTGTTCTTTATTTCGCAGGCAAAAAGCCCGAACTTTTGGCATTAAACCTTTCCGCAATGTTACCCCACGCAATAGCCTGCAAGCACGCCACAGGAAGCAAGCTGAATATGGGTAAATTTATAAGGATTGGCGAACGCGGTTACAATATGGAACGCATAGTTAATATAAGGCTTGGGCTTAAAGCTGAGGACGACACTCTGCCAAAACGCTTAACCCACGAACTTCAAGACGCAAGCGACAAAAAATCATTCGTTCCGCTTGAATTTATGAAAAAAAGGTACTATTTAATGAGGGGTTGGGGTAAAGACGGCGTTCCGCCCAAAAAGCTGATTAAAAAGCTAAAACTTGACACCACGGTTTAAAAGCGCGCGCGCATATTTATAAGGAAGATTGATTATGGTTAAAGTGAAATTTTTTGGGGTATTAAGGCTTGAAACGAAGATTGCAAGCGTGGAAGTGGAAGCAAAGACGGTTAAAAAGGCTTACGAAGCTGTGGAAGCCGACTTAAAAGCCAAGGGCATTGAAAACGCGCCTACGGCAAAAGACTTAAAGGATTACATAACCTTTGTGAACGGCATTAACATTTATAAGCTAAAAAGGCAAGCCACAAAACTTAAAGCAGGGGACGAAATTGTACTCATGTCACCCGTGTCGGGGGGCTGATTCAGAACAACTAAAAATCCTGCGGATTTTTCGCTGTTCTGCTTAGGGGAAAAATACTCGTGATACTCGCCGATTTTCCCCTCTTTCGCTAAAGCGAAATTCACCCCTTTTCGGGCTTTTGCGCGCGCTTTGCGTCTTAAAGCCTTAAGGGGCGACAGCGGAAAAGTGCGATTTTCCTTGTCGCGGTATTTAGAGTGTGCTATCAAATGGCGATAGCGGAATGGCGCGGTTTTTCTTGTAGGGGAATTTTTTTAAACCTTTAAGATTCGGAAGTCGTTTGTTAAAAAATCAATTATTAAAATCTTGCCACCGCTTAGGGTTTCGCCTTGGGCGGTGAGGTGCTTAACGCCTTCGCTAACCATTAGGGAAGCGGTGGCTGAGGGGATAAAGGCAAGAGTTTTGTTCTTTTCGTTTTGTTGATTTTTATAAAGGCGCGAAATTGTGCTATCCTTGGGCAGAATTAAGGAAATTTGCCCCATTGTGTCATTTATTGCGCCGTGGACAAGGGGGATATTCAGCCTTTCGCACACAGCTTCAAGGATAAAGCGCGTGGCTATATTATCCGTGCAATCAAACACTATATCTGCGCCCTCAAGTAAGGGGGCGTGCTTTTCTAAAAACATGAGAGTGTAAACCTTAACTCTAATATCTTTTGATATCAGGCTAATCCTTTTCGCGCCCTCTTCCGCCTTCATTTGGCTTAAGTTATTTATATTTGAATAAAGCTGACGATCTAAGTTGCTTTCACTAAAAGAATCACCGTCAAAAATTCTGATTTCTTTGAAATTTAGCCTTGCAAGGGATTCAAGAACAAAGCCACCCAAACCGCCCGCGCCGATAACAGCCACGGTTTTTTTATTTAAAATTGCCCTTATTTCAATAGGTGTAAGCATACCAAGTTTTTACTATATAAATTCTTTTACTGCGTAAATTTATAATTAAGTTAATTCTTTCATGAGAAGAACTCTTTCTTCCCTTTCCTCACGCGTGAGTTCTTTAATTCTGCCCTCGCGCTGAAGTTCGGTGAAATATCTTAGCCTTAAAAGTTTGTGATTTGTTACCTTATATTTAAGCGAAGAATAAATTGCCCATGAAATCAGCACGGTGATAGACGCGCCGAACATTACCCTTATTGCAAGGATAACAGAGGCAGGCTGATCCGCAACCATGGATTGCCCTTGCTGTGCCTCGCGGTAGCCCGCTATTGAAAGCACGATTCCCACAAGTTGCAAGGCAAAGGCTGTGGCAAGTTTTCGTGCAAGTGTCATCATACTGCTAAAACTACCTGTAGGGCGGTAACCAAGGCGCAACTCGGCGGCATCTATAACATCGGGGAAGATAAGCCAAGGCATCATTTGCGCACCGCCAAGCCCCACACCCATTATCATGGCGAAAATTGTGGGCAAGAAAGGATTCCACCCCGGTTGCCAAATCGCAATGCCGATACCGCCGATTATGTAAAGCGGTAAGCCAAGGCGGTAACCGAATTGCTTGGGGCGCGTTTTGATAACTTTAAGGTAAAAGAGAATGCTAATGCCTGCCACCACCATCATTGGCGCAATGATAAATGTGGATTGAAGTTCAATGGAATTTCCAAAAATGCTAATTGTTTGCCCCACTAAGATAATTCCGCTGTAATAAAGCGCAAGCGCGGAAACGATATCCATGCAAAGGAAGCCTGCAATGTACATAAATATATGGTACTTAAAGGATTTAATTTTAAAACTTTTGAACCACTTTTTAATGTCAAATTTGGTTTTTTCCTTGGAATACGGCACTCTTTCCTTAACCACAAGGGCGGCGATACACAGCGGAATGGTGAAAAGCGCGCCTATTCCCACTGAAATAACGATATAAAAGGTGTAAAAACCAATCTTTCCGTCCTGATACGCTTCATAAAGCAGGCTTGGCACTAAGTAGCAAACCGCGGCGGCTACCATATTAAAGATAAGTTTGTAAAAATTCGCACTATCCCTTTCGCGGTAGTCAAGGGAAATTTCATTTGCCATTGCCGTATAAGGCACTTGCGCCACGGTGGTAACTATGCAATAAATCACATAAGCCACAAGCATATAAATGGTTTTAACCGCTTGATTATCCGTAACTTGGTGAATGGGCGCAAAAATCATTAAAAGAGAGGGGATAATGATTAAACCGCCGATAAACATAAAGGGCTTTCTTCTGCCGTATTTATCCGCAAATTTTCCCCTGATATTATCGCTTATAACCCCCACAAAGGGATCAGAAAACGCATCTGCAAACTTGGCAACCATGATAACCAAACCTGCAAGGAAGGGAAGCAACCCCACCACATCGGTGAAAAAGATAAGCAGGATTAAAGCAATCATTGTGGCATTGCCACCGCCGTACAAATCACCTATGCCGTACCAAAGTTTTTCGGAAAAAGGAACTTTGTCCTCAGGCTTTACGGGTTCTAAATTTTGGATTCTTGTTTCGTTAATATTCTTTGGTTCTTTCATTTGGCTTAACCTGCCCCCCTTGTTAATGTGATTTCCTCTGGCGCATCGGCGTCTTCGGGTACGGCTATCGTATCAAGCCGTGAAAGTTTTTTTGTAATCGCCTCGGTTTTTCTTCCTGCCTCTTCAAGGCTTTTTGACGCGGTGCTTAATTGCCCTTGCGCCTTTGCCATAATTTCTGTGAACCTTTCAAATTCCTTTCTGAACACCGCCAAGACATCGTAAATCTCTCGTGAATGCTTTTGGATTGCAAGAGTTTTAAAGCCCATTCTCACGGTGGAAAGCATGGCGGATATATTGGTGGGCCCTGCGGGAATAACCTTATATTTTTGCTGAATTTCGTCAATAAGCCCGCTTTGCTTCAAAATTTCCGCATAAAGCCCCTCAATCGGCAGATACATAACGGCGAAATCCGTGGTTTTTGCGGTTATATACTTATCATGAATCTTCTTTGCTTCAAACCTAACCGTGGAAATAAGTTGCTTTAAACTTTCGTTATAGCTTTCCTTTTCCCCTGCCAGCGAAGCCTCAAAAAGCCTTTCATAATCCGCAATGGGGAACTTGACATCTATGGGCAAATAAATCGTTTCGCCCTCTGCCCCCGGCAATCTTATTGCAAAATCCACCCTTTCCCTACAGCCTGCGCCACCCACATTGGCATTCTTTTCATATTGTTCGGGGGTTAAAATATCTGATAAAATTGCCTCAAGCGAAACTTCGCCCCAAGTACCACGCGTTTTAATATTGGTTAGGGCTTTCTTTAAATCATTAACACCGCCCGAAAGTTCCTGCATTGCCCCCAAGGACTTTTGCAAACCCTCAAGGCTTCCGTAAACCGTTTTAAACGCCGTTTCAAGCCTTTCAGACAAGGTTTTTTCAAGTTTTTCTTCCACCGAACTCTTAATTATATTAAGCTGTTTTTCGCTATCCTCGCGCATTTTATCCAGCTTATCGTCTACCGCCAACCTAATCTTATCAAGTTGCGCCCCGCTATTATCCCTCATTTTCTCAAGCTGTTCCGCTGTGTTATCCCTAATTTTATCAAGTTTTAAAGAACTATCAGTCATTATATCCTTAAGCGTACTCTTAAGTTCATTTCTAATATCACCTTGGCTTTTAAAGAGAAGAAAAATAACCGCAAATTGCAGAACAGCTAAGAATATTAAAATTGCAATTATTGCCTCAATCATTGATTTCTTTCAGCGCACAACGCACAGCGCACAACGCACAGCGCACAGCGCACAGCGCACAGTGGTGGAATTGTTTTCCAACTTCAACTTTGTATATGCAGGGGTAATTTATCGGCAGAAGGGGGTTCAGGCGCGGAAATCAATAAATTTGCAAAGGACTTTACTAATCGTAAACGACTGCGCAAATTTATTGGATTGACAAAGCATCAACCCCCTTATCCCGATAAATTAGTCATACTTAAACTTTTGCTTCATGTCCTTGGGATTGGATCGCGCTTCGGGGTTGCCTTTGGGAACTTCGCTGATTCCGCGTGCTTGCAAGGAACGCTTGTAAGATTTATTGTACTTCTTAAGGAAAGCCCTGTGCTTAACGCCCATGAAAATAACCACCGCAAGCAACATAACAAACATTGCAGACGCGGAATAGGTTATGTACATTAAAAGCGTGCCGTCTATTTCAATATCGCCGATAGAACCGTAACTCAAAGTTGACGCGGGCATTCTATCCACTTCCGCTTCAACCGCAAGCACAAATATACTGCTTGGGTGGTAAAGGTTTGCCACGCTAAAGCTAATGTGGTTACCGCCTGCATCAAGGTGGGCTACGCTTACTGCGGTTATTGAAATATCCGTGGTTACCCTGTACACCGTGAAGTTTTTATAGTTCCTAAATTCCTCGGGAATAGGTAAATTGATTCTTACCGTGCCTGTGTTTGCCTCTGAACCGATACCCTCAAGCCCTAATTCTGTGATAAAAATAACCGCGCGCGGAACGCCTGCCGAAAAACTTTCAAGCAAACTTCTTTGCACACCTTCGCCAAATTCAGCGGTTTTTGCTTTGGGCGAAACCACAAGGGACGCTGTGCCTGCAAGGTTATCGCCGTCTATGCTTATTGTTCCGTCCTCAGTTTCAACCTGCAATCTTAGCATATGAACCTCGTGCCAAAGGATTTGCAATTTATTGAAATATGTGGGCAGGAACACACCTTTTTGAATATCGTTTAAGGATTGATACGCATTATACACGGTTAAAATTGCTGAATAATCCGAACGCGCCACTATATTTGTGGCAGGAAGCTGGGCTACTTCGCTTTGCACATCGTTCACGCGCCGTTGCAGGCGGTGAAGTTCGTCAAACCGCTGTTCAAAGCGGGTAAACTTCCTTGCATAATCACCCTCTTTAATGGAATCTTGCAACCATTTCGGGTATAAGATACTTGTGTCCCTTGTGGTGAAATAGTTAATATATTCGTGCATTTGGGGGTAATCGTCTATCAGTGTGAAGAGGCTTTGCGTGTCAATACGATCAAGGAAGGCTTGATAATCCCTTATTAAAGCCTTAAGGGTGGCAACCCTATCTTTAAGGCGGTTGATTTGCGAAAGGAACATTGCTTGGCGCGAACCCGTGAGGCTATCCCTATTTAAAATAAATTCGCGTTCAAAGTGATAGAGTAAATCCTCATGTTCGGGGCTTGTGGTAATTGTGTTCACGGTTAGTTCAAAGGGAACCATATAGAAAATGAGTTCTGCCCTAAGCCCTGCCATATTTTCCACAATAATGTGAACATAACCGCCCTTGCCCCCCGGAATACCGCCTGTGTTGCTGTTATCCACCACATTTGTGCCGATAACTTGCCCGTTTTGCAAGGGGAAATTATTATAGCGCGCGTACTTTAAGTTAGAACAAACAAAGGTAATTGCGCGATCAATATAATAAGTGTTTGGCTTAAGCCTATCAATATTTCCGAACGCGTCAAGCGCGTTAACGATACCGCCCCCGTCTATAGACGGCGGAACATTATCAATGTTAACATCAAAGTATTTAATCGTTACATTTTTGCCACTACAACTGCTTATTGCCACATACACCCTTATAAGTGTGTTAATTTCACGCGTGGCAAGATTCCAATCCTGATAATTTTCAAGCGAGATTTGGTTAACCTTATCTTGCGTTTCAAGAATGTGGAATTTAACTTCAGAAACAGGGGTGAAGAGAGGATTCATTTTAAGCGATATAAACACCTTGTCTACAGCTACCCAAGTGCCTGAAGTTATGGTGCGCCTGTTGCTTAGGCTTCCCTCTTCAATTTCGCCGATTATATCAAAATCCGCTTCCACGGTATCAATTTTTAAATCAATATACAATTCATAGCTTTCAGAGGACTTATTTGCCCTTGCCAAGATATATAGGCGGAAACTTCCTATGCCGTTAAACCCAAGATCGGCTTTTGTGGAAAGATAAGTTCCGTCCCCAGGGGTTTTTCCCCAAAATTCATGCGACCACGCGCTTGTTACCACGCGGTAAAAATATTCTACCCCGCCGGGGTTGGCGGTTTTGGGATCTAAAATAGCGGAATCGCTTTCTGCAGATTCCACAGGGAAAAGCCTAATAAATAAATGTGTATTCTGCCATTCCGAAAGCGCGCTTGCACTTAAATGCTGACCGTCATTATTTGTTATATCGTAGCGGAAGAAGGGTGTGCGGACATCCATTTTAACCCAAACGGAATCATGCGCGGTAAATGTGGCATAAGCCCCTGCAAGGTTTCTTACGCGGAAGTAAATGGTGGCATCCATACCGCCGTCCATTTTGAATTGATTGATTAGTGTGTCGTGGTTGAAAAGAATGTGCAGGGCTGTTCCGTCTACCGCCATATCGCCTTCAAAGCGGTATTGCTTCCAATCAGTTCTGTTGCCGATACTGTACTCAACATAAACTTTGGTGGAAGAAGAAACCTGAATGGTAATTGTGGCGGATTCAGACCAATCCACTTCAATCATATTAGTAACGACATTTATTGCACCGCCACCCACTGCATTTAAGGTTGCAGTGGGCATAACAGACCCAAATACCACGCGCACGCGGTACACATCGCTAAACCTGTTAGATATATGTACGCTTTGGGCAAACACATAAAATTCGCCTGCAAGGTTTGCGCCTGTTTGCGAAAGCAAATATTCTTCTTTGCGAATGTCTATAGGTGAAGGAACGGTGGGGCTATCCGCCACAGGCATGAAATAATAATCCACAGGTGCATAATGCCTTAAGGGGCTACTTGCTGAATTTCGGGGGTTTTCATAGCGGACGGTTGCAAAAGAATGAATTTCCCAAATGTCCAAATTATGCACGATTTCACCCGTTTTTACGATTGCGTAAAAGGGATTAGGCACAGAATCGTCTATTAAAACCTCTTGCTGGGTTAGCACGGGATTATCGCTTAGCGTGCCTGCTGTGTTAATTGCCCTAAATTCCAAATGCCCGTTAAACCCGCGCGGGGGGGCAGAACCTTGAGGCACATTGGGCATATGAGGCAAGCCGTAATCCACGCCTGCAAATGTGAAATAAATTGATTGCCCGCTAACTTCATAATGCCAAGGGGAATTGGGATTGCTTTCTTTCCTATCCGCACCGCGCCAATTTCCGATTGCACCGCTATTTGGAATAAGCCTGAATTGGAATGCGGAAATGCTTATATCTGTGGCAGAAATTATATCAATTCTGAATTCTATAGGTTCAAACTGCCAGCCTGAATCGGTTTGCGCCCTTAAAGCAATGCTAAAGCCCTCAAGATCATAATCTATTCTGAGAATAAGCCTTTCGGATTCGCTTTTAGTTCCGAACCTGTCCACCGCGCGCGATTCAAGCACAAAAGCAAAGAACACCGTTCCTTCCAATTGAGGGAAAAGCGAAGGGTTAATTATAAAATGTTCTCTATTCGTTTCGTGGGTATAATCCCCTGTGAATCCTTGAATGGAATTAGACATTTCCCAATAGAATGTGAACCGCCCTTTTTGGTTTGTTTCAAATTCAACCGTTGCGCCTGCGCCAAGTTTGTTCGTAAGTGTGAAGGTAATACCGCTTCTCACTGTGTCAAATTGCTTTTCTTCTGGCAAAGTTCCAGACCAATCAAGCCCGAAAACTTTGATTTCGTCAAAGGTTATTTGGCTTGAATCAATGTTAATTACCGTGCTTTTATGCACAAAATGCCCTGCACCGCTTTCCACGATAAACCAATATGTGCCAGCAAGCGCGATTGAGTACACAAATTGCCCGCCAACAAGCGGTAATTCCTGCGCTTTTAAGCCTCTGCCGTCTGAATAGTTAATCCATTCCCACACAAAGCACCTTAAGCCCGAAATATTTTCAGAAAGCGGGGTAAGCCTTATTTCCACCCTACCGCTTGCCCAATCGTTTGCGCCAAGTGGTTTATTTGTGGTATCGCCGTAAAGATAGCTGTTAATTTCCGCTTTAGGCACTTCAAGATCAAGCCGTGTTAGCGGTGTTTGGTAAGCGTTTGATATATTTCGTGCGCCGTCCCTTGCGTAAAATTCAATGCGTTCGGAATTTAAGGATATATCAATAAGAACCTTAAATACTGAGAACCTCTCTTCGTTTTCTTCATAAAACGAAATCCATTCCGCGTTATCAACCCTTACGCCTGTATCCCCCGATGCCCCAGCCACACGGCGGTGAAACGAATATTCCTTTACTGCGTCAGCATGGTTAGTAAATAAGTTGGGAACTCTGAAATAAAGTTCAATAGCATCTTTTTGCCAAATGGCGAAGTTAATATTGGGCTGTTGGTGCAAAACCATTTGGTAACCGCTTTTTAGCACGGATACCCCGAAGTTAACCGAACTCTTTCTTTCAATAAGATTGGGAATGTGTGCGCTTGAACGCGCTTCAAATAAAAATTCGCCACCGATTACAGGCGCATTGAACACTATCGTAACTTCCGCGCCGGGGTTGCTTGGATTTATGTTGCCTATAAGTTCGTACGAAGCACCGCCGTCCCTTGAAAGGTGGATTGAAACGGTGTAAATATTCCTTGTTTCCGCGCTTGTGTTTGAAAGCTGGATTCGGAAATTAACTCTATCGGTAGCGTAGCCCACCTTTGAATTATCCCCAACTACCGTGCCGAGGGGGCGAACCGCGGTGCTTGTGGCATCCGTGGCGGTAACATTTATTTGGGGGGTGCGGGTATCTATCCGTGCTTCAAAGCTATATTCACTAACATTCATTGAAGGATCTTTGGTGCTACACTTCCCTGCCGAACTTTCCCCCCTGAATAAAATTATAGGTAAGGATTGATTAGCTGTAAAGAAATAAACATAATTGCCTTCTGTTCCTGTGCGTTCCATTTCGTGCCACACGAATTCGCCAAGGTTTCTTTCGCCTGTGGAAACGAAGAACTTGGCATCAGAACCCTTTCTTCTTGGATCGGTGATTTCGTTATCGTGTTCGTCAAACGGATTTAATTGGGTTACCACATATCTCACCGAAACAGGGGAAACGCTTCCGCGCTTATATTCGGGGTTAAGGGTAACATCGCCGTACACATTTTGCAACATATAAGCGGAAACGCGGAAGGCAGGATAGCGCAAATCCACCCTTATTGTAAAATAATGTTCAATAATGGCGGTGGTATAATCCCCGCCCACGCTTTGCGAAGCAAATATAACATCACCGCTAAAAGTTTCGTTAACGGTTACTGTGTAATATGTAACGCCGAATTCGTCCTTATGTTCAACTGCGTTATAAAGCCATTCGGGATCTTTAACCGTGCCGTCTGCCTGCACGCTACCCTCAAGCGTGTAAATGATATTCACGGGGGTATTGGGGCTTTTGGTGGTTATTCTAAAAGTAATTGCACCGCCTACCCAAGGGTGTGTGTCCTTATTATACGGCAACGGCGCATCGCCGAATTCGGATTCATAAGTGGCGGTTACGCTTGCGATAGAGTAATTATCGGGGTTTGCG
This sequence comes from Bacillota bacterium, assembly GCA_009781445.1. Taxonomy (GTDB): domain Bacteria; phylum Bacillota; class Clostridia; order Christensenellales; family DTU072; genus WQYD01. Next base: position 39,357 of record WQYD01000001.1, on the reverse strand, counting down.
GTTGAATCAACCACAAGGTTTAAAAATTCTTCACAAATAAAAGTTACCCTGCTGATTGAGTTATTGAAAACAGCACGGAAATAAATGTACGATTTATAAAATTCTCTGCCACCGATAAAAAATGAGGAAGATATTTCAAGTTCGCCCGTATCGGGATCCGCAAACCAATCGCCGAACGGAATCCAATCTTCTTCTCTTGAGGGAACGCCGATTGTTTCTCTTTCCGCGTACTGAAATTGCACAAAAGGCACATTCATTGAACCAATAACAAGCCTGCCGTTTGAATCCTTTTCAAGCGCAAAGCCGATTATAGGCGCACGCGTTACGCACGCACCGTTTATGTACTCACCTATTTTAACTTCACCGCCCGAACCGCCTGAATCTGCGGTGTTCCAAGCGCCGAGTGTGAAAACGGGTATATTTGCAGAGGTGTTTGCGTTTGCAGAAAAACTACCGGCGGAAAATGCGCCGATAGCGAGAATTAACGCTGAAATAACCAAAATTATTAAAGCGATTGCAGTTTTTTTAAATATTTGCCTGTTTATTGCCATTATTACCGACTTTCTCAGCGCAACACCGCTAAAACTAACGAGGTTACGATACATATTGTACCATACGCGCACGCGAATATCCATTATTTTTACTATTCTTTTATTTAAATAATACGCGCATTTGTTTATTATATACGCGCGCCCAAAAAATCCCAACTAATCAAGCCCGCAAAAAAGCCAAAAGATTGCAAAAAAATTATGTAAAAACTGTTGACATTTGCTTTCAATATAAATATTATATCTTTGCGTAAATCTGCATAAAAAAACGGATTAACGATATCCTTTTAAGGAAGCAACGAAAAAAGCGAGAGGAAAGATGCCTAAGTTCAAAAAATGCCCAAGGTGCGAAATAAATTACATTCCTTATGAAACGGACTACTGCGAAGTTTGCAAACTTGAAATGAGGGGGCTAAATTTCCACATAGATCTTGATGACGAAGGCGAAGGCGAACTTTGCCCGAGGTGCAAGCAAAACTATCTTGGTGACGGTGAAAAATACTGCGAACACTGCGCAGACGCGATAGACAAGCGCAAGAAAACCGAAGTGGAAGAATGGGAAGATACTGTTACCCCTGCCGAGGACGAACTCTTGGAAGGCGATCCGCTTGATGACGATATTTTACCGCCAGACGAAGTTTCGCTTGAAGAATTTAAGGAAGAAGAGGAAAGCTTTGAGGAAGAAGAATTTGAGGACGAGGAAAATATGGAAAGCGAAATTGATCCCGATCTTGACTTAGACGGCATGGACGGACTTCTTGACGAAGACGAGGACGAAGACGATGACGAAGACGACTTTGAGGACGAGGAAGAGGAAGACTAATGAAAAAGCCACCTGAGAGGTGGCTTTTTTAAAGGGCATAGGGTTTAGGGCATAGGGCATAGGGGTGGATTCTAAATCTCATTATTAGTCAATCCGCATAAAGCCCCCAAAGGGGCGCGATTTGCATAACCGTGGGTGAAACCCACGGCACAAACGGCATAAGCCACACACAAATCAAAACACCGCCCCCTTCAGCCCATGGCTGAAGGGGGCGGTGTTTTTTATAGAATCATATTCTGTTCCATTTCCCCGCGCTACGCTTTCGCTTGCACGGGGTTATGCACATTTCACCCCTGCGGGGTTCTTGCGGAATTATTAATTAGATTTAGAATCCACCCCTATGCCCTATGCCCTAAACCCTATGCCCTTTAAAATGCCTTTAGGCATTCAAAACCGCTTCCCAATCCGCAGGATCAATTTTTGATAGTAGCTTTGGCTTTGCAAGTTCGCTATCCGTGTTGGGGGTTGCGTAGTAAGCATAATTAAGAAGATTGCGGTTAAAGAAATAATAGTTGTTACCTATTCTTTGCATTTTAAGCCAGTTTGTAAATACTGAACCTGTAAAAATTTCTCTTGTTTGGTTATACACAGGGGCGAAATCTTCGCCGTCTATATTAAGAACATGCAAACGGAAAACCTTATCCGAACTTAGGTAATCAATAATAACCTTTCCGCTTTCGGTTTCGCCTGCGTCTATTTTAATAATTGTGGCAAATGCGCTTGAGGGGATAATTCCGCTTGTTTCAGGAAGTTTGATTTCTTCCCAAATTTCCGCGCCTTTCTTGATTAGGCGGATTGTGCCTGATTCGCTTACTATCGCATAGTTATCACTCAAGAAATGAAAGTTCGTGAATGCTTTGTCGTTAAGCGTATATTGTTCTTCTTTTTCGGCGTCAAATTCAAACTTATCGTCAAATGTGAATGAGAATGTGGCGCGGGTGGATTTAAAGGTGCCTGCGTCCTCACGGGTGTACACCAAGCAAATTTTGCCACCGCTTAGGAAAACCGTTTCCACAAGCTGGAAAGTAAGAGAAGTGTCCTCTGTGAATAAGAATTCGCCGTAAGAATCTTTATTGCCCTTAACCACGCATTTTTTCACGCCTGTGGAAGCGCGGTAAGCCCAAATTTCATTGTTAGTTGCGTTTTTTTCCGTGGTTTGCTTTGTGTAAAAAATTGTATCGGCAAGTGCGTGAGGCGCATTTAAAGCATATTTTTCTTCAAATTTGGGGATTGTTATGTTGCTTACATCAGAATCCACAGTCCTTTCGGGGAAGCCTTTCGCGCTTAAGTTGATTTCTCTTAACCTGCTACCGTCTGCATAAATTAAGCGGTTGCCGATAACTTTGAATGTGGTTTGAAAATCGTCTTTAAAAACTTTAATCTCTTCCGTATCGCTACCGTTAAGTTTCGTCCTCATTAGCACCGCTTCGTTAATTCTTAAATTGCCGTTTTTATCTTTATCCACGGAAGGGGTTGTGTAATAAATATATCCACCGCTTATTTGAATGCCTTGTTCTGAGGATTTGTGGAAAACATTTTTGTGAACGATAGTTTCAATCTTGCTATCGTCTATAACGCCCGCTTCGTTTATCTTAACACGGCAGATTGCGCCTTTAATAACATTGCCCGAAGTGTTATCGGCATCGTTACCCGCATAACCGTTTATAAAATAAAGGTAGCCACCCACTCTAACCGCAAGCCCGCCGTTGCCCTCAATTTCTGCATTTTGCGCAATGCTTGTGGTAACTGAACCCCACTTAAAGCCTTCCGAACAGGCAACAAGGACTGCCGTAACCATTACTAAACATACTACTGCTATAAGAATTTTTTTAACCATATTTATTCCTTTTTTCGTTTTGGCAAGCCGTAATTGCCAATTTATACTATTAAATCGTTAATTGTGGGAAGTGTGTAAGTGGGTTTTATTCCGCTATCTGCAAGCATTTGGGGTGTGGTTTCGCCCGAAAACACAAGCATGGATTTATAACCGTTATTTATGCCAAAGAGGATATCTGTGTAAAGCCTATCCCCGATCATCATAATTCTATCTCTTGGCACACTCACCAAACTTTCAATAATTTCTGCCATAGGTGAATAAGGCTTTCCGCAAATAACGCTTGGGCCTCTGCCCGAAGAACATTCAAGAAGTGCCATAAGCGAACCCACATCGGGCATATCGCCGATATCCGAAGGGCAAACAATATCTGGGTGAGTGGCAAAGAATTCCTTGCCCTTTTCAAGCAATACATTTGCTTTCCAAATTTTATCGTAAGTAAGCGTGGTGTCAAATGCAAGAAGCAGGATATCTGCCCCGTCCTCTTTGATTTCTATTCCTGCGGACTTAAGTTCGTTTTCAAAAGCCTTTGTGCCAACGGGAAACACGCTTTTCCCGGGGCAACGCGTTTTAAGATATTGAATTGAAGCAAGGGTTGAGGAAACTATTTGGTGAATTTTAGCAGGATAGCCAAGTTTTGTAAGTTTGGTTACATATTCCTTTTTGTCCTTACTGCTGTTGTTAGTAAGGAAGAAAATAGTTTTGCCGAGTGCTTCAAGTTTTTTAAGCGTGTTCAAAGAATCCCCAATCGGGGTATCGCCCAAAAAAACAGTTCCGTCTAAATCAAACAAAAAAACATCTGCGTCTATTTCTGCTCTTAACATTGCCTTAGTATTCCTTCTAAAAACCCTGCGTCCGCAAGCCTTGGCAGTGTGCCGTTCCAATTCGGATAGCACGAAACCGAAGCAATAAGCCTTAGGGTTTTATTAAAATTTGTGCTTTTCATTTTTCCGCCACACACGCTTTTGAACGCATTTGCCACGGAACTAAGTTCCTCTTTGGTTAAAATGCCGTTAAGTGTTTTAGGAAGTTCGTGGCGGACGGTGGCATTAGGAAGGAAGTTTTTTGGAAAACAATCTCTTGCGCGCACAGAATCGCCCCGTATAAGAATATCACTTATGCGGGCGGTTGTAAACTGTAAAAAGCATAAATTTATTAAATATAATAAATAAAAGCGATCCGCGTGCGCGTCTTTACCGAAATTCCCCCTTGCGTTTAAATGTTCATAACCGCCCTTAATGCCTTCCGCTGAAAGAATTTGCTGTGCGTTTTCGCAAATTTTTACCCCGCTTTCAAATGGCAAAGGATTGATTAAAGCCGATAAAAGCATTTGCTTTAACTGGGTAAACACAGGCGGTAAATTTAAGCTGTGGCTATAAAAATCAATTAAATCCGTAAGCAAAGAAAAGGCGCAATTTATTAGGCTTTTACTGCGGGTGTTTGAATCGCTACTGTTAAAAATTACCATATCGGGGCTACCTGTTTCTTCGTATTGGTATCCCATACACGCAAAATTTGTGTATAAACCCCTAAAAACCGAATCGGGAATAACAATCAGAATCCTATCCGATTTTTGTGCCTTTGCCCTTGCCACTTCCGCCTCACCGCCCACTGCAATTAAGCACCTTATGTGTTCTTTAACCTTATCCCCGTCCTCTATTAAATTAACCGTAATCCCACCGCTTAAAAATGTTTTAGAAAGTTCATGGCTTTTATCGGCGGTGCAAAAAAGCCCTGCCGTTCGGCAGTGTTCCTTTGCGTAAGCTAAGGCTACTTCTATAGGTGTTTTTGAGAAAACTGTTGCCACTTTATTTTTGTTTCAGGACGGCGCAAATAAAGCCTGCCCCTATTTTGCAGGCTAAAAACGCACAAAGCATTCAATTATAGCACGGTTTATTTGTAGTAATATGGTAAGTTTTGCAAAATGTAAGGTTCTTGGCGTGGTTCTTCGCGTGGTTGTGTATGCTAAATAAGTACGATAACTAATTAAGAATTCAGAATTAAGAATTCAGAATTAAGGAAAAATATGAAATATAAATTACGGATTAATTAATAATGAGATTTAGATTCCAACCCTGCATCCTGCATCCTGCAACCTGCACCCTCAATAATGAGATTTAGATTCCACCCCTATGCCCTATGCCCTATAACCTATGCCCTTAACCAATTTAACCAAAAAGCAAAAACTCTTCACATTCACAGCTATATTTATCGCCCTTTTTGCCCTGCTTAATTACACGGTTTTCAGGGGGGCTTTGGGTAGGGTGCTATCTGCGTTTCAGCCTGTATTCCTCGGAATTATCTTTGCTTTAATTTTAAACGGGCCTGTAAAGTTCTTTGAAAAGACGGTTTTCAAGTGGAAAAGGCTTAAAAGGATAAGGCGTGCGCTTTCGCTTTTTTTAACGCTAACCATAATTTCGGGCGCGGTTTTGCTTGCGGTTTTGCTTATTGCGCCCAAGGTTTCGGAAAGCCTAACCGCATTTAAAGGTAAAATTACAGAGTTTAGCGCGGTGGGAATCGCGCCTCTTTTTGAGAGTTCGCCCTTTTTGCACGGCATAATCACCAAATTTTCCACCCAAATTGATAGCTTAATCTCACGGTTTCGCACAAATTATTTGGGCGGTGAAAGGGTTCTTGGGCTTTTAAAGGGCGGTTTAAATGTGATTATAGGGTTGGGGCTTGCGGTGCTTGCAATCCTATCTAAGGATAAATTAGCCCAGCAAGCCTATAGGCTTCTCACTCATTTCCGCGGTGAAATCAGCGCAAAAAAGACGCTTGCAGTTACAGCCAGCGCAACGCATAAATTTTCGCTTTTCCTTGGGGGGCAGATAATTGAGGCGGTAATCTTCGGTGTGTCTTGCTACATTGCTTTAACCCTTTTAAAAGTTCCTTACGCGCCACTTGCCTCTGTTATACTTGGAATAGGCAATTTAATTCCTATCGTGGGCGCGCTTAGCGCAGGCATTGCAAGTTTTCTTTTGGTTTTCACCTTAAGCCCCGAAAAAGCGGTTATTGGCTTAATTGCGGTTATAATTATCCAACAAGTGGAACAATTAACCACTTATCCCGTGATTGTGGGCAAATATGTGGGCATTTCTGCATTTTGGACGCTGTTCGCCGTTGCCGTGGGCGGTGCGCTTTTCGGCTTTTGGGGGCTTGTCCTTGGCGTTCCCACAGTCGCGTTTGTTGACAATTTAATGCGCGTGCTGTATGCTGATAAGTATGACACTAAACCGCCTGAACGAAATAACAAAAAACTATTTTTTAAAAAATCTTGATTGCGGACGCGCGCGTATATTTTTATACGAACCGCACTTGCCCTTTAACCCCCTGCCAAAAACTCACGCAAAGATTAACCCTAACTACCTTGCGTATCCAAGGCTAACCAGAATTGCCAAAGAGGTATCGCACGCGCTTTCGGATTTAAGCCCTGTGCGCTTTAAGGGGGATTTAAAAAAAGCCTTTTATGACGCAGGTTTGGGGCTAAGGCTAAATAATAACCTACTAATGATTCCCCCTTACGGCACGCGCGTTTCCATTGAAATTTTGGATATTTTAGGAAACTACGAAGAAAAACTAATTGATTTAAGCCAAGAAAAGCAATATTGCAAAAAATGCAATTTATGCAAAAAGAACTGCCCCGTGGGTGCGCTTGATAACGGCTTTAATGCAATAATATGCCTGCGCGCAGAAATGAACAACTATAAGGAAAGCACCGCCCCTTTTGAAAAACTTAATGGAAATATCCTTGGCTGTGAAGCCTGCCAACTGCACTGCCCCCACAATCTGCACTTAAAAACAGAGGACATTCCCAAAGATTTAGCCGAAATCTTATATCTGCCAACTCTGCTAAATTACTGCAAAAACCCCGAAAATTATCCCTTAGTCGCAGAAAAACTTGATTTTTATATCGGAAAGAATATGAATAATCCTGAAAAAATTCAATTCTTCGTGGAACTTGCAATGAAGAACGCGTAATGAATTTTCAGCGCACAGCGCACAGCGCACAATGGTGGAATCTAAATCTCATTATTAGTTAATCAATCCACAATTCTGCATTCTGAATTCTTAATTCTGAATTAATCCTTCACTGTGCGCTGTGCATTGTGCGCTGTGCGCTGTTATAGCCTCTCAACCGCTATCGCATTATTTACAAATGTGTTTGAAATCATCATAATTTCTTCGTTTAGTTCTGCAAGGGTGCGGATTGCGGTATTGTTGCCCCTAAATTCGTTTGCGTTTATTATCACATTTTCCCTGTCTATTTTATTAAATATTACCACCGCAGAAGTTTGGCTTCTTAAGAAGCGGTTATTAACAAGCACAACGCTTGCAGGGCTTTGCGCGTGAATGCCTATTTGGTTATTTTCAAGCACGCATTCGGACGCCCTTATTGAACCGCCCCAAAGATATACCGCTGAGGCAAGCCCGTGGAAACGGCAATTTTCAAGGTTAAGTGTACCTATATAGCCCGCTTCCGCGCGGATTCCCACCGAACCGAACAGGAAGCCCACTGTTAAATTGCTTGAAAAATCTGTGCGTGAAACCATAACATCGCCTGCAAACCTGCCGATTGTGAGTGAGGCGGAATTTATCCGTGAGGTAAAGCCTGCAATATCAAGCGTAAGCGAACCGCGAAGTATTGTGATACTGCTAAAGGTTACGCCTATTTTACTTGGATCGCCGTCCTGATACGCGCCTATTATGGATATTGCGGAATCAATATTCAGCACCACATGATCATAATGCCCCGGCATGAGATACCAGCGCACATTGGGGGTGGGATTCATGGCGAATGCGGAAATTTCGTGCATCAGTTCCACAACACCGTTAATTAGTTGCCCTTCAAGGGTGGTGATTTCATAAATATCGCGGTTGCCCGAAGTATCGGTGTAATCCATAATTTGATAGTTAGGCATACGCGTGCGTGATAAATCCATATCCCTGAACTCTAAATTATAAATGCCCTTTGTGTGCCAGCGCGAAAGCGTACCGCCCACCCATTCCACTCTAAAGAAACTTCTGAATTCGCTTAATCTATCAATGCGCGCATCATCGCCCACAAGCCCGCTTGCGCTGTGATCGTTAAAATCATGGAACGAAATAGCGGATTCGCGTGGCATAAGGGCGGAAAGATATTCGCTTTCAAGTTTATTTATCTGCACGGTTATAAGCATGGGGGTAATATTTACCTCTGTGCGCCCTGATTTCCAATCCTCATAATTATCACCGCCGATTATCTCAACTTCCACGAAGTACCGCCCCACATTCTTAATTCCGTTAATATTAAGCAGTACACCGCCCTCTTGCTGAGAATAGTAGCGGTAAATAATTGCCATTCCGTCTAAAAGAACGGCAGGTTTATCGTGAATATCGGGGTGGCGTTCCCAACCGTTATATACCATGGAAGTGTAAATGCTATAATCCGCGGAATGCTTAACTATATTAAGGTAAACCATAAATTCTGCATTACCGGTGTAATTCCTTTCGTCTGCATTCAGGCGCAGAACCAAGCGGTATTCGCCCACTAAATGAGGTTCGCTGTACTGCCCTATATATTGTTCCCAACCGCCGATTGCCGTGCGCCTTTCATAAATATAATCGTAATGCGAATTGCGCGGTAAGTTATTAACCCCAACCACCATGGGCAGGTTATCAAATGTTTTGGTGAAAACGGGATAAATCCAATTTTCATTAGCGTCAAGCACCATGCCAATCGTACTATGCCCGAAAGTGAATGTAACAGGATAGTTTTCAAAAATTTGATACGGGGCTATGCTAAAGGGATAGAACGCAACACCGCTTACATTAAAATCAGTCATTGTGATTCTTAGCATATAATTGCCCACAGCAATAGGATCGCTTCCAACCGTCCAGTTTTCGCCACCGTCTGCGCTGTAGTGCATAACGAATGAAGGTCTGCCCTTTATGCCGTCTCTATCGCCCCTATAGAAATCTGCTAAAGCAATTTCAGCTTCAAGGGGGCGCGGAATGCCTGTGTAACCGCGGATTAGCCATAGATTTATATCCCTATTAAGCGTGCCACCAGTTTCGGGCAACAATCCAAGAACATGGTGTTCTCTATCAAAAATATCTTGAACCACATGAATTGTTAGTTCAAAACTTCTATCCGCACCCGTAAGCGTTTTGATATATCCGAAAGCCCTGTACGAAGAAGCACGGTAAATGTTGAACGCATTTTCAATATCCCAAAAGAGTTCTACCGCTTGAGTACCTTGAACATTTGAGATTGCAAGGGGCATTTGTGAGGAATGAAGGTGAGTTCCAAGAGGGATAAATATCTCACTTACCGCAATGTTATTGCCGTTTTCCACCCTGCCAAGGTAATACGAATCCTGCAAGTTCACAAATTGATGATCGTAAACCGAAAGCGGAATTTCGTAAGTAAACCTTAAGGTTTTTTCATATTTATCGGTGGCGGGATTAAATCTGCCGTAAATTAAAGCGGAATCAAAATCCCCTGCAAAAAGGTATTCGCAATAGAAAGTTACCTTACCGCTTGCAATATCATAGCTTGGTTCACGGTAAAAGGTAACGAAATCACGGCTGTCATTCACAATTATTACGCTGGGAAGAAGAGATCTTTCCGCCCCCGGGATATGTTGCCCGCCTGCGCCCATTGCCACGGCGATTTTTTCATAGATAAATCCGCCGTCATAATATTCATTGTTTATCATTATGATATTGAACACCTTGGGATCTATAACCTCAAGGGTAAACACAATGTTACCGCCTGCGCCCACTAAGCCAAGCCTACCGCGAAGATCGTGGAATGTGCCTGCTTCGTGCGTGTTAAATCCGCTTAAGGACGGGAATGATAAAGGCGCACGCGCAATTTCCTTGCCACCGCTTGGCGTGTCAAATTCATAATAGAGGTAAGGATAAAGTGTTTTTAACTGTTCGTCAAGAGGTTGCCCTTTAAGCACGAAAAGTTTGCCACCGCTAAGAGGAATCATGCCAAGCGGATTGCTTTCATTTTCCAAATTGATGTGCCGTGGCACTATAGGGAATGTGATTTCAATTTTTGCGCCAAGCACAATGAAGTGGCAGGGTAAAAACATGGCGGATTCAGGATCTGTGCCGTTAATAACCCCCGGTCTTAAAAGGTAGGCTTCGTCATAAATCCACCTTGCGCCCGAAGCACCTGCACCGCCGATTGCAAATTCGCGCACAGGAAGGTTAATATCCACAAAGGTAACAAGAACCCTTTCAGGGAATCTGATATTATAAGGATCAACGCGCCAACCGTCATTTGCAATTTGCACGCTGAAGCTAAAATCATGTTCGGTGCATATTCTTAAGCCTTGCACAAATTCACGCTTGGGAAGATCACAAACTGTGCAGTAAGGTTCGGAAACGGAAGTGTAGAAAACCGTGCAGTTCCTTACTTCAAGGTGCAGGCTGAACCTGATATCAAGAGGCGTGGAATGCTCAACTTCGCCCTTGTTTATTTGGGTAATAACCCCTGCGTCATTGCTGTTATAGCTAAGGTTATACTTATTAAAGGAAACATATAAGGGCGCACCGCTTAGTGTACCGCTTAGTAAAATTTCGCCGTGGGTAAAGCTGATATTCGTGAGAGTATGCTCTAATCCGAACTTAAGTGCGGTGCTTTCAAGAAGTAACCTGATATCAATATCGGTGTAATTATCGTAATCCCTTACAAATTCAAGAATAATATCATTTGGCATTCTGTAAGTTCCGCTTGAAGAATCATAGGTAAGAGGATTTAATGGATCAAGATAGAAACTTGTGTTATGAACATTGTTCACCACCCTGCCCAAAACGAACCTGCCTGCCACAGGATTTGTGGAAAAACCTGAAGTTGTGGTATAGAATGCCACAGGTATGCGGTTAAGATAATACACATCTATTACGAAATCAAAACTAAGCCCGCCGTCCGTAGCCACTACCTTGGCAATAATTTCCTGATAACCGCCACCCATAAACGCATTGAAATTAAGGATTTTAGATTCGTAACTAATGTTCATTAAGAATTCAATTCCGCTTGGCTCACCTGTTCCCAAATCTATTCCGCGCGCTTTAACGGTTGAGGGTACATAGGGGTTAAAGGGATCAATAACAAGAACTGGGCGGGGGAATTGTTCGTGCAAATGCCCGCCCCAGCCGAATCCAAGATCTATTTGATTGACGCTTACCTGCATATAGCGGTAACCGTACCGCGAAGGGGCGGTAAAGATAAGCCCGCTACCCTGCTTGTGCGCGTTATAGAATCTTACTGTGCCAAGAGTGCCGTGCGCGGAATCTGCGGTGCGTTCGCCCCAATCTATTACAGAACGAAGTTTATAGCTTTCAGTTTCATGGCTTCCGATTGCTTCCAAAGGATAGAATTCAACAAACCTAATCACAACACCGCTTGAAGTTAATTCCTCAAACCGAACCATAAAAGAAGTAGCCACGCTTTCAAGCGTTACCGGATTAAAGTTTATAAATTGTGTGGTTTCGCCTGCTTGAGGGGGCGGAAGCACGATTTCTATAAATTTCCATTCGTTTGCGGTGATTGTAGCCGAAGCCCTTTCACCGCTTAAGCTACCGTATGACAATCTTCCCTCAATGCTCTTATTAAATCCGCCAAAGCCGATTTCACTATCCGTGATATTCCAAATAATCCTTGGAAGAACAGGCACGGCAAGATTGCTTGTGTACGCGCTGTATAATTCACTGTCAAGCGTGGGGAAGAAGGGTGCGTCAACCGCTAATTCGCGCGCAAGATCCGAAGCAAGATAGGTTATAGGATTTTCAATAAATTTATAGCCGTCATAAGCCTCGCGTAACGCTCTTTCAATAACAATGATTTCCACAAAGGCGCGCTGATCAACACCGCCGTAATCGGCAAGAATCACTTCAGCCAAGTATTGCGCACCCTTATAAGTGTTTTCGGTATCCCAAATCAGCTTGTATCCGCTTTGGGTTTTGCTGAACGCATTGCTGTTTCCGAATTCCCAATCCGTGGCAAGTTCTCTATGAACTGCATTATCATTAAATGTGAATATCGCGTTTAAAGGCAATATGTGCGTGGCTTCGTTATAGGGATCAATATAATAGCGGTTGTTAAGCGTCCATGAAATTGCCGTACCGCCTAAATTAAATCCTGTGTTAGTGAGGATAACACCGTCTTCGTCCAGCACGCGCCTTAAGAATGTTAAATCAAAGGGAATCTCTTGCCCGTCTATAAGCACGATAAGAAGTTTAATTGTGTCATTCTTACCATGGTAGCCAAACTCATTCGGCAGTAAATGCCCCTCTGAATCGTAATCAATATCTAAGATATAATGCCAACCGCCTAAGGGATTGATAATTTTATACCTTACATTGCTTAAGAGTGTGGTAAGTGAGAAGTGAGTGGGGTTATTATTCCTTGTTATTGTGCCGTTAAATTGAACGCTTATAGAGGTGGGCAACACAAATTTACCGCCCATGAAAATCTCATAAGGATCAAATTCAAGGCTGTTAACAAAGCCGTCTGTTTCGTTTCCGCTAAACAAATCACCTATGCCCTCAAAGCTAACTCTTGCATGGAAAAGTTCGCCCACATTTATATAAAGGTGAATGGGTTGGCGATCGCCACTAAACCCCGAACCGGGGTACATTATTATGTACGCAGTTGCAAAAGGCTGATTTGGCTGAGAAATATAACCGCCGTAATTGAAATAGCTATTGATTTTCGCTTGATCAAACCTCATAGGATCACTATCGTTTCTAAACCTTTCACCCGGAATCCACTGCAAAATTGAGAATCCGAACATACCCACAGGCGTGCCGGGGGCTAAATCGTACTTAAATTGATAGGAAGTATCTTGAGAGGTAACAATCGGCACAATCCTATTTGGAAGAAGTGCGGGGTTAAATTCATAAAAATCATAAATGTTATTTATATTGATCTGCCCGCCCGAAATCGTATAGCGCGAATCTGCACCAGAAGCATTGTAAGCGGTTAAATTGATATTCTTTTGATAGAATGTGATTTGAAGCGAAAGCCTTATTCCTTGAGGGTAAAGGGTGGTGTAAAAGGTTAGGTGTTCCGCACGGGAAAAGAATTCCACCGGGATAAAATCCACGCGCGCATCTCTTAAAAGCACTTTGCCGTTATCCGCATAATAATCCTCACTTGAATACCAAATAAGGTTAAAGTAATTAACTTGATACCTTGTGCCTTGGGGACTTAACGGCCTGTAAGGTTCAAGGTGGTTTCCAGTGGGAACTAAAATGTTACCGTTTGTGGCAAGCAGGTATTCCACGCTTGTTTCGTGAGGCATGGGGAAGCCCCTATCCCAATCGTTATAAACGAAAACGCCTTGCGCTGTAAACACTTCTTCAAACAGTGAAAGCGTTGCCGTGGGCAGGTTGCTTCTTACAAATGTAAATTCTATATCAAATTTAGAGGCATTACTGCCTATTCCAAGTTTATACAGTTCAAAAATCACGGTTACGCTATCAACCCCGTCTGCCAAGGGGAAAATATTTAAGGGCGGTGCGCTGTAAAGAACGGAATGATCTTGATACCCCGGCAAGCCCTCAAAGCCAAATCCCACCTTGGCAAAAAGATAATCAATGAAATCATACAGCAGATTTCTATGGTTTTCGGGGCTTGAGTGATAGCCGTAAATAGACGCAAATGTGGTGTTAAAGAGTGCGTAAGCCAAATCAAGGTTTATGCTTATTAGCCTTAAGTTTAAATCAACCGCTATTTCAAGAATCTTGTAATATTCCTCACTTTGCCCAAAAGCAAAGTTTCCGAACGAAAGCCCCGTTATTTCGCTTTGGGGAACGATAAACCAAATATTAACCCTTTGTTCAAGCACTGTGCCTTGATAAATATAGCCAAAGAGTTCCACCCTGCCGTTAGGGTAAAGCGAAGAACCAAGGGGGCTTTCAAGGCAATCAATAAATGTGTTAAGCGAATTAAGATTCCAAGAAACAGGCAAGCCGTGGAAGGCTTCTTGGCTATTTCCTGCGTTATATGAAAGCATTGCGCCCACGGTTATATCATTCACGATTCTTTGCCCGCCCACATAAGTAACCAAAAGCGAATGAATACTCTGAGATTCCGCTTCGTAAGTGCCTACCGTTACCGCGCCTGTGGTTAAAACTGTGCTTGGGTTGCAACGATCGGTTATATCATAAATATAATTAGCACGGACAAGCCAATCAAATTCAACCACAACCACAAGGGGGATTTTGCGTGAAACAAGCCCCTTATCCTTATCTTCGGGCAAGCGCACATAAACCTCATATCTGCCTTGGTTATAGGGGAAAACTTCTGTGGGGCTAACCGTTTCTTCCTGCCATATCGGCGGTAAACTTGGGTTGGTTTGAATATTGATATCTCTAAGCCAAATCGGGTTTTGAATCTCAATCAGCAGTTCTTCGCCCTCAATGAGGTAAATTACCCTTAAGAAATTAGGCAAATGAGGATTGGAATAGGGTTTAATTATCCATTCAGCCTTGGTTTCAATAAAAGGCCCTTGGGGATCTTGAGGGTTGGGGATAGGCACGGGCTTATGCACAATATCACTTTCCGTGCCTGCGAAGCTAAACACAATTTCGTACACATCTGTGCCTGCATTATGCACCACAAGGGTAACAATTTGCGTAATCGCGCCGTTGCCGATTCTGCCCTTAACTTCAAGCCAAGTTTCCTGCATTAGAGAGTGCTTCATATTGCCGTCTGCGTCTATTACAGAATTTTCAATCCATTCAATTTTATAAGCACGCCTAACCACCGAACCCGCGTAGGACACAAGCATATTTATGTGTTCGGGTAAGCGGTTAGTTGCGCCGTCCTTTCTTGGGAAGATTTCAATCGGGTGTCCGTCCCTGTTATAAGTTAAGTCCCCGAAATTGCCGTGGCTTACCCTTGACACAAGAATATGTTCCCACACCGAATCACTGCTGATTATGCCGTCATTTTGAACAAGGGTGGTAATGCAACGCATGGTGGTTTCGGGCTGAACAAGCCTGCTTGGCGCACGAACAATCATTTCAAACCTTTGCGCGCCTGCGTAACCATCCCCAAAAGCGAAAGTTCCCCTGTTAATTGCGGTATTCCTATTTCCGTCCCTTAAGGGGTTGAGAGAACCCTCTGCCCTTAAGTTATTTTCTTCCGCGCTTTCTATATCCCAGCGGATATTGCTTAAATGATACCAACCGTCTGACGCTTCGCAAGGCGTTCCCGAACCCACTGCGCCCACAATTCTATAACGCGGTTCTGCGTCCCCTGCTTGACGGAAGTAAATGCGGATTTCCACGGTGCTTGAAGTTACAAAGGGAATCCTGTAAGTATCTCTTAAAAGCATATCAACTGTGTACTCACCTCTTTCTTCCGTAGCCGTTTTAACGCCGTTGTCAAGATAAGATATGGATATATAATCCACAAATTTGGGGGTAACGATAACTCTTAGATAAACATCAAGTTCTTTAAAGTTTGAATGAACATAAACCACTGCACCTGCGTAAGTAACGAATGAAGTATCAAATTCCCAATCAAATGTAAGATTTTGTTCTCTATAAGTTGTGCCGTCCGGATTTAAGAACACAAGATCAATAACCCTCACGCTTGCAAGGGGATCGTATTCAGAGTTCTGAGTGCGTTTTTGTGAAAAATCGTACGGATCTATGGTAATTTCAGCCACCACAGGGATATTTCCTTGGCTACCGTGATTTGTTACAATATGGCGGGAAAGGATTTCAACCGTAACGAAAAATGAAGTTTCCGCCATGCTTCCAAGCCCGATAATAAGCCTATAGGAAATCGGTGGCACGCCGTTCATTGCGTTTTTAATATTATCTTCGGTGTAAGAAAAGCCCTCAAGGACAAAACTTTGCCGTCCTGTTGTTCCGTCATCGTACCTTACCACCACCGTTTCGGGAATGGGGTTTTCTTCGGCAGGATCAATAAGAATGGTGTATTCAAGAAGGGCGTCTATGTACTTTGTGCCGTTTTCAATATCTCTTAAAATCATTACATAGCCCACATTTAAGCCAAATAACCTTGCTTTAGGGCTGTAATGAAACACGCCCGATATTAACTTAGCGGAATCTTCGGTAAACGAAAGTTCAAATAAAAACCTTTCCGCGCCGAAAGAAATCTCTGCGTGAGTTTGCCAATAGGCTTCGTAAATGCTGTCAAACGCTAAATCGTTAAGCATAATTGCTTCTGGCACAACGAACTTATTTTCATTTCCGTTATAAAGCGCATTGGGCATATTGAATTTGATAGACGCGTTAAACACAGCCGTAAATCCGCTTATGCCGATAATATCTCTTACTGGATCTCTGCCCACACCGTCAAGCATATCGGGGGTTAGGGCAAACCTTATATATTCGTCTTCCATTAAGTAATATGAACTTTCTCTTAACAGAAGATTATAGATATCCATAACGCTTCCTGTGTTAAATAATCCAGCACCTTTTTCGCCCTGAACTTCACTTAACTGTTCTTGAACCACGCTTTTGGGTATCCTAAAACTGATTTCGGGTAACCCCTGCATGGCTTTTACTTCCACAAGCAGGATATCCGCATTTGTGGAAAGGGTGTAAATGTTTAAAATGTTTATGTAAGGGTTAATTAAGCATAGCTTTTCATTTGCATTTATAGTTTTATCGCAATCAGTGCAATTGCCTCTGCGTAAATAGAACATGGCTTTAAGGTAAGTATCCTCGCCCACAAGCCAAATGTCGGTTTCAATAAATAGCTTATCCCCGATTCTGAAATCAAAGGGGGAATTTTTGCCCGAATTATCGCCGATAAGCGCGCCGAATAATTGGGATAGGTTTTGAATTTCCACACCTTGAAGTTGCATTTCAATATCCATTCTTAACGCAACTGTCGCAGGCGGAACAAACGCGCCGTAATCATTTTCATTAAACCCTTCGGGCGCGGAAAATTCAAACGAAGTTTGCCCCGATTCAAGCGTTATCTTTTGTGCGGTAAGATAGAATATGCAAAGCCTTTCATTGCCTGAATTGATTTGAAGTTCAATATCTTTCGTTACATAATCGTAGCGGTAAATCAGCACCAAGTTATCAAACATTCCGCCACCGATTAGGCTTTCCGCCATTGCAGGGGTTATGCCTGTGAGGTTTGTGAAGAATGAAGTCAGGCTTAAAGAGGAATCACCCTCAAGTAAAATTTCAAGTAGTTCTTTATCAATGGTGATTTCAAGTTTAGTGCCGTCTACCGTGTTAATTTTGGAAAGAAGAACGGAAAGCCCATTGTCCGTGCCTGCGTCTACCGAAAGAAGTGAAAGCAAAGCCATAGGGCTTAAACTTACGGAAGAAAACTGAATCACTGAAGATAAAAGCGAACTGAATATTGAAGCTGTGTCTACCCCTGCAAAGGCTACATTGGGTAAGCCTAAATCTTTAAGGGCAATACTATTAGTCATATAATTATTCATATAGCCCTCAAGCCCTATGAACAAAATTTCATTTTTGAAAAACAGCGAAGCAATGCTATCGTCCCTATAAAAGGGGCTACTTGAATCTAACCCAACGCTTCTGTTTCTTATATCCACAAGAAAGCTGTTAAGCATATTATCGTAAGGGTTTAAATTGCCTTTGATTTCTGAGAAAAATGTTTCGTCTATTGAATCAATGTAAACCGTACCCACATAATGGAATTCCCCAAGGCGGACGGGTTCGTAAATATTCTTTTCATTCCTTGGATCGTCCAGCGCGGGCGGATTGATAGCTTTTGCACCTGTGCCGATTTCATAGTGCATTGATAATGAGAAGTTATCAATATTATTTGATTGAACGCCGTTAAACAGAATATCCACCTGCTTAACCGTTTCATTTTCAAGAATAACGCTTACTTTTTGCGCATTTAAGGTGTTAATTGCGGTTAATCCTATATCGGATATATTGAAGCCGAATAGTATTGTGGTTAAAGCGTCAAGCCGTGTGCCAAGCCCGTCCCTCACGGAATCTCTTAAAAACCTGTTAATGCGATCCTTTAAATTATCCACAACCACATTTGTGATATTGATAACCTCTCTATCATGGCTTACTTCAAGGCTTGATATGCTTTTATCTTCCGCCATTCCGATAATTGAAGCCACATATCCTGCAAATGTATCCATGCTGAAATCATTGAGTTCATCTGGAAATTCGTCATTCACATCAAACAAATCAGGATCGGCAAAGAAGAATGAATCCAAATCAAATAACCTCATTAGTGTGAAAAAGAGGTTAAACGCAATTTCACCGCCAAAGCCTTCAATTCGGCTTCCCACAAATTCTCTGCCTGTGTTTTCCTGCCTTGGGGGGTTACTGCCCACAATCGGCACGGTTTCCCTTATGCGGATATCGTTAAATTGATAATATAAATTGCCGTGCCTATACCAAAAGAACAGCGAGTTAACGGCGGTTTCATTATTGGTAACTTTGAGTAAAAATTCGCTGTCCTGCCGAATATTTAAATTATAGTTAGCTTCGTACCTTATCGTAACATTTATCCGTGGCTGAACAATAAAGGTATATTCACTTTTAACGAATCTTACCGATTCGTCTGCCACTTCTGCGCCGTTTCTTATTCCTTGGTTAATTTTTGAAATGATTTCGCTTTGCGTGGGTGGGTTATACACAGGGCCTGAACCGCTACCGCCCACGAAGTCGTCCCCGCTTCCTGCGCCGTCATTAGCACACGCAAAAAGCGCAAGCACTAAAACAAGCGTAATTAGAATTAGTATTGTGGGCTTAAGGGTTTTTTTCATTGTGTTCCTTTTTGTGTACTTCCGTCTTTTTTTGTTTAATCAATTTGTGCGCGCCCCTTACGGCACAAATTGCAGGCTTGCTATCCCCGAATTGTAAACAATTCCGTTTATTGAAACCGTCCGCGAACGAACTAATCTTCGCGTGGTAATGGGGTTAGGCGGGAATTCATTATCGCGCCAAGATATTATTTGTATTGACACTTGATAAGTGGGTGAAAGAAGCGTGCTTCTTGCAAGGTTTAATGCGTCTATCACAGGGGCGGAATAATTAACGATATAAGGGCTGTTAGCCACCCCAAGATATGTTTCCGCGTGGTATGTAATCTTTGGCATACCTTGGCTTATGAAGGGTATATTATCAATAGTGTAACCCGAATGAATCACCGTGGGTTCGGGGGACATATCAAGGAACACAAGCATGATTCTAAAGCCTTGGGGTTCATAAGTGTTAAATTGAAAGTTAAGGGTTAACTCAATCCTATAGCCGTTAAATATACCGCCTGTTAAGTACTGTTCTCTGTTTCTTGGGTTATCCCAATATCCTGTGCCGTAGTTTCCGTTCCAATTTATGGTGGCAGTGCCAAGGCTTTGATTTAGCACACCGTGCCTTTCGCCGAAGGCTTCCACGGTGGTAAGCGCGAAGTTAATATTAAGCGGATTAACCACATAAAGCACATTGTATTCAGCAAAAACGGGATTTCCTGCAATTCCGCCACCGTTAATCGGTTGTGCGGTTGTACCGCCGAATCCAAGATTGATGTGGTTTATCCTCATGGTTTCGTACTGATAAACCCCTTGCGTGGTTATTAACAGCTTTTCTCTGCCGTCAGCGTCCATTAGTGCCACGCGCCCTGTGGCTTGAGTCATATTTCCTTGGCTTGCGGTTAAAAGGGCTTGAGAATCCCAACGCATAAGGTAATCTTTCCTATGCGCAGGCGCATCGCTTGCGTGCGCATAAAACAATTCTGCCTCAAAAATTGCGTCCATCAGTGTCCCTTTTGTTATGTCATACCTTAATTTGCGCATTCTTACTTGGAACACTAAGTCATTGCAAAGCCCGTCATCAGGCCTAAAGAAGAAGCGGTAATCACTGCTATCTATAATTATCGGCGAACCGTTTACCACACGGCTGATTGCGGTAATGCCCCAATTATCAATATAAACCCTTATGGTAACCTGTTGCCCGCCCTGCCCGTAAACCGTACCGCGTACAAGCCTAAATCCGTTAGTACCGTTGCTGTGGATATTTTCGTCATAAAATTCCCATGATACGGGGTAGGTTGTGTTCGCTATTCCGCCGTTTGTGCCGAATATATCATGGGGCATATCGTTTGCCCTGCCCTCAAAGGGGTTCGTGTAATGATATAAAGCGTTAGGGTTATCAGAATCTGAGATAAGCGTATCGGCTAAGGTAAGCCCTGCGCTTTGTGATCTGAACCGCCAATCCGTGTACAGCCTATCCACCACAAACACCTTTAAATTAAGCGTTTGCGCTGAAATTTGGTTGGCTGAGGGCGAACCGCCAAGCAGGTTTGCGGTTAACGCAAAGTAATCATTTACTCTTTCCTTTAAAACCTTGTCATAAGTGTTATAAAGAAGTTCATAATCACTTGGTACTATCCACTGAGGAACGGTGTATTCGTAAGGTTTATAATATCCGCCGATAGCTTCGTCTTGGAAATACACGGTTACTTCGTGATTTAGAATTCTTGCGCTGTAAGGATCAATCTCATATTCCCCTCTACCGCGGTTAAGGCTATCTATGGGGTTTTCCACACTGATTTCACTCACGATTTTAGGGGGGAAGTTAAACCTAACGGTAACAGTTTGCAAACCGCAAGGCATGGTGAATGTTACCGTTACACGGCTTATACCGTTCTCTAAATCACCTATTATTCCGCTGTAGTTATACCTTATGGCGGTTATGTTAATGCCAAGGGCAACTGATTGATATGTCGCACCGTTATAAATCCAAGGATCGTTATAAAGCTGATTATTGTTACTGTTCGGATCAATAAAGAACAGCCTTAAGTTATTTAAAGGTAGCGTGAAGTTTCCGTTATATCCGCGGTTATGGTATGCGTCTATGTACACTGCGATAACGCCGTCTTCGTCTAATTCGGATTCAAAACTTCGCGTGGAATCCACCGCGCTGTGTAGCCCTATACCGCCTATTTCCGTGGGAAGAATCACCACGAAAAGTTTTAAAGTTTCGCCAAAGATTTCAGCGGTTGCAAGCAAGCGCGGTTCGTCTTGCCAATTTGTTAAATAATTAACGCTGTTTCTCAGTAATCCTGCGGTTTCTGCGTTTAAGTTCCAATTTAGCACCCTAATTGTGGCTTCACTGCCTGCAAAGCGGATATTTTTAGGAATGCTGTCATTTGATATATTCCTTATTGCCCATAGAACCGCATAAATATTATCTATAACTATTGTGCTGTTTCTTATCACAAGAGGGTTATTCGGATCGTTAATATCAGCCACGGAATTGAACAAATCAAGCATAACGCCCTCAATGTTAATTTTGCGGTAAACCCTTGAAGAATCACTAAGCATTGTGGTTATCCAAATATATCTGCCTATTGCCACAAGTTCGTCCTTGGTTATCATGGTAAGTGCCGTGCCTGCGGGGATTACCGAACCCGAAGTAACCGCGTCTATTCCCTCAGGTGCGCCCACATACCAAACTTCGGGGGTTTGCACTAAACTTAAGTCTTGCCCGAAATATTTAATGTTAAGTTCAATATCCCTTGCAAACACGAAGCCGTCCCCGTCCTCATAATTGCTTGCGCCTGTGGCAGGATCAAAGGGGAACACTGTGATTTCCTCTATTGCGCCCCCTTCAAGCACAGGGATTCCTGTGGCATGGAAGTAAACGGTATAATCGTCTGCCCCTGCGCCCTGCCCGAAGTATATAATCAGCCTTTGCCCCAAGAAATCTTCTATCATTTTTTGTGAATCAAAGGTTAAAAGCGTTTGCCAGAAAGCGGAATATCTGTGATCGTCATTCCAAAGCATTAAATCTTTCATAACCGTTTCTGTTCCGATTAAGCTATCAAAATTCGTGTCGTAACCACCGCTTAGAATTTGGGGCGTAAGTTTAACATACACATTTGAGAATAAAAACATAAAGAACTGATAGGGGCTTAAGCCGTTAATCCTGTCATTTGTGAACACAACGCCCGAAATGTCTATCCGCTTTGCGTCATGGTTCACAATATAATCAATTCCGTGCTTTCCAAGAAGATTATCGTCTGTATTATCTCTTAATTCAATTTCTTCTATGTAATTCCCTGCCCTGTTAGCCACATGAATAGTCAACGGAATTTCTGCGCTAAAGAAAGGATTTCCTATTGTGGTAAGAATGGTGTTTATTGAATTTGGGGCGAACGGTGATTCGGGATTAGTCCACTTTGCGCTGAAAATCCGCACAGTTCCGTCATTAAACTTAACTCTCACAAAACTTGGAATTTCAAACCTGTGGTGGGTATCAACCTCATAAATGTGCGATACCTTTTCGGGGTTAGCAGGATCGTATTGATAGAAAGGCGGTGCAAGAAGCGCGCTGTTATCAAACCCAAGCCCTGCCGAAAGCATTATGTGAGTGCCGTCCTTAGCAAGGTAAGCAAAGTTTTCCACCACTGCGGATTCTTTAATTAGCACCACTTCAAGCACAATAAACATTGCGCCACCGTCCGGGCTTAATGCGCCTTCATTTCCGATTACCGCCCTAAGCACGCGGTGGGTAAAGGAATCTGAACTTGCTATAAAGTTTTGAGTTGCATAGAATCTGCCGTTCCTATATTCAATGAAATCGTACGCATTTCCGCTTTCGTCTTCCAATTTCCACGAAATTTCGTAATTTTTAGCGTCATAAGGATCGCCTGCTTCGGCAGGATTGAAGTAAACCGTTAAATCCGTGGGGATTTCCCATGTACTCATATCGTAAGGGTTCACATAATGCACGCCCCTTTTGCTTTCGTTACCCACAGTTAGGTTAGACGCTTTATCGGGAAGAACCGCACCGCCGTGAGAAACATCTATTTTGCCCACAATCTTATCAGGCACAAACACGCTTAAGCGAAGCAAAGGATTGCGCCAAACATCGCTAAACCAAATGCCAAGAGGATCTACATGGTTTTTTAAATCAAAAAACGCGGTTGTGGTGTTAGTACCGCTTGTTAAGAACGGTTTTCCGTCATTTCCTGCAAGATACACATTGTCTGCCACAGGGTTAGACCAATTTATGGAATCACTGCGGACGGGGTAATTTACCCCCATGCCTCTATCGCATTGATAGCAATCACTAATGACGCAGGACACTAATGAATGCAAACCGATAGAATTGCGACTCATGTTAAGCCCTGCGGGTAAGGACGCAAACACCGTGCTTGCACTGCGTGAAAAATCATTTAAATTAAGAGTTAGTTCGTATCCGTCTGAATCTCTTTGGGTGAAATATATTGTGGGTTTTTGGGGTAATTTATAAGTTTCTTCCAAAAGTGCGTCCACGGTATATTCGCCAAACCGCTTTTCGCCCGCGAACATAATCTTGGAATCACCGCTATCCGCCACGGCAATAGTCCTTGGCGGAACGATAATTTGAAGTGCAATGCGCTGTCCGTGGAAGTAAGCCACCACATAAGTTATGGAAGTAAAGTTCCCTGCGTTGTTAATATCGGATTCTTTATAAGCACTCTTGTCCTTATTGTAAACTTCAAAATCCCAAAGGTGCGCCCTTATTTCACTGCGGGTATCGTAAGCAGGATCGTCATAAATCACGGTGAAGTGCATGGAAACCACATAAAAGCTAAAGAACCACCTCACAAAATTATTTAAAAGTTCGGGTTGATATTCCCTCGGAATCCTTAAATTATTCTCATAATCCGCCCTTAAAAGGGTGAAAGCATAAGGATCTACCGTAACGGAATCAATCACAGGAACTAAAACTCTTTCGTAACCGCCCTCTGCTTCGGGGTTTTCAATTAAGATTGAAGCCATGCCGATAGGAACAATAGTCCTGTTAAGCACAAGCGCACGCACGAGTTCACGGTAAGTTGCCATCATGCCTTTACCTATGATAACTTCTACAATGAATAAACCGCCCTCAAGAGTCATGTCTTCCCACGAGAATTCGGTTTTGTGTTCTATTGCCCAAAAACGCGCGTCTACCCAATCTGAATTGTCCCATTTTTCGCCGTTAAAATCAATAATCTGCCAATTTATATCTGTGTTAACCGTTACGCTTGCAGGGAAAAGGTTAAGTGCGGAAGACATTTCATGTTGAAATTCCACATAAAACCGTGAAGAATTTGTAAGCGGATCGTAAGCGTAAAGCACAGGGAAGCCAAGGTTTGTGCTTACCAGCCTTAAGCCTGAGGTAAATTCGTGGGTTGTGTCGTACTCAGTAACATTTCCGCCCGAAGCCACAGAAATTGTGCTTACCACAAAGCGGATATCCGCATTGTTATTAGCAAGAATTTGCCTTGCTTGGTTAAGCTGAGATTCGCTGTAAATTAAGTAAAAATCTTCCGCCATGTTGTACATCATGCGGATATTGTTATTTTTAAGAATGTACCAACCAAAAATTTCGCTGTCTACCACATAAAAATATTCGTTAAAGTTTAAATCACGGATAACTCTTTGATAAATCGGTATGCCGTCTGCTTCCAAATGTTCGTAAAGTTTATCAAACTTGGCGTTTATGCCCAAATCCGCTATGTAGCAATTATTTTCATAATCGTAAAGCACAATGTATCCAAGTTTATTCGGAACAATGTAATATCCCGTGGCGCGATCAAAATATGCGTAAAATTCAAAGTCCGCGTTATATGTGGCAACTTGGTTTGAAGCACCGTAAGTGGCGGTAACAGTTTGAGGGAAACTGCCTGTAAGCGGTTCCCAATCGTTATAATATTTAACCACAAGTTCGTTAATGCTTGCGCGCGCGCCGTCCTGCGTGCCTGTAACGAGCACCCTATATGTGCGCGACACGCCCATGAAAAGCCCGTCAAGCGTGGGGAAGTAAGGATTATCCGCCTGCCCCTTGCCGGGTAGGACTTCCACTGAATTGGGGTGGTAAAGCACAAAGAAATCTCTAAGTTCAATGCGGTTTCCGAAATCAAAATAAACTGGGATTGTGGGGTGAAGCCTTATTGAGTAAGGTGAATTGCCCTGAATATCTGAAAAATGCCCCACCGTGTACATTGCGAATTGGTGTTCAAATTCGTCTATATTGCGCACGCGTTGCTTAAATCCAAGCTGAAGTTCCACCGTGGCAATAAGTTCGTCTACACGGAAGAAATCCTTAAATAATTGGTTAGAAGTTGTAATCCGCATAACATCGGGTTCAAAGGAAACCCAAGAATCTTCCATTAGCACATTCATAACCGTGGTTAAGCCCACTGTTAAATTCATGTCGTCCAAAAGAACCCCGTCTGGATTTAAATAAAGGTAAAGGGATTGCATGAACAAATCTTCACGGATTTTCACGCGCGGGAAATTAGGCACGCAAATTAAATCCACCCACACATAGCCAAATTCTTCCACTGGCGCGGAAGTATCAAAGCGGACATCATTGGCATAAAGCCGTATAATTTCTGTGCGGTTGTTTGAGGCGTCCACGGCAAAGAAAGAAACCGCGAAGGCAGATCGCCCTGCGCGCGTCCACCTGCCGTTTTCAAGAATTTGATCACGGATATATTGATCGTAACCTGCGGTAAAAGCAATTTTGGCTTCGGCAGGAAGAATGTAATGGGTGTTAAGCCCGCTTAAATCCCCCACAAATGCACCAAGAAGTGCAGAAAGATCAACTTCTTCCGTGCTTGCAAAAAGGATTTGCCCTTCAATATTTCCGCTATAAGTCCTTATCGGTAAAAGCGGTAAAAAGCCTTCAAAACTTGGGAAGCTGATAACCACGCTTTCACCCATTTTAATGGGGGTAAGGATTAACCTTAGCATAAGATCGCCTTGCGGATTTGTTTCCTTGGTAAAGACTTCTATTTTTATTGTGTACTCATCCACATCGTAAGTTATATCAAAATAAATGCTATCCATGAGTGTTTTCACATTCACACCCATAAGCGCGGCAATTGTTTCAATATCTATGCCAAACATTTCGTTAAGCATTCCCACCATTTGATCATTTGTATATTCCGTGCCGTCATCACTCATTTCTTTCATTACGGCGCGAAGCAATTCCATGTTAAGCCTTAAGCGGATTGTGTTCCGCGATTCGGGAACATCGGGATCAATCATGGTGGATTCCATGTTGTCCATTATCGTTTTGGTTAAATTAGCGTAAGATTCGTCATCGTCATTGTAAAGCAGGTTATCCACGAAAAGCACTATGTATTCGTCTAAAAAATCCCCCACGAATTTAAGCAAATCGGATAAATTGAAACCACCTCTATAAGCCTTCGGCAAATTTATATCCTCAAATTTTATACCGCCGTACAGGGCTTGCAGGTTTGTTATGTTTAAATATGTAAGTTCGTTAGTATAATACGCGCCTATTAGAACTTCGTTATTAGTTTTGTCGTAAAATTCCATGAACACGCGGTTTTTGCTGTTATCATAGCTGTTAACATCTGTTCTCAAAAGCCCGTCTGCCCTCAAATCAATAAAAGGAACATAGAGATCTGCGGTAAATTCATATTGTCCGTGTTCGTAAAGTTTATATTCTTGCTTATTTTCAATTCTTATATCGGTGGAAACGCGCAAGTTATATTCAAATTTCATTTGAGAAGTAAAATCAACCGTATCTTGAATTGTGCCTTTCATTACACGGCTTACGCCCCTTAAATCAAGTTCAAGCCCCGTTAAAATTTCGCCCACGGCTTGGCGGGGGGTGCTTACTAAAAAGCGCATATCCGTGGCAAGGCTTGCAATTTGCGCCGTGCCGAGGGTGGAAAGCCTAAACCCAAGGTATTTATTTGAAAGCGGATCAAGTTTATCTTCAAACGGCGCGAAGAAACTTCTCATGTAAGTGGTAATATCGTCCACAATGTAAAACAAATCCACATCGTGGAAATAAAGCGAAGTTACATCGTCATTTATCGTTTCCTTGTAATTGGTGCTTACAAAAAGCCTTAAAAGCGTGCTGATATCGTCTACCGTGCTATTATCGCCACCGGACACACCGCCCACAAGGGTGTTTAAATTAAATTTGGTGATAAGCCTTACGATTTGCTGATATAGCACCGTGTCGCCGAAGTTCTCAAATTTGCGCTTATCGCCCAAGAGGTTAAGATAGAGATTATTCCCCGGATCGGCGGAATTAGGATTTATGCCGTCAAAATAAAAGCCTATCATAAGCTGATTGTTCACGGCGTCATACCATTCAAGGATAATATCGTTATATTTAATCAATTCGTTATGCTTTTTAAGCGCAGCTTGGTTTACCATGGGGCGTTCTTGCGCCTTTACCAATTCGCCGTACTCATCGCGGTACATATTCCCCGGTAAAAGTTGCCCCGGTAAAAGGGGTTTGCCGTCCCTTTTCCTATATTCCATGATAATGTTACCGTCTGCGTCCGTTTCTTCGTAAGGATAGGTGTAAAGGTTTGCACGAAGGTTTAATTTAAATGCGGATCTTTCCGCAGGAATATCGTCATAAGTGTTTATAAAAATTTCCGCGCCTATTGAATATCCCGTTTCAGAGGTTTCAATTGAATCAAGGTGAACAAGCAAATTATCCATTGCGCCGATTGCCCTATCAATAACCGCATTGCGCCTTTCGTCTGAATGTTCGGGATATTGGTGAACAACCTTATTTTCATTATTATCGTGATCTATGGGAAATCTATCTTTCGCACCGCTTAAATAGGGCGAACAAGCAGAAATTATGGTAAGCAAAAATAGCGCAGATAACACTACGGCAACGGTTTTAAAAACTTGCCTTGTAAATGAGCGCGTACGCATTATATATATAATATATTATATGCGCGCGTATGTCAATACATATGCGCGGTAAATAAAGGGCAAATATGAAACGAGAAACGAGAAACGAGAAACGAGAAACATGGCGGAATCTAAATCTCATTAATAAATAATTCCACCTTTGTGCGCTGTGCGCTGTGCGCTGTGCGCTCAACAAAAAAGCCCACCGAATTGGTGGGCTTTTTGTTGCAGTGGCTACAAATTTGCCACTATTTTAGTGTTTTGGATTGTTATGCAACTTCGGGAAATGTGTAGTTGTTGTTGAAAACCTTGAAAGCGTCAAGTAAAGCTTGGGTGAAGATATCAAATCCTTCAGGATCGCCAAGGTTTACGAAGTCTGCTAAGTTTCCAACATTAAACGCTGGTTTAACGGTGCCTTTATTCTTAGCCACGATATCAAAGCCTACGCCTGCCGTCATTGCTGTAAAGAATCCTGTACCGCCACAGCGTTCGCATTCTTCGTCTTCGCCGTCACAACCGCCTTGGAAGTTAGGGGCAACATTAGCGCAAGTTAATTGAAGGATAATTCCTGCGCCTGCGCCACTCATGGTTTGCCCTGAGAATTTAACAGCATCGCCCATTTCCATGCCTGTGCCTATTAGTATAAGCCCGCGGTTATAAGCGTATCCGCCAATGTAAAGCGCGTCAGCATTAAGCAAGTCAACTTCAAGTTCAAACACATGGTAAATCATGCTTAGAAGTTCTTCATAGGTAAACCTTTCAGGTTGTTCTATATTTGAATATTCTGCCACGATTCTGATAATGAAATCAACTACTGCGTTGTCCTTAAGAACAGGTGCTAAGCAATCTTCGTCATCTTCACAGCCTTCGCAGTCGCCACAAGCCTCTACAAGGGTGCTGAGCTTTCCGCCAAGTATGTGTTCAAGAAGTGCGCTTTCATTCGCCATAGGGATTGAAACAAGCCCTGTAAGGAAGTTAAGGAAGGATAAGCCGTTATCTGTGATAACTTTGTCGTTAAAGATGTCGCCGATTGCGTTGCCGATATCCATGATATCGTCAAGAAGATCAAACACATCTGTAATGATTCCCATGCTAAAGCCGTCTTTAATGAAGCCGTTAATAATATCTTTAACCGCATCGGCAACTTTATCAATTGTGTTAGTTTTGTTAAGTTCAGGTACCCAGTTAAATACTTCTTTTGCCACAGGTTTTAAGCAATTTCCGGGGGTTGTCTTAATGCATTCGGCGCATTCTTCGCAACGAACATACACTGTTTCCCAAGAAACGAACTTCTTGCAAGTGCAAGGTTCTGTATCGCACTTAGCGCAAGGGCATTCGCAAGCGGTTTTATCGCATTCTTCGCAAGCCACAGGTGCCACGGTTTCGGGGGCGGTATAGCCCTCTACAAAGCTGAATAGGTTGCGGATATCCGCTTCCCACATAAATTTGGTGGGAATATCGTGTTCTGCCTCTACGCCTATTTCCTCAAACACATTCGCAAGATCAAATGCAAGGTAGCCTGTTGTGCCGTTTATATAGTAAACTGCATCTATTCCAAACGATTCGCCGTTTAAGATTAATTCCGCCTCAGCAAGTAAGCCTTCTGCAATGCTAATTGAAACACCGTCTTCACTGCAATAATTGATCACGAATGAAGGATACACATAAGCATTCACAAGCATATCAAATTCTCTGCTTGGTGTGGAAAGGTTAAACGATAGTTTAATTGCTGTTTCCTGTGCGTTTTGATAAACCGAGGGGGCTAAAAACGCAGGGTGTGCTGTAGTGCTTGTGTCGCTTGAGAATTCAAGATTCTTAATGCCGATTTCAAGCCTTATGTCTTTTTCTTTCATGTTGTCATAAACAAAGTTAAGCCCTGTAATATGCCCTTTAGTGTCAAGCGTATAATTCACAAGCAAGCTGGGGAACTTATCTGCGCCTTTGCCGGCTAAGAAATCCTCTAATCCCACATTGAAAATCGCTTCAATTATCGGGTCTAACATGCTTATGTCGCCCACAAGACCTTCAAGAAGCCCTAAAAGACCGCCACCGTCGTCATCGCCGTCGTCGCCGGCAAAGAGCCCTTCCACAATCTCAAGAAGCCCTGCTATTTGGCTAAGCGCAATGTTCCATGTGTAAAGACCTGCGGGGCTGTTATTGCCATTGTAGCCTTTAGGTGCGAACACGAAAGGATCGCCTTCAATCTCTTCGCCAAATTCGTCTATTTCGGAAGCCCAGCTCATTAGGGGACCTATTAAGGTAACAAGATTACTAATGCTCTTGAGCATTGGAATATTCTCAGCAACATATAGATCAGAAATTCCGCTGAAAGGTGCATCAAAGATTCCTTCTTCTGCGTCATCTTCAGGAAGAAGACCGCCTAAAGCAGAGGGAACATTTGAAAGCGCGTAAGCAAGTGAGTACACATTTTCAGCGGGTGATTTTCCCTTGCCTTGGCTTAGCTTAGACCATTGCATTGTTGCGCCCGATAGAAGTTTTTGCCCAATCCACGCATCGCCGTCCTTTGCGTACAAAGTAAAGTGAGGGGACTTTGTGGCTGAAATGCCCACATCTTGCAGTCCTTCAATTGTAGAACCGAGGTTAACAGACACGAAAGCTTCGCTGTTTCCGGGGTTAACGGCATCAAATCTGCCCTTAGCAACCAATTCCATTTCCACTTTCTCGCCTTTTGCGGCATCCGCCACAAGGTCTAAGTAGAAAGTTGCACCTGCGTAAAGCTTTCCGCCTTTCTTTTGTGAGTCAAGCCCTGCCCTTATTGCCGCGTCCACGGTTTTATCAAGGCTTTCCACAAGGGTTTCAACCCAGTTTTGAAGCTCTATGTAGTCCACTGGCTCTGTGTAGCCGGGGCATTTAGGGGTAGACTTATCGCACTTGGTTTTGTTACAACCTGTGCAACGACCGCCACCAGTGCTATTGTTGTTACACGCGAAAGCCATCATGCCCACAGATGCTATAAGCACGAGAACTAAAATTAGTGTTAGAATTCTCTTTTTAGTCATAATTTATAAAAACCTCCAAGTTTTTGTTTATATACAATGAGTATAAACCATTAAAATAAATTTGTCAAGGAAAATTTTTGGGGCGGTTTTGGTGGTTTTTTGGTGATTATTCAGCGAACAACGCACAGCGCACAGCGCACAATGGTGGAATTGTTTTTTAGGTACGAAGTACGAATTATGGCTTAATTCAGAATTCAGAATTCAGAATGTAGAATTATGGATTATTTAACTAATAATGATATTTAGAATCCACCATGTTTCTCGTTTCATGTTTCTCGTTTCACTTTTCAATAATGAGATTTAGAATCCACCATTGTGCGCTGTGCGCTGTGCGTTGTGCGCTGTGCGTTGTGCGCTGTGCGTTGTGCGCTGATTCATAATGATATTTAGATTCCAACCCTGCAACCTGCCCCCTGCAACCTGCCCCCTTAATGAAAAAGCCACCCCGCAGTAGCTTGGTGGCTTTTTGTTCGTTTGGTGGCTTTTTTGTTCGTTCTTATTATCCCTCAAGGATTCCGAAGCAAATATCAAAGATTTGTTGAATTTCTTCAGTGGCAAAGTTTTCGCCTTGGCGGGCAGAGGAAAGAATTGCTTTGCATTCTTCAATTTGATCCGCGGTGGTATTTTCGTCTTGCATTAAGCCGTCCACAATTTGCACAAGTTGCAGTAAATCTTCATAGGGATCAGTAACTTCTTCTTTAAGCTGAGGCGCGTCTGCAAGGATTCCAAGGCAGGTATCAAAGATTTGTTGGGGCAAGGGTTCATTAAATATCGGGTTAAGCCTTGCTTCGTTCAATATGCCTCGGCAGGTGGTTATATGTTCGGCGGTGGTGTTCGGATCACTCATAAAGCCATCCATAATTTCCACAAGCCCAAGAAGCTCTGCATACATATCGTCATTAGATTGCGCGGATTCTTCTATAACCTCTTCAACTACTGGTTCTTCCACAACTTCTTCAACTATAGGTTCTTCTATAATCTCTTCAACAATTTCTTCAACCGCAGGTTCTTCGGCAATTTCCTCAATGACTTCTTCAACTACCGCTTCTTCCGCAATTTCTTCAACAATCGGTTCTTCCGCCACAGGTTCTTCTATTGCCTCTTCAATAACTTCTTCAGTGGCTTCTTCAACTATAGGTTCTTCCACAGCCTCTTCAACAACTTCTTCAGTGGCTTCTTCAACTATAGGTTCTTCCACAGCCTCTTCAACAACTTCTTCAACTATTGGTTCTTCAACAACTTCTTCAATAGCTTCTTCAACTACGGGTTCTTCTTCAATAACCGCTCTTGGTGCGGGCAACGGAACAGGTTCATATTCATATTCCTCTTCGGGAACAAACACTTCCTCAACTGCCGCAAGTGCCAAATCTTCGCCTTGCCTTGCCTCTGCCTCAACTTCAAGAAGTTCGGTAATACGGCGGTTCTGCACGCGGTTTTTAAGAATTTCTTCTATCGCGGCGTTAATTTCTTCCACATTTTCGGTAACGAATTTATCTTCCCTATCCGCCCACAAAGCATTGTGCTTATTTAGGGTTAGCTTTAATTCTTTAAAAGATTCCGAAAGTTCCAAAAGCTGTTTGCGGTAGGAAGCATTTAAAAGAACGGCAAGCGGAATGTAAATTAAAAATGGCAACGCCACAACCGAAGCCACGCAAAGCGCAACATAGGTTGCATTTTCCACAGCAAAACCCCAAACCGCACTTTCGCCTATGGAAGCAAAAATAACTGCCAGTGCTATGAATGCGGAAGTTAGCCCGCGGAACAAGCCAAGCCCCGCTTTGTGCTTTGGCACCATAACAGGATCGTTCATTACCATGGAATCGGGCATATAGTCCGAAGGGTAGCTTGCGTTCGGGGCTTCAAGAAATTTGCCGAAGGCATCGTAAACAGGGGCAGGAAGTTTGCCCACGATTTGGTTTAATTTTCCAAGATTAGTTTCGTCTACTATCCCAAGTTCGTCTACTTCTTTTGAAACTTCTAAAAACAGCACAGAAAGTTTTTTAGCTTCGGACGCGTTTTTAACAAGAACCGCAATCACGAAAGCCACAACCACAAGAAGCGTAGCAAACAATGCAAGATAGAAAGCAGGCGTATACTGCGCGCCTAAGCCAAAAAAATCAAGCTTTTCATTTAAAACTTCGGAAATTTTATCAACAAACGCCATACGCGCACGCCTCCACACATATATATTTTATACTTGCACATAAGATTATATCATGAGTATTATAGAAGTACAATAGTTTTTTTAAAGAATAATAGCAAATTTGGCTAAATCTGTAGCTAAAACAACAGAATAAGTACGAAGTACGAAGTAGAAAGTACGAATTGAGGTTTAATTCAGAATTCAGAATGCAGAATTCAGAATTGTGGAAATATTATAAAATTCCACCCCTATACCCTATAACCTATGCCCTACGCCCTCAAAATACTTCTACCGCTTCATTCCTTCCGAAAACAAAAATATACGCTTTGTGAATTTTAACGCCGAACACAATTTCTGCCCCGCGCCTGTAAAGATTTAATTGGTTTTTATATTTTTCCCTAACCGCTTCAGCAGACGCATTTGTAACCTTGTAGTCAATCAAAATATTTTCCTTTCCGCCAAGAATAAGCATATCAAACACACCTTGAACTAAAACCTTATCCGTACAGTCTGTGCCGTTAAGCACCGAATTGGCGGGAAGATAGAGAATGAAGGGTTTTTCGCGCAAGACTTTTAATGAGGGCATAGGGCATAGGGCATAGGGCATAGGGGCGGAATCTTTATTAATATATCCGCCATTGTGCGCTGTGCGCTGTGCACTGTGCGCTGATTCCTTTCCTTCATTCTGAATTCTGAATTCTGGATCACGAATTAATCCTGCGCTGTGCGTTGATTTGAATACTTCGTGCTTAAGCGCAGAATGCAGTACCTTTGCAGAGGGCTTAACCGCGCTATCAAACGCGCCTATAGCCACAAAGTCCTCAATTTCAAGGCTAATCTCTTCAAAACTACGCTTACTAAAGTCATGCAGTTCCATAAACTTGTGATAAGAGTTACCTAAATCCGCGGTTTTAGTACCCGAAAACGCAATTTCACGGTTCACCGCAGTTCCGTCCGCCATAAAACCGCTCTCAGAAAGGCTTGCATTTAAGCCTGAAACGGAATATTTGTTAAGAATAGGTGAGGGATTAGGGATTGGGGAAGAGGGAATAGTTGAGGGCATAGGGCATAGGGCATAGGGCATAGGGGTGGAATCTTTATTATTATATCCGCCATTGTGCGCTGTGCGCTGTGCGCTGTGCGCTGAATCCCTTCCTTCATTCTGCATTCTGCATTCTGAATTCTGAATTGTTTCTGCGCTGTGCGCAGAATCTTTATAGCTATTTATCAGCGGATTCCTTTTTGACGCAAGATTTATAAAATCCACAAAGCCCAAACAATCCTTTTCGCGGGGCTTAATTGTTTTAGAATTTTTCCCTGTTATATATAAATGGTAACGCGCGCGTGTCATGCCCACATACATGAGGCGCAGAAGTTCCTCTTTTTCCTCTTTGTCCTGCTTAATTTTTGCGCCTGCCGTGGAAACGGTGTCCCTTTTTATGCGTTCGCTACTATCGCGGTATCTAACATTTAGCCCAAGCTCAGGATCTATAATAACTTCGCTTTCCTTAACCGCGCCACGCGCCACACCCTGCTCTGCCTGCGCCATGAACACAATGGGGAATTCAAGCCCTTTGCTTTTGTGCAGGGTAAGAAGCGTAACCGAATTAACGGCTTCGCACACTTTCGGCACGCTTGCCAAAGCGGTATTGTCATTTAAAAACGCGTTGAGGCTTTTTGAATAATCCTTACCTCTCAACGAAAAACAAAATGAATTTAACTGTTCTATCCCCTCTTTACCGCTGTTCTCAATAACATGACGATCATACCCCGTTTCGGTTATTATTTTGCTTACAAGGGTAAAGATATCTGTGGTTGACGATAGCAAGGCGTATTTGTTGAGTAGTGAGAAGAGGGTGAAAAGTCTTTGCAAGGATGCAGGATGCAGGACGCAGGACGCAGGGGCTGAATTGTTTTTTGAGGATGCAGGATGCAGGACGCAGGACGCAGGGGCGGAATTATTTATAATATTTCCTTCATTGTGCGCTGTGCGCTGTGCGCTGTGCGCTGAATTCTGAATTAAACCTGCGCTGTGCGCTGAAAATACCGCTTCATAAAAATGCCCTTCGGGGCAAGCGGTTCTTATTTCAATCAACTCTTCTTCCGAAAAACCGCCGAAGTATGAACGCATTACCGCCACAAGCGGAATATCGTTTTTGGGGTTATCTATCACTTTTAGAAGCGAAACAAGCAGTTCGGTGTCCTTTCCTGCACCGCCTGTTTTCATAAAAGGCGCTAAGTAAGGTATGCCTCTTTTTTTAAATTCCTTGGCAATTTCTTTACCGCTTGAGTTATTTCTTAAAAGCACGGCAATATCTTTGAACTCAAATTTCCTTGCCCTTTCAGTGCCGTTTTTATCCGTTTCGTAAACTAATTTGGTTGAAACAATTTCCTCAACTTTATCCGCAATGTACCTTGCCTCGCTGTTACCCTCTTTTGCAAGCGGGGCATTTGAAACGCGGTAAACCTCAGGAAGTTCCCCTGCCTCGCGGATTTCTTGTTCAAAAAACTTGAGGGTTACGCTTTCTAACGATTCGTCTGTTTTGTGTTCTCTGCCTGCGGTAAGTTTAGCTTCATTTTCATAATCAACGCCCCCGAAACTATACGACATGAGTTCGGAAAACACCAAATTAACAAAATCAAGCACGCCTCTAACCGAACGGAAATTATCATTTAGCGGAATCGCGTTGCCGTCTTTTGTGAATTCATAATGTTGCTTTTTAGTTATTAAAATTTCGGGTTCGGCGAAGCGGAACTTATAAATTGCCTGCTTGGGATCGCCCACCATAAACACATTGTCTTTGGCAATTTTGTTAATTATGCTTTCTTGAAGCCTGTTCGTATCCTGATATTCGTCAAAGAAAATATAGTCAATTTGATTCTTAATTTCGCTTGCACGATCATTGTTTGTAAGGATTTTAAGCGCGAATCTTTCAATATCCGCGAAGTCCTGCTTCCCAGCTTCCTTTTTTAACGAAGTATAGATTTCCTCTGCAAGTTGCGCCGTTTTGATAAGTTCGTAAGAAATCTCACCTGCTTTAATCTCTTCTTCATAGGCTTTTTTATTAGCAATTTCTTCTTCGTGGGTTTCACTTACATTCAAAGAAAGAAAGGATAATTCGTCTACAAAGGCATTGAAAGCCTTTAAAAAATTCTTAATTTCTTCCCTTAAAGCGGTATGCCTTTCGCCGATAAACTTTCTGAACTGAGGCACTTTTATCTTCGCGTCAGCAAAACCTCTTAGCTTTGCGATTGTGTCTGCCGTCCCGCACCGTTTTAAAACTAAGCCCGTATACTCTAAAAGATTTAAATAATCTTCTTCAATTTCACCAAAACCGCCGATAAACCCTGCGGTTGAGTTAATCCCCTCAAGCAAAGATTCAAGCAAAGCCGATTCTTTGCGTGCATTTGCGGTAAAATACTTCACTGCGGGCATTTCCTCAGGTTTAAGCCTTGAAAATTTAATAAATCTTTCAATCGCTTCCTCAGGATTTTCTTGCACGGAAAGAAAGTCATGCACATTTTGAATTGCTTTTATAAGCGGTTCGTGGCTTCTTTTTTCGGTAAACGCGTCTAAAAGATTTAAAAACGGTTCATTGCCCTCAGTTAGCCCCCTTTCAACCGCACCGCGCACCGCTTGCGCAAAAAGCGTTTTCGCCTCTTCGGCGGATAAAATTGAAAACACAGGTTCAACCCCGATATCCTCAAAATGCTTTTTAAAAATTTCCAAACAAAAGCCGTCTATTGTAGTTATGCTTGATTGGTTTAGGTTTTTGATTTGTTTAATTAAGTGGTGTTTCTTTGAGGTTGCAGGTTGCAGGGTGCAGGGTGCAGGGGCGGAATTATTTATAATATTTCCTTCATTGTGCGCTGTGCGCTGTGCGCTGTGCGCTGAATTCTTTCCTTCATTGTGCGCTGTGCGCTGTGCGCTGTGCGCTGAATTCTTTCCTTCATTCTGAATTCTGAATTCTGAATTCTGAATTGAATCAAATTCCCTCACCCTCTTATAAAGTTCGTCAAGAACTCTTTCCTTAAGTTCTTCCGCAGAAGCCTTTGTGAATGTGATAACCACAAGGCGCGTTATATCGCCACCGTTTTCAAGATACCTTAGCACCCTTTCGGTAAGAACCGCCGTTTTGCCACTGCCTGCGCTTGCAAAAACAAGCGTGTTACCCTGCGCCTCAATTGCTTCTTTTTGGTTTTGCTTCCAAACTCTACTCATAGCCCCGTACTTCTTATATTTTCAGTGCCTAAACCACCGCAAATTTCTTTATATTCGCACCTCACGCAAAAATCGCCTGCGGGGGATTTTGCGATAACACCTGAAACCATTTCTCCAAGTGCGGATTTTGTAACTTTCACGGCGTAATCAATTTGCCCTGCAAACTCTTCCCCACTTATAAAGGACGCCTTGGGTTGCTTTAAGCAAAAATCAGTTTCACTCACAAGGCTGGCGTCTACCCTGCCGTGCATGGAATAATCCACGCCCGTTTCGCTGTAAGAATCCTTTATCGGCAAATACAACGCGCCCGCAGGAATGAACCCTGCATTTTTAACTGATTTTAAGTAAACGAAAAGTTGCAACTTTAGCCCGAAGTATAAATCCCCTTTAGCAAATTCCGCATTTCCCGTTTTATAATCAATAACCGAAGCGTTTTTGCCTTTTAAATCAATCCTATCCGCTTTGCCCCGCATTACGAATTTTTCATCCTGCACAAAAACCTCTATTGCAGGAAAATCCTTTTTGCCCATGCCGATTTCTGCTTCCACGAAAGACGGCTCATATTCCGATAAAAGAACCTGCTCAGTAAGTTTTTTTGCCACGGATAAAAATTCACGCTTTACTTGTTTTTTAAAGTTTTCACTAAAAATATCATTTTGCAAACCTTTAAAATACTGATTAAGTGCGCTTTCTATTGATTCTTCCGCCAAAGATTTAAGCCTTTCTTCGCTAAAGATTCTTAGCTTTTTAAGCGTTTTTCTAAAATAATACTCAAGCGCGTCATGAAAGATTATCCCGATATCTTTAGTTTTTGCTTCCGCACTCTCGCGTTCTTTAAGCCTTAAGCCGTGCTTAAGATAATGCGAATACGGACACCTGAAAAAGCTCTCAACCTCAGTAATTTTAAAACTGCGTTCGCCGTTAGGGGAAGGGGGAAAAAAGAGATTGGTGATTGGTGATTGGTGATTGGTGGTTGGTGAGGGCATAGGGCATAGGGCATAGGGCAAAGGGGTGGATTCTTTATTGATTAATCCTTCATTGTGCGCTGTGCGCTGTGCGCTGTGCGCTGATTCCTTTCCTTCATTCTGAATTCTGAATTCTGAATTCTGAATTAATCCTTCATTGTGCGCTGTGCGCTGTGCGCTGTGCATTGCGCTTGGCGTTATATTCAGCAAACTGCAAATTTCCTTAACCGCAGGCGCGGGGGTAAGTTTTTCACCGCTTGGTAAGGACGAAGCTAAGCCTATATAAAGCCGTTCTGTGGGTTTTGTGAATAAATCAAGGATTAAAAATTCCTTTTCCTTATCAAGATATTGGGGGGACGGAAAGATATTTATGCCTGCGTCCGAAAGGTTGCAAAAATCCATATCCGAAACCACTGGCTTTAAACCGCCTTGCTTGGGAAATGAATTAGCGCACGCGCCTGCAATAAACAAAACTTTAATATTGTTATACCTGCTTTCGGTGAGGTTTCCCATAAACACACTGTCTATAAACCTTGGAATCAGTGAAATTTCAACTGCCTCTAATGAAGATTTAAAAATATCACAAAAGTCCTTTTGCTTCATTTTTTCATTGCCGTAAAGCGCGGAAAGTTCAGCTAAAATTTCATTAATATTTTCCACCGCCTGATTGTTCATTGCCTTTAAAAGTTCCTCGTTTTCAAGGCTTTCCACCGCGGTAGCGTGGTTTTTAATTATTTCGCTATCTTCTAAAATTTCCTTTATCGCGCTTATATATTCCTGCACTGTCGCACCGCTAAAACGGCGCGTAAGGCTTATTACCTTGCACCTAATCTCTTCTTCGCTAATATCCTCACTTGGATTTAAAAACCCGTTAAACGATATATTTCTTTTAAGAACCCTATTTTCATAAGCAAAAACACTGCTTGAATCCGTGCTGAAAACGGGTGATTTTATTAAATTTATAACCTTATCGCGCCTTAAATTAAAAATTTGCGCCTCAATAAGGCTTACTAAAAATCTCGCGATATAGGTATCCGAAAGTAAGTTTTTGGTATCCGAAAACACAGGAACACCTGCACGCACGAACAGTGGCTGAACCACCGCGTCAAGTTCCTCATAGAGGTTTGCTATGGCAAAATCTTT